>JBECKZ010000215.1:0-8771 GCA_040235555.1 Thiohalomonadales bacterium | reverse complement strand
GTCTGTACCGGTATTGGATACGTTCCTGTTCGGTCATGAGCTGTGAGCCATATATACGATCCTGATTTTTTAACTGATCCTGGGTTTGTAGCTGATCGCGGGTCTGGTCACGGTTACGATCCTGGTCTGCAGCCAACACCATGGATGAAGTTGTTGCGACAACAAGCACGATGCCGGCCACAATGGAAAAATGCTTCTTCATGTTTTAGCTCCTCTTGTAAAAAAATATCCTTGCAGAGAAACAAGATACTATTATTTTCTGAGATTTACGCATCATGAAATTTACTACCAATCCAATAAAAAGTCCGCCACTTCTATTGATGTGTGTCAATAATGATTGGTTTAGGTTTGTTTCAATCGCAACTAGAATTTATAAGTAGAAACACGTACAAATTTTGCGAGTGATAGACGTTTGTAATTTGTTTTTTTGGTATCTGATCTATATCATTTTTCTAATGTTGAGACTTGAATCAATCTGGATTAAGTTTGAACTAGATTGTGTTGATTTTAAAAAAACATAAACGGGGCGATAAATGTCTTTATGGGTTATCAGGATCGTTTCAATAGTCACTTTAATTTGCTCAGCGTCGTCCACTTTTGCCTTGCAGCAAGATGCGATTACGACGCCAATTACCTTATCTAATCAATTACCGGATTTTGATCTGGCCTACAAGCCGAAACTCGTCAATCTGAACAACGGCATCATGATCGTGATCTACGGCGATGCCATTGAAAATTTGCCTGAACATTATGTCTATGACCTGCAGGCCGATACGGTACGACCTGCCAGGGATGTTTTTGTACGGACTTGCGATTCCGCGAATCTTGACTGCAGTCAGACAGCCAACTGGACGGCAGCGTTTAATCTATCCAATACCGCCAACTTGTCCAGCATCAGTACGGACTGGACCGGGGATGGCACACGCACAGCCTATTATGGTGATTCAGATAATCCCCATGCCTTCGCTTCCGGCTCGCATGTTGTCGTTAGCTGGGTGGATACCTATTGCCCCGGTGGCGTGCAACGAACCGTGACCTATCCAGACCGAAATAATCGTGAAGTGCCGATGAATTGTGTCTACGTAGCACATAGTTCCGGTAATAACGTAGGTAATGTGGCGAACTGGACAGTTGATCGCCTGACGGATGGTTCACGCGATGCGAAACAGGATGTCAGCCGGGGCCTGAGTTCCGGAGTTTGGGCAGTGACCTGGCAGGAAGATCCTCTTGGTTTGCAACCGGGTGAGGGTGATGGTCCAGGTGAAGGGGCCTCGGGTGCAAAGGTTAGCCCCGGTACAGATGTCTGGTACAGCTCCACCAGCAATGTCAGCAGCGCAGGCGGCGCGATAGGTGTATGGTCGATGCCGGTGCGTATTACCGATAACCAGACCGGTTTTGGTTTGCCGAAGAGTTACACTTACAATCCAGTTAAGGACCTAGCTGGAAATGCAGTTGACCCTTCACTCATCGATTCTGGCAGTACCGGCGCGTCCCGCGCCAATCTGGCAGTGGTGGGGGGCAGTAGCCCGCCCAAGACCATCGTTGCCTATGAAGAAACCAAAGGTTCCAGTGGCCTGGATAGCGGCAAGTTTTTACGTTATCAGACTTTCAACTACAACGCCCCGCCGACAGATACCGTCTGCAATCCGTTGAATTATGAAAATTGCCGGACGGGATGCATCGTCAGTGATCCGGCGGAGAATGCTCGTCGCGCCCGCTTTGTCACGCAGACCAAACCCGGCACAAGCGGCTTACGCTGGGCTATCTTTTGGCGACAGGGCCAGTATTCTCAGGGTGGCCCCGCCGATATCATGTTGCGGATGGGCTATACGGATTTTACTGCATCAAACCTGAAACCTGCGGTCGATTATCCGAATTGTTATACCTCGGTCTATGCCAATGCGATTAATTTAACTAACACCGCACCGCTAAATATCAGTAGCAACACACTTTTTGCCACAAACAAGAATTTAGCCGATAGCTCCATCACTAATAGCCAGGAGAATGCCCGTGCTCACCGTGCGGTACTGCGCGGTGATTTCCTCAATGTGGCTTACATCTATACCCCGGACTGGTTAGTGGCGGAGACCACTGATCTGGCAAATTATAATCTGTATCTTCGTCATTATGATGCCAGGTACGGCATATGGCGTTCCCCGATCAATCTTTCAAATATCACAGATACCACGATCAATGTCAAAGAACCGCGTTTACAGGGACCGCCGGGCAACGGGCCAGGATGTGCGGATCCGCAGGCACCGACTGATCCGAGAGATTGCCAGGATCCTTTAGTTTTGGTAGCTGCCTGGGGTACGGAGACTAACGTTTACGCGAATGCTGGTAATGCACAAAACCTGGATATTTATCTCACGCGCAGCACCAACCAGACGCAAAGCTTTGAACCGGTGATTACGCTGGCCGATGGCAGCAACATCCAGGGCGAGTCACAACTGCGGATATCACCGGCAGGAACGGATATCTACGCCGTGTGGACGGAACAGGACAGTGCAGGGGCAATCAACAGTATGTATTCGCAATTAACCGGCCAAGTTATCCCGCAACCAAGAGTTTTGCTGAAATTATCAGGTAGTGGCTGTAGCTACAATCCATTTGGCAGGTTTGATCCAACGTTGCCTTTTCTGCTATTACTAAGCCTTTGTTATCGGATTTGGAATCACATCAGGGCACGTAGATCCTGACATTAACTAGCAGCAGAAAGGTGCGCACCGCTTTTGTGAGGGGGCACATTTGGTTACTGGACAGCTTGATATGGCAACATTTGTGCGCGACCTCCAGGTAGAACTGGGTCTCCTTCCGCGAAGCGGCTTTTATCGTGACAGATTATTCCTTGCTGCAATAATAGCTGGTTTTGTCGTCACAATTGCATTTCGGTTGTTTCTGCCCGGAGCTGCTATTCACCAGATACCGGCTGGTTTTCTGATTTTCTTCAACTGGGTAATCTGGTCACCAATCCTGGAAGAACTGCTGTTTCGTGGAGTCATCCAGGGTCAATTGTCTCGTTTGTGGAACAGGAGCTGCACCCTCCTGGGTCTAAGCTGTGCAAACTGGGTGACTTCCGCGCTTTTTACCGGATTGCATTTTGTGCATCATCCACCACTATGGGCAGCAGCGGTTTTTCTGCCATCACTGGTCTTTGGTTATTTTCGTGATCGCCATGGTAGTATATTGCCGTCGATCACCATGCACGCAATTTACAATGCCCAATTCCTGTTGGTACTAGGCTGGTTGTAATCATCCAGCGTCGAACAGCAGCTAGTTTTTTATCTCGCTAAAATAGTTATAAAACTGCCTGGCGGTGCGACCACTGCGTGAAGCACGGGTCTGGGCAAAGCGAATCGCCTCCTTGTGCAGGTGCTCACGATCACCTGTGTAATCGTGAAAGTAACTGTCGACGATTTGTAGATAGCCATCCTGATCCGGCTGGTAAAACGATAACCACAGGCCGAATCGATCCGAGAGTGAAATCTTCTCCTCGATGGCATCGGCATAGTGTAATTCCCCGTCGATCATTTTTGAAGCAAGGTTATCCTGCATGGTCTCTGGTAATAAATGGCGACGGTTGGAGGTGGCGTAGATCAGGATATTGTCTGCGGGTGCTTCAATGGAACCTTCGAGCACGGTCTTCAGAGCGACATAGGAATCGTCGTTCATTTCAAAGGAAAAGTCATCGCAATAGATAATGAAGCGGTAAGACAGGTTGCGAACCTCGTCCACGATATCGAACAAATCATACAAGTCGTGTTTGAAGACCTGGATCAGACGCAGACGCTGGCTTTTGTATTCATTCAGAATTGCCTTGATCAACGATGATTTTCCCGTGCCACGCGCCCCCCAGAGCAGGACATTGTTAGCGGGTTGGTGGGTAACAAAACGTTTGGTATTACGAATCAGGGCCGAGGCCTGTTTATCGATGCCAACCAGGTCATGCAATCGGATTGGGTCAACCTTACGTACTGGTACGAGTGTCTGTTTGGCATGGCGCCAGAGTGCAGCATCAATATGATCCCAATCAATCGGCATGGTCAGCACCTTAATAACAAAATATTTTTAGTTTAGACTGTTTCTCAGCATATCAATATATTGAGTAGCCTCTGGCGTATTTTCCGCCGGCGCCCACGGCGCAAAATCCGATGCCGTTGCCGGGTCGTAGGGTCCCTGTTTGGTTTCGAAAAACACGGCGTCATCACTCAGTGAAAGCCAGCAGTGCCAGGTATTTGGCGGTAGTTCCATGCCATTAATACCGGTGCCGTCGCCGATAATTTGTTGTTGGACAATGTTACCCTGGTCATCGAAAGTGAACACGACAAAACGACCGCGCAGGACCAGTGCAAACTCGGCTTTATCACGATGCCGATGTGGCCGGAAATAGGAATCGGTGGTGGCGGCAACCAGGAGTTTCTGGACCACATCTTCCAGGGATTCATGGACATTGTAGTGACTGCGCTTGCGTGGCGAGTCAGACGCCTGCTGAATCAACTGGCCAAGCATGTCGTCTGTAATCAGTTTCATATCGTCGTTTTCCCTTTTGACGTGTCCGATCGAGCAATTAGAATGACACCCACTACCACGACAAAAATACCCAGGGTCCGTACCCAGGAGGCATGTTCGTGCAGCAGCGGCCAATTGACTGCCACCAGATAGACCAGCACATAGCTCAGGCTGAGCATCGGGTAGGCCAGACTCAGCTCTAGTCGGGCAATGGCTGACATCCAAAATAACAGTGAGGTCCCGTAGCAGGCAAGTCCCACACCGACCCACAGTAGAGCCGGCAGGTCCAGCAGCGCGGACCAACCCGGCCATCCATTCGCGGTGTGCGTCGCCAGCAGTAACATCCCGGCCTTCATACACAATTGTGCCAGGCTGGAGAGCAAAATACTGGCGGTCATATACAGGTAACTTTTGCTCTTCGGATTCATGTCATGGCCACCAGCCAGAGTCCGACGGTCACCAGGATGACTCCCAGCCAGCGATGCAAGGAGATTTTTTCATGCAGGCGGATCCTTGAAACCAGCGTGACCAGGATAAAGCCGAGGGAAAGGAAAGGCGTCGCCTTGCTCACGTCCATATGGTAGAGCACGACCAGCCAGGTCATGGTGCCGGCAACCAGACAGGCAACAGCCCAGTAGGTTTGTGGCACATACAGGATACGAATAATGAAATGGGTCTGTTCGTCACGCGCCAGTGCATGATGCGCCGCAACCTTCTGCAGGATCTGCCCGGAGGTGGTGAGCGTCAGGGCCAGCGCAATTAACAGATAGACACTCATTTTTTGCGCAACATTAAATGATGAAGTGATAAACCGGCTTTAGTCATGGTCCGGTTTTCCCTGGACAATCCAGACCGCGAAATTACCGTCGCTGTGCTGCGTTGCGCCATGTTGTTTGAGCGATTTAGCAGCCCCCGGACACGGTTCTTCACAGAAGACGGCAATGTCCTGTTTGATTTCACCGCTATCGTGTTGTTGCAGCAGTTTGTTCAGGCCGGCTGGCCCCAGGAATCGATCTTTCGCATCGGGATAGGAGAGGCCATAAGTCAGCTCACCTTTTTGCAGCAGGTAGATATCGGTGCGTTTCAGTACCCAGGCCACGGCGCGCACGACATTGGAATCCGACACCAGGATGGTCTGCGGGGTGATGCGGTGCTTTTCCTTTTCGATAATGGATATCGGTGAGAGACCGGCCAGGGTTGAATGCGGTACGACCAGATTCATAAAGGCAAAGAGCGGCAGTATTGTAATGATGATTACACCGATGCGTGGGTACAGGGATTTCATAAACACCGGTAGCAGGCAGAGTACTGCTGTTAACACGATGCAAAGCAGGAGCAGGTACATTCTATTGGCTTCAGATGCAATGAACAGAGCTTCGTTGTCGCTAAAGTATTGATGGTGTATGACAACGCCCAGTACCAACAACAGCAAGAGGAAGTTTATTGCGACACCCAGTGTAAACAGGCGGGTCTTGCCGGCTTTTAAATAATTTATAATCCCGATGCTGATATATGCTGCTAAGGGAGCAAACACCGGGAGAACATAAGTGGTGAGTTTGCCACGGGACATGGAGAAAAATAGAAACGGTAGAATAAACCACAATAACAGATATCGCAGAAAGTCCGGATTGTCCGCACGTTGGCGAAAACCGGCAATCGCCGCCGGTAGAAATGCCGCCCAGGGAAAGGCCAGGGCCGGGAAAAACATGATAAAAAAGTAAAACGGCTCAGGATGTTGTGCATTGGGTTCAAGGAAACGCCGGATGTGTTCCTCCACCACAAAGTAGCGCCAGAAGTCCGGTTCGCGCAAATGAATGATGATTGCCCAGGGCAGAACAGTCAGGACGCCAATCAAGGCGACGATGGAGCTTGTCCATAACAGTTTATAGCGTTTCTGTAACAACGCATACACGAACAGAATCATGCCGGGCAGGACCAGGGCGAGAAATCCCTTGGTCATAAAGGCCAGGCCAAAGCTGATTCCGCTCGCGAGTAAATACCTGCGTTGTCGTCGTCGATCCGGATCGTTGACCCCTAGATAAAACAACACCATGCCGGCATTTAAAAACAGCGTGAAGGGGGAATCCAGCACAGCAATCGTGCCGACCAGCAGGACTTCGGCCATGCCCAGATAGATTGCGGCAGCGGTTAATGCTGTACCCCGTGCATATCCCACGCGCACTAATAACAACCAGACAAACCAGGCACTCAGACCGGCGGACAGGGCAGTGGGCAGACGTATGGCAAAATTGTTTTCACCAAAAATTTTGAGGGACACGGCATTCAGCCAATAACCCAGGGGTGGTTTTTCAAAATAACGCAGGCCGACAAGATGCGGATCCGCCCAGTGACCTGTCGTGATCATCTCATATGGGATCTGGCCATAGCGCGTTTCATCCGGTGTTGCCAGGGGACGAATACCCAGGGGCAGCAGGTAAATCAGGATATAGGCCAGGACAACCAGGAACATGGCTGTACGGACAGAATGGTTCAGGCTGGGATGTGATGCAGTGCTTGTCATGAGGTTTATACAGCGTTTCAGTTAATCAGGTACCACTACTTAGGTAGCTTGCAGGCACATGGTTCCCTCGCGCCCGGGTAACACGTCCAGTTTTATACGGCCGTGCGGGATCTCTTCCGCAGGCGGCAACAAATCACACAAAGGGACAAATTGGATCTGGCGATCGTGTGCGCGGGTCAGAAATTCATCGAACATGGTTGCACAGATAATACCTTCCACTTCGGCGTGGATCGTGAGGACATTGAATTGGCCGGGCTGGATCATCTCCAGCAGTGTGTCGTTGTAATTGGTATTGGTCACACCATTGCGCCCGATCATCTCATCGTAGGTGGGGAGAGTCACCGGGATCTGCGGGACACAGATGTGCTCATTGATCACGGGACGGAAGATCGAGTTGCCACGGCAGTCGCTGTTATAGCGAAAACCAAACGCATCTTTTTCCAACAGCACCTGTTCTGTGCATTTCCAGCCGGCCGCAGCAGAAGAGGTCGGCTGGTGCGCAAGGATATGGGCCAGGCTGTTGAAGCCTTTTTCAATTTCCTGATGACTTTGTGCCCGTGACATGCGTTCCACCTGTTTTTGCCATTTGTGGTGATCCCAGGCGTGCAATCCGACTTCGTGGCCGGCGTCTTCCGTGGCCTTGATAACATTCGCGAGGGCCTTACCGATCTGGCGACCGGGCCAGAAGGTACCAGCCAGCAGGATGTCCCAGCCGTACAGGCTGGCGGCATTGGAACGCAGCATCTTGATCAGGAACGCGGGCTTGAGCAATCGCCACAGATGGCGACCCATATTGTCCGGGCCAACGCTGAAGAAAAAGGTGGCGTGGATCTGATGCTGGTTGAAGATCTGTAACAGACGCGGTACCCCCAGGCGGGTACCGCGAAAGGTATCGACATCGATGCGTAAACCGACTCGGGTGATCGGGTCAGACATTCGTGCGCTGTAGCCTATTCTTCAGTTGGCTTGTTGGTCGCGTAGTCTTCCAGGAAATAATTCAGCGTGTTGCTGACAGATTCCTTGGTCGTGACCTTGGGTTCCCATCCGAGCAGGCGCTTGGCGTTACGGATACTCGGTTTGCGGTGTTGCACATCCTGGTATCCTTCACCGTAATAGGCATGGCTTTCCAGTTTGATCATGCCGGCAAACGGCGGGAACTGTTTGCGCAGCGGGTGGGCATCAAACAGTTCCACCAGGTACTCGGCAAGTTCCTTGATACTGGCCTCGTTGTCCGGATTACCGATGTTGATGATCTCGCCGTCACAGACATTGTTCTTGTTTTCGATAACGCGGAACAGACACTCGACGCCATCGGAGACATCGGTAAAGCAGCGCTTTTGTGCGCCGCCATCGATCAACTGGATCGGCGTGCCTTCCACCAGGTTCAGGATCAACTGGGTGATGGCGCGGGAGCTGCCGATGCGGGCGGAGTTGAGCGAGTCCAGACGCGGACCCATCCAGTTAAACGGCCGGAACAGGGTAAACTTCAGTCCCTGTGATTTGCCATAGGCCCAGATAACACGGTCCAGCAACTGCTTGCTGCAGGAATAGATCCAGCGTTGCTTGTTGATCGGGCCGAGGATCAGGCGAGAGTTGTCCTCGTCGAAGTCCGGGTCATCACACATACCATAAACTTCCGAAGTGGACGGGAAGATGATGCGCTTGTTGTATTTGACACAGTGACGCACGATCTTGAGATTTTCCTCGAAGTCCAGTTCGAACACGCGCAAGGGATTGCGGG
>JBECKZ010000280.1:0-8197 GCA_040235555.1 Thiohalomonadales bacterium | reverse complement strand
GACGCCGATATATATGTTGCGGACAGCAAGTGATGCCCTGAGTGTTCCCATGCTGCGTGTAGATCACGCAGATGGACTGCGCAGTTTACGTAGAAAATTGCGCAGGGCAGAACACTGGCCGCATTTGTTAATTCATGAAGCCAACCAGATACTGGGGGTTGTCGCAGCCGATGTGGTGGAGCGGGAGGCCTTGCTCGGCCATGAAGGGATAAAGCTGGATGGTCATGTCCAGGAAAAATTCGTGGTCGTTGGTAAGGATGAGATGTTATTTGATGTGGTGGGTAAGATGCGCATCGCCAACTCCGATCTTGCTATTGTAACTGGCGACGGCAAGACCGAAAATATTGATAACATTCTGGGGATTCTGGCCTGGGGCGATATTGTCCGCCTGAGTAATTTACCGGCTCACTTAGTTAACCTGCACCCACCGGCTGCAACTGCGGCAAACGAGGAGAATAACTCCGGTTCGCCGCCATGATCGGTGCAGTCGTTAGCATATCTTCTTCGCCTGCTATGACATAAAATGCTGCGAGTGCAGCAGGCATGGTTTGCCGCATATCCGGTGAATTTTTTCAGTAAGGTAGCATAGCATGACCACAGAAGATGAAGACCTCCAACCAAGAAAAAGCAAGGGGCAGCTAAAACGTGAAGCCGAAGGGGCGCAGGCGCTGGGTACCGAGTTGGTCGAATTATCCGCGGCCAATTTCAATGCATTCATTGATAAGCTTGAATTACCGGATGATTTGACTGAGGCATTGGTAACCTGTCGTACAATCAAGGCGCATGGGGGACGCCGGCGTCAACTACAATATATTGGCAAGCTCATGCGTGGCATTGATTGTGCGCCTATCGAACAAAAACTGGCGGAATTGAAGCGTGGCGGACAGGTTGCCACTGCGCAATTGCATCAGATTGAGCGCTGGCGTGATCGTTTGATAGCCGAAGGGGATGAAGCTGTGACCGAGCTTTTGAACCAGCACCCACAGGCCGATACCACACAAGTCAGACAGCTTATCGCCAATGCACGCAAAGAATCCGCATTGCAAAAACCGCCACGCGCCGCACGCAAATTATTCAAGTATTTGCGCCAGCTATTGGCGGATTAAATACACTCCAATATGTAAGTTGCGAATAAAATACTGGCGCACGATTGCTGTCTCATGCCAATAAAGCCTTCTGAACATACTGTTGTTATCATCGGCGGTGGACCTGCCGGTTTGATGGCCGCTGAGGTCATTAGTAAACACGGTATTCAAGTGGATGTGTATGATGCAATGCCTTCGTTGGGGCGCAAGTTTCTCATGGCTGGCAAGAGCGGGCTCAATCTTACTCATGCCGAAGCACTGGATAGTTTTCTTTCACGTTACGGTACACGGCGTTCGCAACTCGAACCTGTCATACGTGCCTGTACCCCTCAGCGGATACGTGACTGGTCAGCTGGCTTAGGGATAGAGACCTTCATTGGCAGTTCCAATCGTGTTTTTCCCAGAGAGATGAAGGCAGCGCCACTGTTGCGGGCCTGGCTGCATCGCCTGCGCGCAACAGGCGTGCGCTTTCATGTACGCCATCGCTGGGAGGGCTTTGACCCCAACGGACAACTGCAATTTATCACGCCCGAAGGCGAAACCTGTATTACTGCCAGGGCAACTGTACTGGCCCTGGGTGGGGGGAGCTGGGCGCGTTTGGGATCAACTGGTGCCTGGGTGGTGTTTCTGCGACAGGCAGGGATCGAGGTGTTGCCACTACAGCCATCGAATTGCGGATTTGATGTTAACTGGACGACGCATCTGCGTGAGCATTTTGCCGGGGCCCCGGTGAAATCCGTGACCTTAACGTTTACCAATGTGTATGGTGACGAACAGACTAGACCTGGTGACTTTGTGATAACCCAGTATGGTATTGAAGGTAGCCTGGTCTATGCTTTCTCTGCTGACTTACGCGATGCGATAAAGCAAACTGGTAGTGCCACCTTGCATCTGGATTTATTACCCGAGCACTCTGTTACGCAAATCGCCGACAAATTGGGAGACGCTCGTGGCAAACGTTCTCTCTCCGAGCATCTGCGGAAACAACTAGGGTTGACCGGCGTGAAAGTTGCGCTGTTATACGAATTGCTACCGAAACCTGTCCTCAATGACCCGCAACAACTTGCAGCAAAGGTAAAAGCATTGCCGATTATGTGTGAGCGACCAAGACCCATTGAGGAAGCTATCAGTACCGCTGGCGGTGTTCCATTTACGGAACTGAATGAACACCTGATGTTGAAAAACATTCCTGGTGTGTTCTGTGCCGGTGAAATGCTGGACTGGGATGCACCAACGGGTGGCTATTTACTGACGGCATGTTTTGCCAGTGGCTATGTGGCCGGGCAGGGCGTGATTGAATGGTTACAACCAGAGTCTGCTTGAGTGCACATGTCTTGCCACGTTGAATTGTGCACTTTCAGAAATGTAAAAAAACCGCCCCATTGACGGGGCGGTTTGTATTTTACCTGTATGGTTTTTTCGACTTAGTCGTGATCGCCAAGGTTATAAACCTGCAGGTCAGCGGCCTCGCGGATCTCACCGGTAAAACCATTCGCCCTGATCGCGGCTTTCACTTCATCGATGCGGGGTTCGGTTACCGGGGTGATGTGTGACAATACCAGTTCTTTCACATTTGCAGCTGCGGCAACCTGCCCGATGCGCTCGGGTGTCGTGTGCAGGACATGGAACACTGGTACCGGTGGCAGCGTTGCAGTGATGGAAGTATCGTAAATCAGGAGGTCGGCATTGCGCGCCAGGGTGATCATGTTGTCTGATACTGAACTGGTGTCACCGGAATACACAATGCTGTGTCCTTTGTAATCTATGCGATAGGCGACCGCCGGCACTGGTCCGTGATTGACTGGCATGGAACTAATTTTCAGACCTTTCGCGTTATAGACTACTTCCGGTTGCGGATTACTATCCGCTTTCCAGGCTGAGTTCAGATTGTGGGCCTCATAACTGAAGGTACCGGCACCGTTAGTAATCGCCGGGACGAAGGCATTGAGATAACGCTCAGATCCGCCATTTATGGAATAGTGCTCGTCAGCGTAATCCGTAGTGGAAGGGAAAACGAGCTGGCCATTGCTGTAAACCGTGCCAGGATCACCTTTATACGCAGTGGAATCCGGACCGTAGATCACCACGGGATCGGTACGTACCTGTCCCAGCTGATTGTTATGAAAATAGAGCGTCTTGATGACAGAGGTTAAATCACCGGTGTGATCTGCGTGTAAATGCGATAACAAAAACATTTTCAGATTGGCGATGTTCGTACCACTTTGGGCAACACGCTGATATGTACCGCCGCCGACGTCCATGATGGCAATCGGGTTTTGATCCCCATCGCTGAAGATCATATAGCCAGCGCTGGCGCGACCAACAGAGGTCGCAATTGGCCCGCCGGATCCTAAAACCATAATCGACAAGTCGCCGTGGACTTTTGAAATAGCCAGTTTTTGTGGGACATTGGCATGCATATTTGCAGCGTGACTGAACGGGGAGAAGGCGATCAGCGACGTGACCGCAATAAAAATGTTGAAAATAGACTTCATGCGCACTCCTTATGTATTAGTTATTAAGGGTGCGGGCACTATACCGGATAAATACAACAATTTTTGTAACAATACGTAAAAATACGTAAGGCATGATGATGCCGCAGAATACGGTTAGTTGTTCAGATTGGTTTTGGATTGAGTCCAATTATTTAATCTCACCAGAATCCACTGAATCAAGTTGAGTATTTCTGTTTACACGAATACCAGAATCCTGTGCTCAGGATAAGAAACATGGTGTCATGAAACGACGTTTTTGGGATGTGAATCATAATATGCTTCAAAAATGATGCTTTTTTACAAGTTTGGTCCTACACTTTTTCTGAATTGTAACTTTATGTTTCAAATATCCCATGATTTTGAATTAGTTATTGATAATCGGCTAGAAATATAATTGCGCAAAACAGAACAACATTACCCGATCCCAGATAACGAAGCAGAGCGCTTAAAAGCTTTGCATGCCTATGAAATTCTCGACAGCCCACCGGAAATAGACTTCGACGTCCTGACACGGGTTGCAACCAAGACATTTCATACCCCTGCCGCAGTAGTGGGTTTGCTGGATTCAAATCGCATTTGGTTCAAATCAACCCTGGGTCTGGATATGCCGCAGTTAGATCGCCATCTGGCGTTTTGTGCCTATTCAGTGATGCAGCCGGGTAAAGTAATGGTGAGTGAAGATCTACAGCAGGATGAGCGTTTCCAGAATAATCCCCTGGTCGTCGAGTCGCCGTTTGTACGCTTTTATGCCGGGGCCCCTATCGTTGATTCCAATGGCTATGCGTTGGGTACGATAGCTGTTGTCGATATCAAGCCACGTAGCTTTGATGAAAATGATCAGTCACTATTGCTTGACTTGTCAGTACTGGCAATGACCGCACTGGAAAATCGCCGGCGTGCAAGGTTGCTAACTCAGCTTGCGTTAACCGATTATCTGACTGGCGTCGCCAACCGGGCCCAGTTTGATCGTGCACTGGAAGCCGAGCTCGCCTATGCCAAGCGTAGTGGTGAACCATTCAGTGTCTTATGTCTGGATCTGGATTACTTTAAGGATATCAATGATTGCTTCGGCCATCCGGCAGGTGATGAAGTATTGTGCGAGGTAGCCGCCCGTTTGAAACAACAGCTGCGCACAGAAGATACCGTGTCACGCCTGGGTGGTGATGAATTCGGGATGGTTCTACGTGAAGGTTCGGATGCATCAGCCCATTTACTTGCCCAGCGTATTAAACAGGTAATGTCTAATCCAGTGACGCTTTTCGATGGAACCAGGATTGAAGTGGGGATCTCCATTGGCATGGCTACATACACCGATGACATCGACTCACCGTACACACTGCTGGCCAAAGCCGATTCTGATTTATACCGGGCCAAACGCAGCGCAGGAAAAATTCGCTGAGCTTCAACCGGTTTACCGGTATTTCTGACCGTATATGTCTGGCGGTGGTTATTTTGTGACTACGTTAGCTGGAAATGCATGCAATTCAGGAATTGTGCCCGTAATAGTGAACGCTTAGTATATGGGCGCTATGCAACCCATTGTCTCCATCTCGAACCTGTCAAAGACGTATGCCAGTGGCTACCAGGCGTTAAAGAACGTCAATCTGGAAATCCGGCGTGGTGAAATACTGGCACTGCTTGGACCCAACGGCGCCGGCAAGACTACATTGATCTCGATTATCTGTGGCATCGTGAATGCCAGCACAGGGACCGTCAAGGTTGACGAGTATGACATCGTCAGGGACTACCGCATTACCCGCAGCCTGATCGGGCTGGTGCCACAGGAACTGACGCTTGGCGCCTTTGAGAAGGTGTGGGATACCCTGTGTTTCAGTCGTGGCCTGTTTGGTAAAAAGCACGATGCAAATTACCTGGAACAATTGCTTAAGGACCTGTCATTATGGGACAAAAAGGACAGCATCCTGATGGCCTTGTCCGGAGGCATGAAGCGACGGGTACTGATTGGCAAGGCACTGGCGCATGAACCGGTGGTGTTGTTTCTGGATGAGCCGACGGCAGGCGTGGATGTGGAATTGCGCAAGGACATGTGGTCTCTGGTGCAACGGCTGCGCGAATCCGGTGTCACCATCATCCTGACCACACATTATATCGAAGAAGCAGAGGCAATCGCCGATCGGGTCGGCGTAATCAACAAGGGTGAATTGTTGCTGCTTGATGACAAGCAGGCCTTGATGCACAAGCTGGGTAAACGCCAGTTGCATATCGAACTGGCATCGGCCCTGTCAGAATTGCCCGCGGCCTTGACGCCGTGGGCGCTGGAATTATCCACGGATGGCTGTCAGCTCAGTTTTACCTACGACCCGCATAAAAGCCATACCGGAATCGACCCGTTGCTGCAGGCTATCCGGGATGCCGGTTTGTCGATCAAGGATGTGAATACCAAACAAACTTCACTCGAAGAAATCTTTGTCAGCCTGGTGAAAACCAACTCATGAATATTCACGCGATCCGGGTTATCTACAAGTATGAAATGATGCGCGCGTTCGAAACCATCGCACAGAGTTTTGCCTCGCCGGTGATCTCCACGTCCTTGTATTTCGTGGTGTTTGGTTCAGCCATCGGAGCGCGGATTCAGACTGTCGAAGGTGTGAGCTACGGCGCATTCATTGTGCCGGGGCTGATGATGCTGGCGCTGTTGACCCAGAGTATTTCCAATGCTTCATTCGGGATTTTTTTTCCCAAGTTTACCGGCACCATTTACGAAGTGTTATCGGCGCCTATCTCTTTTGTCGAGATCCTGATTGGGTATGTTGGGGCGGCGGCCACCAAGTCATTTCTGATCGGGTTGATCATCCTGGCGACGGCCGGTTTTTTTGTACCACTGCATATTGCCCACCCCGTATGGATGGTGGCGTTCCTGGTCCTGACTTGTATTTCGTTCAGCCTGTTCGGATTCATCATCGGCCTGTGGGCTACTGATTTTGAGAAGCTGCAGCTGATCCCGCTCCTGGTGATTACGCCCCTGGTATTTCTCGGCGGCAGTTTCTACTCCGTGAGCATGTTACCACCGGCCTGGCAGACCGTGACCCTGTTCAACCCGGTGGTGTACCTGATCAGCGGTTTTCGCTGGAGCTTTTTTGAAGTGGCAGATGTCAGTGTAGGCCTGAGTCTGTCAATGGTCCTGGTGTTTCTTGGTATTTGTCTGCTCATCGTGTGGTGGATGTTCAAAACGGGCTATCGGCTAAAACAGTAATTGTATATCTATATATAAGTGAGGATAGGATGAGAACGGAGACAAGGAAGCTTATTATCGGACTAGGTTTATTTGTTGTGGTATCGGTAGCTAGCGCGGCGTCGTCACCACAGGATGTGACATTTGCCACAGCAGATGGCGGTAAGATTGATGCAGATCTGTATGGCCAGGGCACGCACGGAGTGGTGTTTGCACATGGTGCCATCTTCAACAAACAAAGCTGGGCCCCGCTGGCTCGACGTATTGCGGCCCTGGGTTATCGTGCACTGGCCATCGATTTTCGTGGTTATGGTAAATCCCGTGCTGGTAGCGACGCCAGTGCCCTGGATCAGGATGTTATCGCTGCCGTGCGCTGGCTGCATGCTCAGGGCGTTAAATCGGTCTCCGTTGTTGGCGGCAGTATGGGTGGTGGTGCTGCGGGCGAGGCAGCGACGGAAGTGAAACGCGGGGAGATCGACAAACTGGTCCTGCTCTCGCCGATGCCGATCGCCGATCCCGGTCAACTCAAGGCGAATGACATACTCTACATTGCCAGCCGTGATGAAGGCCTGGCTTCCACTGTGCGACAACAGTACGCCAAAGCACCGAAGCCCAAGCAACTGGTGTTGCTGGATGGCAGTGCTCATGCGCAGAACATTTTTGCCACAGCTCAGGCACAGCACCTGAGCGATACCATTGTGGAATTTTTAACAGGCAAGCATTAGTTCTGACATGAAGCGTGTTTGATCCGGGCTGCACTAAAATGATGCTGCTGAACAGACAATAACAGAACTAAATGGCCTTGGTATACATCAACTCCTTGATGAATAAGGGATACACCTTGTGTCTCGTACGGAATGATGACTGGTATATGGATTGCATGAACAGGAAAATTCGCAACATTTTCCAACGTACTGCCTGGTACCGAAGTAAGGAAGTCACATGTCATCGGCACACGTTTTTGGCAGCACATCGATTCCCAAATTCATACAGCTGCTCACAAAGTTGGTGGTTGAACAGGATTTTTCCCGTTTCTTTGAACTCGCCGCGGGTGCTGCTGCAGAATTGATTGGAGCAGATGGTGCTGCGCTGATTATGCTCGAAGATGAAGATACACTCTGTTATCGATTCTTCCTGGGCGTACCGGCGCAGGTACAACACCAGTTACAGGTACATGTCTTTCCGGTTTCGCAAGGCACGGCAGGCGCAACATTGCGTCAGGGCGAGTTTATGTACAATGCCGATTATCCTGCCAATCCTGACGCTATGCCGGAGTATGTGGCAGCAGGTCTGAAATCCAATTTGCTGATCCCGGTTTTGTCTGGCGGTCAGGCAATTGGCGTATTGGCGATCTCCTGGTTTTTTGAACCGGGTCCGTCACAGCTTGATAACAATGCCGTGCAATTGGCCCAGTTACTGGCCAA
>JBECKZ010000180.1:0-20116 GCA_040235555.1 Thiohalomonadales bacterium | reverse complement strand
TAGCCTTGAATATAGACTCTCCGGTAGAAGGCCCCGATGTACGGTTTGACCTGATTACTAAGGTTTAACACAAAGCGTACACTGGGTGTCACTTTGTAGATATTCGGGTCACCACCCGACCAGGCTTCGACTTCCAGACCCAGTTCGAGACCATTCGCCACGTAATAACCGCCACCAACACCGATGATGGTGTAGTCCTGGTCAAAAGCGCGTCCGTTCGCGAGAATGATCGAGATATTGGTCGTACCGTATCCGAATGACTGTGCATGGGAAGAACCAGGTAGAATCAATGCCAACACAATAAAGAGATACCAACTGGTAAGCCAGGTGTGTTTTCTGTATGTCTGCATCAAATCCTCCTGCGAGAGTAAACTGCCATTGCTTGTCGTAAGATAGCACAGTATTTCTCGTTGTTTGTTGTAATCGCAAACCTGCCTGATTTCTGTATTCGTCTTATATATTTCCACATTATTCAAAACGTTAATTCCGGGTTGTTGGGCAAATGGCAGGTTGCTACTATTTGATGTAGCAACAAATGGATTTTTGCAGTGTTGGGCGTTTTGTTGCCACAGCTCAAAACTTACAACGATTTTACAAAGGAAGGAGACTTGATCTCATGCCAGACAAGAAGAACTTTCTGGAGATCGTTATCATGCCGTTGGTCATCGCTGTCGTGGGGATAGTCGGCACCTATTTAATTACCCAGCAACAACAAAATAATACCGAAATTCTCAGTCAGGCTGAGGCAAAAAGTAGTCAACAGCGTGCCAAGGCGGATCGACAAATAAAGATTCTGGAAATTTTCTCTGACAAGATCACAAGCAATAACGAGCGCGACAGAATCCTGGCATTGAGGATCCTGGCAGAACTGGATCCGGATTTGCGCGCCAAGCTGGCCAGTGCGGTATCCATCACCGAATCCCCATCGTCGGAAGTCAGTAAAGTCGCAAAATCCGTTGCGGAAGAAGCAGCGGTGAGCGCAAACAAGCCCAGGGTATTTATCCATATCCCCGTAGAAGTCCAGAGACAACTGGCGTTGTCACTCGTGCCGTCCCTGAGCGCGGCAGGTTTTGTAGTACCTGGCGTACAACGTGTTGATGAAGGGCCAAAAACTCCACAAGTTCGCTATTTCTTTACAGAGGATGAGCAAGGTGCTGAAGAGGTTAAAAAGGCTATGGCGGCGCTGAATCTGGACTTAGAAACAATTTATATTAAAGGGTATGAGAAAGTTGTACGGCCAAAGACTTATGAGATTTGGTTTGCCAACAAAATGCCAGAAACTATCAGCCTCGATCCCGGAACAAATAAGCCATAAGTTGATATATCTTCAGTCGGCGGGATGAGCTGATGAACTCCTGTTCCATTGCCCGCCTGGTATCTTCTGAAGCAATACCGAATCTGGCAATGAAAACAATCTAAGAGGTCATTGATAACCATGCAGACTATCCTCGGTGCCAATGGCACGATAGGACGTGAGTTATCCAGGGCATTGGCGCCATTCACCACAGACATTCGTCAGGTGAGTCGACATCCACGCAAGGTCAATCCGGGCGATGAGACTGTGGCGGCCGATCTGATGGATGCGCAGGCGGTTGCCAGAGCCGTTGCCGGCAGTGACGTGGTCTATCTCGTCGCGGGATTACCGTACAAACTGTCGATCTGGCAGGACCAGTGGCCACGAGTCATGCGCAATGTCATCGACGCCTGCAAGCGGCATGGTGCGAGGCTCGTGTTTTTCGACAATGTCTATGCCTATGGGCGTGTGGTCGGTGCGATGACCGAAGACACTCCGTTTCATCCCTGCAGCCAAAAAGGCGAGGTGCGTGCCAGGATTGCGACAATGCTTCTCGAAGAAATGCGAGCCGGTAACCTGCAGGCCATGATAACCCGCTCGGCAGATTTCTATGGCCCGGATGCCGTGCAAAGCTTTCCGTACGTCACGATCTTCCAACGCCTCAAGGCGGGAAAGTCCCCCCAATGGCTGGGCAAGGCCGATAAGATTCATACGTTCACCTTCACGCCGGATGCCGGCAAGGCGCTCGCGGTATTGAGCCAATCACCAGAGGCTTATGGGCAAACCTGGCACCTGCCTACCACCAAAGAACCGTTTACCGGTGCAGACTTTGCGCGGCTGGCTTGCGAACTAGCCGGACGTCCCGATAAGTTGCAGGTAATGCCACGCTGGATGATGAAGCTGGCTGAACTCGTTATCCCCGTGCTGCGCGAAAACGCAGAGATGATGTACCAATTTGACTACGACTATCAGTTTGATAGTAGCAAGATCGAGGCTGCCTATGGACTACAGCCAACACCGTATCGGTCAGGGATCGCAACTTGCCTGGATATGACGGTGGAACTAAAGTGATAATAAACCGCTTCAACAAACACATGACAGAACATACTGGCACTGAGTCTGTTTGATAAATTTTAAGGTCCCCGGTTGCGGCAAATCGGAGTATGTATGACTACCGAAGAGCGCTACAAGACTTTCGAAGAGTTCTACCCGTTCTATCTCAGCGAGCATCAGAACATGGTCTCCCGGCGCTTGCATGTCATCGGCACAAGTGTGGCACTGGTTTTGTTGCTGGCGGCACTTGTAACCCAAAGCGGGTGGTTGCTGCTCTTGGCGCTGTTGCAGGGTTATACCTTTGCCTGGGTGGGGCACTTCTTCTTCGAACACAATAAGCCAGCCACGTTTAAGTATCCGCTCTACAGCCTGAAGGGCGACTGGCGGATGTGGTGGGAGGTTGTTTCCGGCAAGCGTGCGTTTTAACTACCATTCGTAAGAAAAGCGAAACTTACCACTATACCGGTCGAGAAATACGAAATGATAAAAAGGTTTCCAATTTCTCCAAACGACGAACCAATCGATATCCACCCAATCCGCCGTGATGAGTTGGGAAAGGTGTTATTACGCTGCCTTCCCGATGGCCATCGCATCGATATGTTGTTCAAGACCCAGGAAACCATTGGCTTTGGCGCCTGGGATCGGGACCAGTGTATTGCGCAGTTACATTGCTATCGTTTGCAATTACCGTGCGGTTCTGCTGATCTGTGGCCGGCTTGGACCCAACCTGCGTATATCACGGATGTGCTTGAAGGCAGCCTGAATATTAGCGGTCCGGTATGGTGTCACGCCTGTTTTCATGTAGGCCGTTCCATCGCAAGTTTCGCACTGTCAGATCAACCGGATACGCGCTATTTCGGCCACCGTATTGGAACGTCCTTGGCGCAGGCCTCTATACGCTGGGCAAAGACGCATGGCTATGCTGCTGTTATTGCGCCCGGTACCCCCGATGGCTTGTTTGCCTTCTCGGTTTGGGCCGGTGGCTTGCCCTGGACGACCTACCGCAAACTTGGCTTTACTGTGGAATGTCTCGAAGCTGCTGATGAGCTGCCAGACTGGGCCAACGGACAGGTACCATCGGAGGTTATGGAAGAGGTCAAAGCAGCGCTGGCCGACGGCCGACCCAGGCGGGAATTGCACAGCAAGTTGATGGTATTGAGATTAAACAGTAATTAGTCCATACGTACCTGTCGCCCGTTCTATACTGTTATAAACATGAGAACCGGAGCGTTCGATGAATAATCAAAGTAAAAGTCTCATCCACTGGAGCTATTGGCTCATCGTAATTATCACGCTGGTCTGGAATGTATTGGGTTGCATAAATTTCTTCGTGCAAATGGATCCAGAGATGGTTGCTTCCTATCGGGAGACCGAACAGGCGATAATTCAGAAGCGCCCCCTATGGGCGACTGCCGCTTTTGCCATTGCGGTATTTGGCGGGGCCCTGGGCGGTTTGTTGTTGATGTTTAGAAAATCCATGGCGTTCTATGTATTCATCGGATCACTGATTGGTGTTGTTATCACCATGGCCCACACGCTGGGAACTGGCATCAACTTTGGCGTGGGAGAGATAATCGGTATTATTGTGATGCCGGTAACCGTGGCGACGCTTTTGGTCTGGTATGCAAAATATGCCGAGAGTAAGGGCTGGATCGGCAGTAAATAACCAGCTGGGTACCTGTATCGTAAACACAAGGGGGGAATACGCAACGTGGAAAAGGCAAACGCACTATTTGAAATTTTTGATTTGTTTTTGGGGTTTGGCGCAATTGCCGCCGCCGGTTTTTTCTATTTTATTTACAAAACCGTGAAAGAACGCCAGACGCAGTTTCAGCATGCTGTCACACAGGAGGGTGTGGTCATTGATCTGACGAACAGGGCATACCCCGTGATCGAGTACGAAAGGAACGGCAAGACCATTCAATTCACTTCCAACATCAACGCACCCGGAGCGCGAGTCGGGAAAAAAATCGATCTGGAAATATCACCCAAAGGTATCGCACGCATAAAAAGCAATGGCCATGCGGCGATACGTATCGGATTATTGTTAACCGCGATTGCCTTCCTGGTGGCCGGTGGCATCTTTTTAACAAAGAGGTTTATGTAATGTCGAATGAAAAATGGCAAGACCCAAGCGCCAGGGTGCTAAACCCAAGATACATCATATTTTCCTTGATCGCGATTGTGCTCATTGCAGTTGGCCTGCTAGGCCATTTCCATTCAGAACTGCTCGCCGCGTTGGGGGATGACATCACCAATAAAATCAAAAAATACTGGTTAGTGTTAATTGGGGTGGGCGTGGTCGTCGGTAGCATAAACGCCATCATCACATTATCTGCGAACAAGCAGGACAAGCAGACACAGTAAACATTCAGACAAGGTCAGAGAGCAACTATTGTTTATCGTATTAGGCGAATAGTTCTCTCTGACCTGAATTGCTTAATAAGCATCTTCTTATTTGTAAGTCTGTACCAAATCCAAATATTCTAAATTGTCTTGTCGGGGCATGGAATCACAGCTACTATTTCTAGCAAGTCTGCTCTTCCGTCACGTTTAGTGTGCTTGCAGTCGCATTGCAGCTGGCATACCCAACAAGACCAAGACCATCAACAACAACACGAATAACGACACGCTACAATGCATAGAAAGATTGAGGAGGAGTTTATGTCGACGATGGAATCACACTATTCGGCCAGTGATATCGAGGAACGTATCCTGGCGGGGCTGCGGGCAGCCGGGCTGGATCCGGAAAAACGCCTGTCACCCGCAGAGCTGGGGGCACTCGATCATTTTCATACCGGCGGCATTACGGCCTCGCGCGAGTTATTGTCGCTGGCACAGATCCAGCCTGAGCATAGCGTGCTGGATATTGGCGCCGGGCTGGCCGGTTGTGCGCGTATGCTCGCCGACGAGGTGGGTTGCCGCGTCGACTGTATCGAGATGTCCAGCGATTATTGCGTTGGCGCCGCCTTGCTGAATCGGCTAACCGGCCTCGAAGATCAAATCAATGTGCAGCAAGGCAGTGCGCTGGAGTTGCCGTATCCCGACGAATCATTTGATCTTGTGTGGATGCAAAATGTCGGGATGAACATCGCGGACAAATACAAACTTTATGAAGAGATCGCGCGGGTGCTCAAGCCGGGTGGTCGTTTCGCCTTCCAGGAAGTCGCCGCTGGTAAAGCGGCCTTGATCTACTTTCCTGTGCCCTGGGCCACGGAGCCTAACGATAACTTCCTGGTCACCGCAGACGAGTTGAACGCCATGCTCAGTGAATGTGGTTTCAGCGTTGAACGTTTCGAAGATGTCAGTGACTCGCAATTCGTTACCAACGTAGCAAATTCCACACCTGCCACCGGGGGTGAACTGGGGCTGGCAGTCTACGTCGATAATCTCGGCGAAAAGGCCGGAAATGTGCGACGCAGTCTGGATGAAGACCGAATCCGGTATATCAGGGGTGTCTTCGTGTTGAAGTAAGGCATGACAGTGACAGGCGGTGGAGTTTGGAAAACTCAAGTCAGAGATAATAGGTTTCTAATAGTAGAAAATGCTCCAGTTAAAAGTCTGATCCTGATGTATTTATTGACTCACTTCCGGCAAGCGCCAGGCACTTGCCGCTGCCACCAAGGCTAACACCCCTATAAACAGAATCAGATAGTGCGTGGCCAGCACATCGGCGATGATGCCGATGAGGCCGCCGATCAGCATGGCCACGCCGATGACGGTGTTGCTGATCGCAACATAGGTAGCGCGGGTTTCTGCCGTGGCCAGGTCCACCAGATAGACCTTGCGACCGAGGCGCACCCCGCTGTGGACGATAATCAGTATTAAATACAACAGGCCGTGGAACAGGGGATGACTCAGCAAGGGTGAATTGATCGCAGCCAGGGTAAATACGCTGATGCCTAACACGCCGGCGATCATCGAGGCCAGCATCATCACTGTGCGGCTGGAGCGATCGCCGAGCTTGCCCCACAGCGGCGCGCTGATACTACTGGCGATGCCACTGGCAATGATCAGTGTACCGAGGCCCGACAGGCCACCCGCAGTGCGTTGCTGGGCCAGCATGACATAAAACGGCGGCGCCAGCGCGGTACTCAGGAGCAGAATGCGGGTGGTGATAAACTGGCGTAACTGCGTATCGGACTTGATTAGTTTGAGACTGTGTAATGCTGTGGTCAGCGCATTACCACCACCCTCGGTGGCACCGGGATGCTCGACGATACTGGCGAAACTCAACAGCGCCAGCAGCCACAGTCCGGCACTAATCAGTAACAGGCTAATCATCAAATGCGTGGTGGTGACGTTGGCAGTGAACCACTGGACATAAAAGCCAAAGCCCAGGGTCAGCAGGCCCGCGAAGCCGGCGCTGTACCCCATGATCGCACCGCGTTTGCCTTTGGAGACGGTCTTGCCCAGCACGTCCTTGGCCGAGACCGAACACAGGCCGCGTGCCAGACTGAACACGATCAGGGACAGGATGATGAACCAACCAGCGGTTGCGCCAGACACGCTGGCGACTGTCAGTGCCATGCCGACCAGGCTCAGAGATGACAACGCTGCACCCCATAACCACACGGTTTTACGGATCGGCATGCGGCGGATGAACGCGGCGACAAGTAGTTGCGGCAGTAACACCCCGGCTTCGCGGATCGGGACCAGGAAACCACTGAACACCGCCGGTGCGCCAATCGCAGTCAGTAACCAGGGCAGGATCAATTTGGCGGAGGTTAGCTCATCGGCGATCTTGTTGATCAAATTCGCGAGCATGTAGGCAACGGCATTGCGCGGTTGGTGCTGGCAGGCTGCCTCCGGGATATCCCTGCAGACTCGGGCATCCTCGTCGCCGGTCATCAGGTCATAGGCCGTCTCGATCAGGTGCGGTGATTGCATAGTCTATTTATTATAGTGATGAATCCACAGCGTTTTGCGCTTGCCTGATCCAGCTCTCTTCGCCGCGTCTCAGGCTAAACTGAGGCGCTGTTCGTTTCAATTTTTTGCTTGTGAGTCGATTTATCGCAATTCGTTCCTGCGGTAAACGAATCCGACGTGAAAAAGAGATCCGGTTTGAGGCTATCCAGGTGGCCAAGGAGGGTACGCCAATTCCGATAGGCATCACGGCCAGCCTGGTGAATATTGCCAACCAGGAATATGTGTTGTCTGTCGTCACCAGTCTGGGTGTCGTGATGTTTCCCACCGAGAATGACGGTGTCATTTCGCTACTGCGCAAGACGGATAGTGCGATGTATGAGGCGAAGTAAACCGGTAAGAACAAATGGTGTCTTTATCAGGAAGCGGACGTGTAACGACCTCGCCAAGGCCTGACAACGGTATTCGAACGAATAGAAGCCTTACGATCACTGGTCTTTGGCATGCTTGCTGCCATCCAGATACTCACGATAATCATGGTGGTATTACGCTTGTTGCACATGTCGACCGGGCAGATCCCGCCAAAGGAAGGCTACGTGCGGACCCCACGTCATTGAAAAATATCAATGCCGGCGCTGGTTGATATTCCCATAATGTCATTTTGCTAATGGAAAAGGAGACATTCCATGCAAACCATGAATATTGTTTTGAAAGACCAGAAGTTTGTATTCAGCGAGGCCCGTCGGCTTGCTGTGCAAAAGGCCGGGGAAGTCCTCACTGAACCGGTCATCATCGCCTGGAAGGATGACACCAACCGGCGCTTTGGCCCCGAGATTCCAGGTGGCAGCGAGACACGCTGGCACGATTACGGCGAGAATTTCGGCGGTTCGCTGGAAATGAACGTCGGCGACACGTTTCATTTTATCTTTACCGAATCCAGTGAATTCGAAACGCCGGATCTCAATCTGACGAGCATTTCTGAAAGTGACGGCACCACGATCCTGTGTCTGAACGAAGCCTGTACCGAGGAAGACCGCAAGCACATGGGACATTTTGCCGGCGGTGGTATCGGCGGCTGACAGGGTCTGGGTATGCAATTGAATGTTCGGGCCATTGCCCTGCGCTGTGGCCTGGCGGATGAGCGCGACTGATCGATCTAATCACCGTAGCCGATCCCACTACCACGTGAATTACCGGCATAGTATTCAGTGTCACCCAGGGGGATGACGACGACACCACCGGGTGTGACGATGTAGCGCGATTCGTCTGCCTGCCGATCAAAACTAATCTCACTGCTGGCTTCGATGTGATTGTGCCGATCCACAATCACACGGCGTAAACGGGCGTTTCGGCTGATCCGTACATAGTCCATAACGATACAATCTTCCAGCACGGCGCCTGGCTCGATAACGGCCTCGCGCCGGATAATACTGTTGCGCAGAGTTGCATTGTTCACGACCGCCGCAGCACCCAGCATGAGGATTCCCTGTCACGATGGACTATGAGTGGAGCAAGTTCGCTTGTCGTTGAACTGCATGGGTCTAAGTATGCGTATTCAGTTGCATAAATGGCATTGATGTTTGTCAATGCCAGCAGTTGGTGTTTGTGTAGAATTGTTCGTCAGGTACAGTGAAAGTGAGGAGAGTGCAATTTTACATTTAAGGTCACACCGGGATGTGGATGCGTTTATTTTGATCAGGAATATATGAATAGCCCGGACAAATTCCATGCCAAATAAATATAGAGTTGAACTGCTCATGAGTGAATTTGTCACTCATGATGTCAAACGCTTTATTGTGAGTCGCCCGTCGGAGTTTCACTTCAAGCCCGGGCAAGGCGTGGAACTCGCCATTGACAGCGCCCAATGGCAAGGCGGAGGGCGCCCGTTCACACCAACATGTCTGGTTGATGACGAGGTGCTGGAATTTACCATTAAACGCTATGATGACCACGCCGGCCTGACTCAGGCACTTCACCGGTTACCTTCGGGATCACCGTTACTGATGACGGATCCCTTTGGAACGATAAGTTTTCAAGGACCTGGTGTATTCATCGCCGGTGGGGCCGGAATTACCCCGTTTCTTGCTATTCTGAGGGAACAGGCCCATGACAAGGATGTTGCTCTTAACACCCTCATCTTTTCCAACACAACCCCGGCGGATATTATTTGCGAGAAGGAGTTGCGCAACTATCTCGGTGAACGCTGCATTCTCACCTGTACCCGGCAGGCGGGCGCAGATTATGAACACCGACGTATCAACAAGGTCTATCTGGAAGAAAAGATCGCTAATTTTAATCAGCACTTTTATGTCTGTGGTCCGTCGGGATTCATGCATGCTGTCACTACTGCCTTAAGCGAACTCGGCGCCGATCCGCAAACCCTGGTATTCGAGAAATAATATTCACGCAGACCTGATAGGCAGTCAATTCTCCTCATAATTCATACCATAATGTTGGTAGAGGGTTACCTGATAATCGCGGCTGATCACTTTATCCGGACCATAGGCGGGGGCGGACACGATGGTATCCCGGCTTAAATCGACAACGACTTCCCGCTTTTCCCAGACCACCTGGTTGATCCAGGCCGGTGCTACCAGCACATGCTTACCCGGCAGCCACTTGCGGGTATCCACTTCCAGATACGCCAGCGCCCAATCCGGGTCGCCCACAATGAAATCCTCAACCTGGCCGATTGTCCCGTCCCGGGCATGTAGCGTATAGCCTCTTACTTCCTGGCTGCTGCGTAAATGCGAATTTTCAGGTTCGCTAAGAAGACCCTCGGTGTTCACCGGGTTCTGCGGGGCGCTGCCGTACAAGGGATCGCCAACCCAGTACGGTTCATAGCCGTAATACTGAAAGTACTGTTGCTCGTAATGCCGCGACACTGGCAATTTGGTGTTGTACGGCGGGCTGTGTTCAACTTGCTCACGCGTGAGGGCGAGATCGATGTGCTTTGACGTATCATCAACGGCGGCGACTGACCTGGGCAGGATCAGCGTGACGCGACCCAGCAGCCAACTGCCGGTACGCACAACAAAGTAATGTATCTGCCAGTGCCTGTCGTCAAAATAGATTTGTTCCAGCTTGCCGAAGTCAGCATCGCTGGTATGCAGGTTGTATTTGCGTAACTTGTCCAGTTTTCGTAACACTCGCATTCTAAGGTCCCCCTTCCTGGCTGTTAAGCATGGTGAAGCATTAAAAGACAGAATATGTCAGGCAAGAGGCGGCGGTGTATCCTCATGCAAAAGGGAAAGATAATATTCGAGTTCGGTAAACACATGCCCGAGTGCACCGGATGTGATTAATTTACCTGCGCCATCACTCGCGCAGAATGTATCTAATTCGCTGTCCCGGGTAATGCTGACCGCCAGCACATCTTCCGTTCCACCTCGATATAGCTGAAAAACCTCGTCGCCATAGTTGTCTCTGGCCCAGTGCCAGCGTGCCACGCGTCCATGTACGATGGCATGTGCACCAAAGCTTTCGAAAGCCTGCTTGTCGTTTTTACTGATAATATTCTCGGGTAAGTGGATTATCTCGGCCATGCTACACCTTCGAATATATATGTCCTGCCAGTCTGAGCAAAAAAATAAACTAATTTACAGAAGCTAAATTTAACAGCATATATCCGGGATCTGCATTGACTTTTCTCAATATCCATAACACACGAAAACACGGATTATTGTTGCAGGATTGCTGCATAACAGCATACTTGGATTGGTATGACTACCGCAGAATTCGAGTTTTATCTATGGCATTGAGACAATTTGCCGCACAATGTTCTGATTGTGGGCTTGGTTTGTCCTGTATCTGCGTGATTGATTCTCAACTTGTTATCAACTGGACTCATGCAGGTCTTGCATGATTTGAACCAAAAGTATTTTTAAAGTAAAAATTATTCTTCGCCAATGGAACTGGATTTCTCTGCTTGAGTTAAAGTGACAGATTTCGATATTAATCGTTGGATGCCAACAGCGTAGTATGCTATAAGAAATCTACCAGATTGGAAGAAGTGACCATTCTGGTGAAACCAGCCTGTGATTTATAGTTGCTGAACGAGGGTGGGTCGTTTCTTGACTTCCCACTCACCAGCTCAATCTTTAGAACGAATCACATTGCCGGGTTAACCGGTAGTTATTCTGGCTATCACAATCTAAAGCCAGGCACTTCAATAACTGACTCTTCAGCGCTATATGCGATCCTTAATGCAAAGGAGGTGTTCAGTGTCATCCTACCATCAGCATGCCGACTTAATATCCAACTGCGAAGATACAGTTCAGTTATTAGATAGTTCGATTCCGGATTCCGAGATCCATGCTGCAATTGGCGAAGATGCACCGAAGCCTTTAAAGGAATTGCTAATGCATGCCACCCGGATTCAGCATAAACCGCAACAAGCCATATACCATCAGGGTAGCAGAAGCGACGCCGTGTATTTTATTACCAATGGACTGTTAAAACTTATTGCGCACCTGCCAAATGGTCGTGCACGCATCGTTCGTCTTCACCGTCCACGCTCGGTCATCGGGTTGAGTAGTCTGCTCGGTCAAGTCAACGACCATACAGCTGTTACCGTAACAAAACTCAATACATTGCGGCTTCCGGAGAACAGTTTGCAACGTTTGCGCAAGGAAGATCCATTCTCCTATGTCTGGCTGGTTGAGTGCTGGTATGCCTATCTGCAGGAAGCCGATACCTGGATAACACAATTTTCCACTGGCCCAATTCGCGGTCGCGTTGCACGTTTGCTGGCATTCCTTTCCGGTTTTGAACCGGAACATGCAGCCAATCAGGTTCAACTATTGACCTGCGAAGAGATGGGTTCGATCCTTGGTGTAACCAGTGAGAGCGTGAGCCGTATTATTGCGGAATTTAAACGGCAGAATATTTTGCATCTTGAAAACAATAAATCTATTGAGTTGTACACTACTGACACAGTGCGGTTGCGACAAATCGCAGAGGAATAAGCGTAATATATTTCAGATTCGGATGCTTATATTGCGCTTTGTTAATGGCTGATCTGGATTGCTGTGATTTTATGTCCGTCTAGTGAGCCTTATTTTAATCGTTTTATCTTGCTTAAGTCAGGAGATAATACATCATGCATGTCAGTGAAATAATGTGTTATGGCTTTGAATATATTCCCGCAGAATACCTTACTTTGCGTTGCTGCAGAGCAAATGCGTGAACTGGTTGTCGGTATGCTACCTGTGGAAGACGACACGACACAGATGTCCAGGGAGTCACCGCCCCCACGGTCTGCGTCCGGCATGGCATCAATTGATTGACACGATCTCCCGCCAAGGTCCGTGGTATAAAGCCGTAAAGCGTTGGCGGGCGCGAGGATGAATATTGTGGTCGGTCGATCCTCAGATATCCTGAATACTTATCCACTTCGTATTTGATATGGTCAAACGGCATGATTTCGACAAAGGCTGACGCACGTCGGTGGATTCGGGCCGGAGGACAGACCATGCCAGGGATGGGGACGCCATTGAAAATAAGTATCAGGCATGGGTAGTTACCTCCTGTTTGCGGTTGATTGCCAGCGCCGTATCAGCCGTTCGATAGTCAATGCCTGCACCAGGATACTGAAAATCACCACGACATAGGTCGCGCCGACGATGATCTCACGTCCGGCGAAACTGGGCAGCGAGAGCGCCAGCGCCACGGCGATGCCGCCACGCAAACCGCCCCAGGTCATGATCTTGATCGTATTCGGCATAAATACACGAAAGCGCCTTAGGGAAATGATCGGCAGGCCAACGCTGATCCAGCGCGCCAGCAACACGATGGGTACGGTGAGCAGGCCAACCATCACATGGTGGAGCGACAGTGACAGTGCAATCACCTCCAGCCCGATCAGCCCGAACAACAGCAGGTTCAGCAGTTCATCGACAAATTCCCAGAAGGAAAACAGATTCCGGCGCGTCAACGCGGACATTGCGACTTCCTTGCCCTTGTTACCGATCAACAGTCCCATCAATACAACTGCGATCGGTGCCGAGGTGTGCAGAGAATCCGCGATGGCATAGCCACCGGTCGCCAGTGACAGGGTGATCAGGATCTCCACTGCGTAACTGTCAACGCCCTTTAAAAAATAGTAGCCGAGATAACCGAGTACAACACCGACCGCGATTCCACCCAATACCTCCTCTGCGTGCAGGCGTAATACCTCAGGCACCGAGGTGTCATGACCACTGCCTGCGATGCGTAACAGGGTGACGAACACCACTACGCCGGTGCCATCGTTAAACAGGCTCTCCCCGGTAAATTTGGTTTCCAGGTTTTTGGGTACGCCGACCTTGCGCAGTACAGCCAATACCGCTATAGGGTCGGTTGGTGAGATCAGGGCACCGAAGAGCAGGCAGTAAATATAGGGCAGATGCAGGTTGAGCGCTGCTGTACCGTAATAAAATCCTGTTCCTACCAGGAAAGTGGACAGTGTCATTCCGAAGGTCGCCAGTATCAGGATGAACCATTTCTCGCCCCAGATATCGTCAAGATTGACGTGCAGGCTACCGGCAAACAACAGCATACCGAGCATGCCGTGGAAGACGACTTGCGAAAAATCAATCCCGGAAACTGCAGCTTGCGCCCATTGCGCCACGGATGGATCGTAACTACCAATCACGGCCACGGCGATTGATACGACCAGCCCAATTACCGTGATACCGATAATGTCAGGGAGTCGTACTAATCGATAATTCAAGTAGCCGAACACCGCGACCAGCGTCACAATGAGGCCAATGGCATGAAACAGACTCATACGGTGCTTCCTCCGTGTCGCCCGTGTGTGAGAGTCAAACTACTGCGCGAACAATGATCCTGATTGAAGTATAGCCGGTGATGCGTGGCATCAGCTTGTGCGCGCAGGGCAGCAGGCCATTGCCTCCGTCCTGTTATCCCAAACAGAAGCCAGAACAACTGCCGGGATTGCCGTTTGTTCTCGGTGAGAAAGTAAAAAAGTTTCCGACGTGTCCACTTTGAATTAAACCACTGAACACATTGTTCAGCCGAGATTGTCCATAATTGTCGACAATGTGCTTTGTCCAGAACCCCTTTTTTAACTAACCCCCTGAAAACAAGCTATTTTCGTCTATTTAGTGCTTTGGCACGGTTGCTGCAATTAATTTTGTAACGATTATTTTGCTGATTTAACTGTGAGTAGGAGAAGCGCTTTGCTCAGCATTGATTACATTTCCCATACCTTTAAGGGTCAGAAGCAGCCAACCCTGAAGGAAATTGCGGTCACCATCGAAAGTGGCGAGCAGGTTGCACTGATTGGGCGCAGTGGATGTGGCAAATCCACCCTGTTACACATGCTGGCGGGGCTGACCATGCCGAGCGAAGGTTGCGTGCGTATCCACGGCAAGCAGGTAAGCAAGCCCAGCGCCAAGTGGAACATGATGTTCCAGCGTCCTTCGCTGTATCCGTGGATGACCGTCAAACAAAACGCCGAACTCGGTCTGGTGTTTGCTGGGGAGAAGAAGGGCAACGAAGAACGTATTGCTGAATTACTTGAACTGGTCGGTCTCGCTGACAAGGCCAACGTCAATGTCCAACAGTTGTCCGGTGGTCAGCAGCAGCGCGTGGCGCTGGCACGTTCCCTCGCCACCGATCCCGAATTGTTGTTACTGGATGAGCCGTTCTCTGCACTGGATGCCTTCACTCGCATGAGTCTGCAGGACGAGGTTTCCGCCATTGCGCGCAAGAAGGGCATTACCCTGGTGATCGTCACCCACGATATCGATGAGGCCATCGCCATGAGCGGCCGGGTGCTGATCATGTCTTCGGGGCCGGGCCAGATCGTGGGTGAGTTGAAGGTGGAGCTGCCGTATCCGCGCAATCGTGAACAGCGCGAGTATTCCACTCTGCGAGAACAACTCATGCAGCAGTTCAGTGATAGCAGTAATGCAAAGACAAGTAATGTGACGCCTTTGCACCAGCAACAGCAGGTGGCAGTGGCCTAACGGTTCGTATGTTAAACAAGTTTGTGAGTCCGGGAGACTAGTTATGGCAAAGAAAGACGATGTAAAGGAACTGGATTACCTCCAGAAGTTTGAGATGAGTCGGCGTGATTTCCTCATGGATATGCTCGCTGCCGGCGGCATGATGGCAGCGGGCTTGACCCTGCCCAGTACGCTGCGTGCTGCAGCATCTTCGGCGGATGATGAGGTGGTACGCATCGGTTATCTGCCGATCACCGACGCCACCTCGCTGTTAGTAGCCCATGCCATGGGTTATTTCGAAGACGAAGGTCTGAAAGCCGAGAAGCCGACCCTGATTCGTGGTTGGTCGCCGCTGGTCGAGGCGTTTGCCGCGGGCAAGGTGAACCTGGTGCATTTCCTGAAACCGATCCCGGTGTGGATGCGTTACAACAACAACTTCCCGGTCAAGATCATGTCCTGGGCCCACATCAACGGCTCCGGTCTGGTCGTCGGTAAACACACTGGCGCGACCTCGTTCAAGGATCTGGGTGGGATGCAGATTGCGGTACCGTACTGGTATTCAATGCACAACATCATTTTGCAAATGGGCCTGCGCCACGCTGGTCTGAAACCGGTAATCAAGCCGCAAACCGCGAAACTGGCGCCGGATGAAGTTAACCTGCAGGTCATGCCGCCACCGGATATGCCGCCGGCACTGGCGTCGAAGAAAATCGATGCCTTTATCGTGGCCGAACCGTTCAACGCTGCGGGCGAGTTGTTGGCAAAAGGCAAGATGCTGCGTTTTACCGGTGACATCTGGAAAAACCATCCCTGCTGCGTGGTGTGCATGAACGAAGACGTGGTCAAGGCCAAACCGACCTGGACCCAGAAGGTGATGAATGCCATCGTGCGCGCCGAAGTTTACGCGCAGCAAAACAAGAAAGAAGTGGCGCACATGTTGTCGAAGAACGGCAAGAAGTATCTACCGATGCCTGCCAAGGTGGTGGAACGTGCCATGACCGACTACAACGTCGCGGAATATTCCAAGCCGGCGGCGATCCAGCATGCCGACTGGGGTAGCGGGCGTATCGACTTCTCGCCGTATCCGTATCCGTCAGCCACCAAGTTCATTGTTGAGGCGATGAACAAGACCCTGGTCAGTGGCGACGATACCTTCCTGAAGAAACTGGATCCCAACTTCGTTGCCAACGACCTGGTGGACTACCACTACGTCAAGACCGCGATGGCCAAGTACAAGGGCTGGGAAACAGCGCCGGGTGTGGATCCGAAGAACCCGTTTGAACGTGAAGAGGTGATTTCATTGTGAGTTCGCAACGAAATACAACAGTAATGAGTGCACATTGGCTAATACCCGCCAAGGATGGCGGGGCCAAATACCTGCTTGCCATATCGCAACGCCTGGCCTATCCGGTGTTGGGTGTGGCGTTACTGTTGGGTCTGTGGTGGCTCGGCGGTTACGTGATTGCTTCCAATCCGGATACCGATTCCTTTGCCGGGTTTGGACCGGGGCCGGCCTTCGCCAAACTGTGGGAGGTGGTGGTCTCGGGTAATCTGTGGAACATCATTCATCCCAGTCTGTATCGCATTGGCATGGGCCTGTTGTGGGCCATCTGTATCGGTGTACCGGTGGGGATCAGTATCGGGATGTTCCGTGCCATGCAATCGGTAACGCACATCCCGTTTCAGTTCCTGCGTATGATCAGTCCTCTGGCGTGGATGCCGATCGCAGTACTCGCCTTCGCCAGTTGGGACAGTGCGATCATCTTTTTGATTATGGTTGCCGCGGTGTGGCCGATCATGTTTTCCACTGCGCATGGTGTGCGACGTATCGATCCGCTGTGGTTTACCGTGGCCAAGAACCTGGGTGCCGGTGGCATCCAGATGCTGGCTCGGATCATCCTGCCGGCGATTGCGCAGGATGTGTTTGCCGGGATTCGTCTCGCCGTTGGAGTGGCCTGGATCGTATTGGTCCCGGCGGAATACCTGGGTGTTACCAGTGGTCTCGGTTACGCGATCAACGATGCACGCGATACGCTGGAATACGATTTGCTGATGGCGATTGTGCTGGTGATTGGTGTCATTGGTTATGTACTGGATAGTCTGTGCGTGCGCCTGATAAAAATGTTCAGCTGGCGTATTGAGAGTTAACAATAATTCTCATTTAAATCTCTGTACAGGATCATATGAGTGCAACCCGCACTAAAATGTTGCGTGCGAGTTTTCCCGGAATATTAAAACCGATCCAGATCAGCACGATAAGCCCACGTGTTTCTTACATTGTTAACAATGGTACGACCCTTGCTATAACACCGGGTACAGACGGAGAGTTATGAGCACAGGAGAACGTATGATTGCCGAAAGTCTAAATCCGGTTGAAACGGAAGTCGGGACAAACACGGAACAGTCCGATGTCGTCGTAATTGAACAAGCCGCCAAGTTGATCGCCCATTCCACTGAACCGGAATTTGCCATCCAGAATATTTTACGGTTGTTATCGCAGTTACTGGGACTTAATCGCGGACGCGTATTGATCCCGGATGAAAAGACCGGGGTTTTGCATATTCGTTATGCCTACGGTCTGACCCGCGAAGAACGTGAACGAGGAGTTTACAGCCTGGGTGAGGGCGTGAGTGGTCGGGTGATGAAGACCGGCCAGACTGCCTTGATCCAGAACATCGACGATGAGCCGTCTTATCTTGGCCGTGCCGTGTCGCGCACCGTGTTACCTAACGAAACTGTGGCCTACCTCGCCTTACCCCTGTTACGCGATGATAAACCCATCGGTGTACTGGCGGTGCATCGCCTGCGCATGCGTCAGCGTGCTTTCGACAAGGACATCACCACGTTACGCATCATTGCCACCTTTATCAGCCAGATCCTGACAGTGAATCGTTTGATCGCAGAACAGACTGCAGAGTTGATCAACGAAAACCTGTATCTGAAAAATGCGCTGGATAACCACGGCAGTAACTTCGGTATCCTTGGCGAGAGCCCGGCCTTACAGGCTTCATTGCGCCAGGCCTATCGCGTGGCCAATACCCAGGTGAGCGTGTTACTCACCGGTGAATCCGGAACCGGCAAGGAAAAATTTGCGCGCATGTTGCACCTGGCCAGTCATCGCAAGGATGCAGCGTTCGTGGCGATCAACTGCGCTGCGATCCCGCAGGACCTCATCGAATCGGAATTATTCGGGCACGAGAAGGGCGCGTTTACCGGGGCTACTCAAAGCAAGAAAGGCAAGATCGAACTGGCCAGTGGCGGCACCTTGTTCCTGGATGAGATCGGTGACCTGGATTTTGATTTGCAGGCCAAACTATTGCGCATGCTACAGGAACAGGTAATTCAGCGGGTTGGCGGTACTCGCGAGATCAGCGTCGATGTGCGTATCATTGCCGCCACCCACCGCAACTTGCAACAGGCAGTGAACGAAGGTCGTTTTCGTATGGACCTGTTCTATCGTCTGAACGTGTTTCCGATTCACCTGCCACCGTTACGTGAGCGGGTGGAGGACATCCGTCTACTGGCGCGTCACTTCCTTAATATAGCCAATCATGATTACAACCGTAACGTGGTGCTGGATGAGACCATCATGCAGAAGCTGGAGCGTTTCGACTGGCCCGGCAATATTCGTCAGCTGGAGAACGTGATCAAACGGGCGGTACTCATGGCGCACACCAACAATGCCAGCCCGGCGGAGATCGATGTCATCCTGGGTGAAGAGTCACGGGTGGCCATGCCGCAACATGCTTTGCCACGTCATCAGGAACCTGTGGCGCCAGTATATGCACAGCCGGGACAGGTTTATCCGCATAACGATTCCAGTATCCGTCCCTACGCCTGGGTACGCGATGATGAATCTGAACAGATCGTGCTGGCCCTGCGCCAGGCCGCCGGCAACAAAACCCGCGCCGCGATCAACCTTGGCCTGACGCCACGCCAGTTGCGCTATCGCATGGTGAAGCTGGGGATCGAAGCCTAGTTGCTGTCTTGCAGGACAAAATAATCCCCCTCGACGTCACCGCGAGTGGGGATCATATCTGTCATCGTACTGCTGAGCGCCTTACCATCAATTGTCCATTGCCAGTCCAGTTTGCGATTGGCCACAGCCGCACTGGCATCGTGACACTCCAGGGGTTTGTTCTCATCGATCCTGCCATTGACCAGGGTGGGCCCGAAGTGCTGGCAGTCATACGCCGGTTGCCACCAATACTTGTCCGGCATCCCCACGGCACCCTGATGTACCAGGACAGTCCAGGCGTGCAACTTACCGTTGGCCGTTTTCAACAGCAGCGTGGATTGCCGGTATTCACCATAGAGTATTTTGCGTCCGGGTAGCGGCAGGATCCTGTAGGAACCCGGCGCCATGCTGGCGATGTCAAATCGGGTTGATTCCCTGTCGGCGTTGTCCGACTGCATAAGCGAGGCGACAAAGGGATAGGCCAGCAGTGCAAGCCCGATCAGCAGCATGATGCGAATGAATGCGGTTAGCGTTTTCTTCTTGTTAGCGGTAGATAAAGCTTGCATGGCAATGATGATTACTGGATCGTGCAGAACAATAGTCCTTAATTGCTTGTGCCCGGTTTTGAGGTGTAATCACTCCAGCAATCCAGTTTGCGTTTATATCGAGGAAATTCCTGGGTCGGGCAGAAGTCGTTTAGCACATAGTATCTGCCGAGACCTGTATCCCTGTGATCGTCCTGGCCGGTGATATAAAAGTACTGATACAGCTCGACAAAGAGAGTTTTATTTACGGTGCCACAGACCAGGCCGGTATGACGTTGTATCAGAGTAAACCACCATTCATCATGCCTGATGCCCATTGACCTTCCCGCCACCCGACATTCCGTGGTCATGCCGGTGTAGGTACCGGCGACTTTGGCGATAACATATCCTTCCGATAGATGTCGCATGGCATTTTCAACACTGTCGATGACGATCATGAGTTATCCTT
>JBECKZ010000101.1:0-25445 GCA_040235555.1 Thiohalomonadales bacterium | reverse complement strand
GATGGGTACATCCCAGTGTTGGGCTGCGGCCTGAATCAGTCGCCAGCGGGTTCTGGCGCCGACCAGGCGCAATCGGTCCCATTCACCACGAATGCTGGTGCTGCCGCCGGTGGTTTGTTCGTTAAATAGGGGATTACGGTAAAGCTTCGCCGCCGGGGCAAAACGGTACTTAACGTGCGCTAAATCCACATCCAATTCTTCCGCCAACAACATGGCCAGGCCGGTGGTTGAACCCTGGCCCATTTCGGAGTGATTGATCGTGACGGTTACCATGCCGTCCTCAGTAATACGAAGCCAACCTTCGAAGTCGGCGCCCGTTTGTTCCTCGCTGACTAGCGGCAGGCTGTATTGAAGTTCTTGCGCCGGTAATGGATCGTCAGTTAAGTTCGCGGCGTCATGCATGGCAGCGCGGATGCGTTGGTAAGTGCCGCAACGGCACAATATCGGCGACATGGCCTGATTGATTTGATCATCGCTGGGATGGGGGTGTTTGTGTAGCAGCGCGGCGGCCGCCATGATTTGCCCCGGTTGACAATAGCCGCACTGAGGGACTTGCCGGCGTATCCAGGTATGCAGCAGCGCGTGATTTTTCTCAACCAAACCCTCGATGGTTGTGATGTCATGATCTTGGGCTTTTCTCACCGGCACCATGCAGGCGTGGTTGGCCTCGCCGTCGATTAACAACGTGCAAATGCCGCAGATTCCCACGCCGCAACCGAACTTTGTGCCTTTCAATCCCAGTTCGTCGCGCAAGTACCACAACAATGGTGTTTCTGGGTCGCCCTGGAACGCATATTGCTGTCCGTTGATGGTGAGCGTAATCATAAAATGATCACTCCTTGTCAGTAGAGAAAGGAACAGCTGTTTTGACAATTATAGAAGGAAAAAATTTGCGCCGAATCCACCGAGACAATCTGGATCAGAGGGTGCTTGCTTTGATATTAGCTATGATCAGGGGCAGATTGGCCCTCCGTCCCCTTTAGCCTAACCAGACGATTTTCAGATCGTTATACTTCTCCAGGAATACACGGTGACAATTTGCAGTCATGCGATTCTTTGCTATAGTCATCGCAGTGCAGTAGGGTGCATCTGGGTCCGCGGAAAGGGGATGATCCCCACCTACCATAGTGACGACATATTGCGTCCTTCTTTCTACCTGTATCGCGGCCAACAGGAATGATGAAAGGAGGATTTCCATGAAATCATTACCCCGTAAGCCTAATCTTGAGTTTCTGAAAAAAGAAGCCAAGGCCTTGCGCGCTCTGCACAAGCAAGCCGACCCAGCGTGTTGTGAACAAATGCGTTTATACGATTATGCGTTTGAAGCCAAATCGGATAGGGAGATTTTGGCTAGCCGGTTTTCCATCAACGATGCGCAACGGATTATTGCGCGGGAATACGGCTACACCAGCTGGGCGACGCTGAAACGGTATATCGAAGCACTGGATTCACCTTTGTATCATGGGGTGTCGGATAAATCGACATATCAGAAATTGGTGGCAGACTCCTATGATAAGCGTGCGGCCGTGTATGATGATCATGTCTGGGCACGTGAATGGTGCGAGAAATTAGTGGATCTCTGCCCGCCAAGGACAGGGGAGAAAATTCTGGATGCGGGATGCGGCTCAGGGACAATCCCCTTTCTTATTGCAGATAAGGTAGGCACTACGGGTACCGTTCTCGGCGTGGACATCGCCCATGCGATGATTGCCCGCTGCAATGAAAAGCTCAAAGCTACCGGCTTTACAAATTTACAATTTGAATATGGCGATGTCGAGCAACTGGATTATCCAGCGAACAGTTTTGATCGTATCTACGCCAGTAGCATATTGCCCTGGTTGACAAATCCACAGGCCACATTGCGCCATTGGTGTGAACTGTTAAAGCCCGCTGGCTGGATTGGCCTGACGCTCTGGCCGAGTAACTCGTTTGTCTGGGGCGATGGTGAACGTCAGGCGCTGCGCAAGTACGGAATTGAACTGACCGTGCATGAGTTTTCAGGTACGCGGGATAAAACCTATCAACTGCTGGAACTGGCCGGTTTTGGCAACATTATTATCAACATTGTCGAGCGCGGTCGTTGGATGCAAGCTGAATCCCTGAAAGGGACTTTTTCCAGTGGTGCGTATGCCATCGGTCAATATCCAGACCCGCTGCAAAATGTCCCTGTAGAAATATTGCAGAAAGCGAATCAGGACTACTGGGCAGAAGTCGATAGACAAACGACAGAGCAGGGTGTCTGGCATGATATGACCACGTTCTACGTTTGCGCACAAAAATGAGAAAAGAGGACGGAGGGAATAATCGAGAGCAATCGGGGACAGACCACGTTTGTAGAGTAGACAAGAGAGTTAAATCGTTGTAATTATCTTTCATGGCAAGAATACTGGTCTATGCCGTATTATCACACTTATGAAAACAAGCATCAAAGTGATTACATTTATATTGAGACTGATAGTGGTATCGATAGTTTTTGTCTATTATTTTAGTCTCTTGCCCAGGATGAAGTTTTATGGGCGCATCATCGTTCAATATGAAAATCCTGTAAAAGAGGCGAGTGTCTGGTTCGAGGGTAACAGGGTATTTCTTATAAAGAAGTTTGCCGCATACAAATATTTTCCAAAATTAATAAAACCTATTCTCGCAATCTCGAATTAATGCCAGCGGTGCAATAGGCTACCATCCCCTTTTCTTTGATTGCCCTTTCTTTTCTATGACTATGTTGACTACAATGAATATTAATCAAGGAGTTAAATCAATCAAGGAAAACGTTTGATGGCATCACACCGGCAATTCGTCATTTTGTTTCTCTTTATTCTGGGTATGGTAGCTGCTCACAGCGCTTATGCCTTTCGATGTAGTGGTGGATTGATCAGCACAGGGGACTCAAAACTAATTCTGCTGAAAAAGTGTGGCGAGCCGTCCTGGATCGATCGTTGGGTCGAACATACCGTCGAACAGCCGGATACCGATTTCGAGCACAGTATCACTCGCATCAATGAGCGCTGGATTTATAACCTCGGCCCAACTCAATTTATCCGTATCATCACACTGCGCGACGGCCGGGTCTCCAATATCGAAACCGGTGGACGAGGCTTTACTGTTTATCCCGGTATGCAGCGCTGTAATTTCAATAACCTCTCCCTGGGCACCACCTCCGCAGAAGTCAGAACAATGTGCGGCAAGCCTGATTCACAGGAGCAGCATTTTGAAACGGTAACGGAGAAGATTGCCGGTGGCCGGCGCCAGGTTAGTGTCAGCGTGGATGAATGGACCTTCAATCTCGGCCCGACCCAATTCATGCGCATCCTTACCTTTCACAACGGGCAACTGGTGGATATCTCAACGGGTGAGCGAGGATTTAAATAACAATTCTCTGTTCAATGTTCAATCGCGCCGGTTCGATACAAGAAAACCGGGTCAGAGAGGAATGGACCGTTAAGGGAAACGGTGTGGCATATTTACAAACCACACCGACCCTTTTAACTTCATGATAGTGAGAAAACAAGAAATGCAGTAGAGCTTGACTATCACACTAATATATTTATGCGTTCATGAATAATTTTTGATTTTGAGGGAAACTTGGAGTAAATATTAGAGGTTATCGGTGAGGGAGTGGCCTCCATGCAAAAAAAACATCCCATTATAGCGATCACCGGTGCGTCAGGTGCAGGTACGACAGTTGTGCAACAGGCCTTCAAGGAAATATTCCGCCGTCTGGACATCAAAGGTGTGTTCGTAGAAGGCGACAGCTTCCTGAAATACGACCAGGAAGAAATGTGCCGCCAGATCGACTGGGCGGAGCAGGCGCAGAAACCGGTCAGTAGTTACGGTCCCGAGTTGAATGATTTCGATCAACTGGAGCAGTTGTTTCGCCAGTATTCCGAAACCGGGACTGGTCGCATTCGTCATCTGGTCAATCATGATAATCAATACGAATTCGATCAGCCGATCGGTACCTTTACACCCTGGCAAGAGATTCCGGCGGACAACGATTTATTGTTTTATGAGGGTCTCCATGGTGGTGTCGTCGCCAGCAGCTGGACGCGGCGTAAAATGAGCGAATCGCACAATCCCATAATTATCGAGCGGCGCAAACACGTCAATGGAAAAGGGGTTGATGTGGCGCAGTATGTCGACCTGCTCATCGGCGTCGTGCCGGCCATCAATCTGGAGTGGATCCAACGGATTCACCGTGATTTTCATTGTAAGCAACAGACCTCGGAGGAGGTTACCCGAGACATTATCGAACGTTTGCAGGACTACATCCATTTTATTATTCCACAGTTTTCGTTGACCGATATTAATTTCCAACGTATGCCCGTTGTGGATACCTCGAATCCCTTCATGCTCCGTGAGGTACCGATGGATTCCGAGAGCGTGGTGGTGGTCAGGTTCCGAGAACCGCGTAAGTACAATTTTCCGCTGATTCTAAAAAGGATTCCCGAATCGTTTATGTCTCGCTCCAATACTATGGTGATACCCGGAGGTGAAATGCGACATGCGCTGGACGTGATCTGTGCACCGATGATCGAGAGGTTAAAGAAGAATAAACCCCCTTTTTAAATATTTGGGGTCAGAACACAGATATCTCTAATAATAGAAAGAATTTTTATCTGACCCCAGTTAGTGAAGCGAGTCAGTAAAGTTATGAGTGGACAGAAACGTTGAAGATTTTTAACTGGCTGTTTTCAATCCGTCACCGCCGTGTATCCCCGACACTTAAGGCCATCTTTGTTACCACAACAGCTGGTGAGGCCATGCAATTCGTCGTGAGCGTACAGGCCCTCGTGGAGGCCGGTCTTCAGGGCGATCGCTACAGCGAGGCTAGCGGTTTTTGGAAAGCGACCGACGCCTGCCAGGTTACCCTGATCAGCGAAGACGACTTAAACCAGGCAAAACATGGCCGTCCTGCCATGCTCCAGGACAAACTGGACAAAGGCAATCATCGCCGCAATCTGGTAGTTGGAGGAATCAAAACAAAACAGTTACAGGGCAAGACCTTTCGCATCGGTCAGGCTGTCTTTCGTTACCACAAGCCGCGACCGCCGTGTGCTTACCTGGAAAAAATAGAAGGCCAAGGCATCAGCAGGGCATTGGGCAAACACAGTGGCGTGTGTCTTTATGTGATCCAGGGCGGGACACTCTCGGTAGGTGACACGCTAGAAATAATCAAAGCCAGTTGAGAAAGATCGGGTCAGAGAGTAATTATTTCTAATATTAAAGAAAATCCATCTCTAACCAAGTTTTCCATGTATATAAGCCGTGGGTAAAACTGCGCCAGGTGGATAACAATGCGCTGCAGTGTTGTACATGGCAGGGAGGGGAATTTGAAGCTTACAGCTGTCTTTCGCTAACACGATTTCATCTCTTATTGTATTTTTCGTATTCATTTTCACGAGCAACACAAAGGTGCTGTAATACCGAGACATGCAAGGAAGGCATGCTTGCCTTCCTTGCTACCGAGCGGCAATTGAACTTTATCCAGGACGGTATCTTGCGTTGGTATCAGGAATTGGATGGATAACGTAATAAATATATTCGGATCGGCGTATGGACTTGTGAAAGTGGGTATTGCATAAATTGCACTATTTTAAGCGACCGATTTAGAATATGATAATGGCCAGTTGACGTGCTTGGATAGCTGGCTATTAATATGTCATTCCTATCGAAAACTGTGACGATCCCTCTCTGGCTTTTTATTCTGATGATCGCTGCCATACTTCCAGGGTTGGCGATGTTAGCGAAGTTTTTTTCCCGGGTCAGGCGTGGTGATATCATAAAAGAACAAGAAAGTGACATGGTCATCTGGAAGGTTAGAAGTCAGCGACGCGTCGCCAAGCCCAAAACAAAAGCCATCGACACCTCAGCTCAAAAGAAACATGAGGAAAAGGCGGAACTGGTGGAGGTATTGAAAATATTGCTCAAGGAGGGCGAAAAGGGGGTCAGGTTGCAAACGTTGTCGGACAAAATGGGTACGAGTCAATCCAAGGTGCAACAAGCAATGACAAACCTCATCGAGAAAAAATTGGTGGATGAGGTCACGACGATGAGTGGTACCAAATATTATTTGACCCAGCTAGGCATAGATTATTGCCGGAGCAAAACACGATAACTACCAGGCAATGAAGCAAAGTGAAAGGTGACGGAGGGTATAAAATATTATTCCTGCGTCACCTATTCTTCCTTTTCTTCTGTGGTCTATCCTCTAATTAATGCTAAATTACAGGTCCAGAATCTGCCGCCAGGCAGGATGGCGATGAATATGCTGCAGAGCTTTACTCAATAGTGATTTGCCGGGCTCCACTCGATGCCATACTGAGGCGCCTGATGGGTGTGGCAATGGGATTAAGTCTGTTTTGTGACCTTGAATCTGTATCACGTGCTTTTTACCTATGATCTCATCCAGTTTTGTAACGGGTATAAATTGGCTGATAGCGAGCTTGCCCACAGGAATAATTAAAGCCGGTTTCAGCAAGTTTAATTCCTCCTCCATCCAGGTATGACAATTGGCGATTTCTTCCGGACTTGGTACCCGATCGCCTCCCTTGGGATTCTTGCCTGGAAAACAACGGCACACTGCTGCCATGTAGACACGATCACGAAATGCCTGTTCCTCCATACCGATTCGGTCAAACCACTTAAACAGGGTTTTACCCGCTGTCCAGGCAAAGGGCCTGCGCACTTCGATTTCCTTATTTCCCGGCGCCTGGCCGATTAACATGACGGGTGAGACTACAGGGTTTCCGACAACGACTGGTCGTTTCATTCCCGGGCAACGCCTGCAGCGTTTAAGGCGGGTCTGGTGGCGTTTAATGTACTCCAGTTGGTTCGTGTTATTCATCGGTCATTAACAATGAATTGTAGGCATGTTCTGGTTAGAAATAAGATATATCATATATAAATTAAGAATAACCGGGTAAATATTTGGGTTCACGACTGCATGGGGAAGGTGAGACTGGCAGTCGAGAAACTGGACTGGGCCATGGAGGAGTTAGAATTGCGTCGGGAACAGCAATCGAGTTACTTCGGAAGCCGAAGCCGCGAGTAAAAAATCCGAAAAAGATTATAAGGAATCGTCAAGTGACCTGGCCATCGGTTTGGTCGAAACCAGGGCTTCGAGCCACGATGAGTTGGTGTTGGTTCAGAACCAGCGGATCCTGAAATAGTGCAGCAGGTGATACTGGCTGCGGTCTTGTCCCGGTTCCCAGTCGATATCCTTGTAGGTACCGAATACCTTGTCCCACAGGCTGAGTGTGATACCGAAGTTGTTGTGCCACATTTTGCCCGTGTGATGCAGGTGGTGGACCGGTTTTTTCAGCCAGAAAACCAGATCCGGATTTTCGTGTTGTACCTGATGCGCATAGGCAGCAATGCAAGTATAGGTAAAAACACCGAGCATCCAGCCAATACCCGCCGTTATCGAATACAGAAACCCAAGCCATAGAAACGGAATCGTCGGTAAAAAGTAATCCAGGAATTCGCCCCACCAGCCCTGGCCGGTCCCCTCCCGGTGGTGTTCCAGATGCTTCCGACCCAACACGAGGCGGGCATGCATTAATCGATGGACGACATATTCCCCCAGGCTGCCGACCACAAGTGCCAGCAGAAACGCAATAATAAACGCCGTCGACTGCTGGATCATGAGAGATAACTCCATGGTATTGTTGCGTGAGTAAGTAGATGGACTATTTGACGTCGGTCAAATAGTGGGGTTTCATGAAATTCACCTTAACCATGAATACTATAGTTAGTAATAAATATAGATGAGATTTTGCCGATTTTTAAATTAGCTACATTTTTGGTTGACATAAACACATATTATCTTCAAGCCATTAGAATTCATCGATAATTAACTGGTCCTAATTATTTTGTGAATAATCAGACCTATGCCGCGAGGGGAGCATCTAGCGTGTTCAACAGATCGTGCGAGCAATGGGTAACTTTGTGCACCAGAACCTGCGAAAAGACGTTATAGGTGGAAAAAGTTACGTAAAAGTGAGCGGAGGAAATAAATATGAAGAAAGAGCGCGACTAAGAAAAAAGTCTGAAGAATTAGAATGGTTCAATTGCTATTTGGCCAATCAAGTGTGTCAGTTTTTCGCCTCGACAGAAAATATATCCCCTGATTGGAGGATCGATACAGCGGTACGGTGGCCAATGGCATCTACCCAGACTGTTTTGTCGGGATTGTTCAGGTCAACTTTACGGACAATGCTCGGTGCGAGGTATTCGACAATCTCAGCAGTGTGATAACGTTGCCAGCGGCGTTTATGTACTTTCATCGCCCATCGCTCGGCTGGCTGGATACGGGGAGCAATTTCCTGCTCGATGAGTTGCTTGATGGCATTGAGATCCGTTTCGCACCAGTAGTCGGCTGGAACCCACTTGACAGCATGTTCGAACATTTCTTCATGGTTTACAAACAACTGCTGACAATGAGCAATGACAGCGCGACTGTCCAGGTAGGTATGGGCAATGGCGATACCATCGACTGAGGTCCAGTCGACCTGTGGATTGTCATCCCCCATACCTTTCAAAATGCGTTTGACTTCCTTGCGGGTTGGGTAAAAGCGACCCCATCTGAACGAGATGAGCAGGTCCATGTGGTAGAGAGTCAGAGCTGGTCGTAGAATTCGTGCGCAGCCTGCCTGGCCTCTTCAAGGGATGTATAGTCAGTGCTGCGCCACTCGGCGACGTCGTGCTTGAAAATTTCTATCCCCCAGAGTCCGCTGTCGTGATCCTCGGTATATTCGGCATACCAGATCTCGTCCAGCCTTTCTTCGTATTTGCCATCCAGGCGGCGGGTGACGTTATCGTTCATGTTGGTACCTTTGCTACCATTATTCCTGCTGCTCTTCTTCCATATAGCCCTCACCATAATCATCATTGGACGTTTTGGTTTCAGGTTTGTTCTTTTCCTGCGATTCGTTGCGATAGGTTGTTTGTGGTTCGTTCCAGTCTGCCGTGGTGGTATCGGTGACCTCGGTACCTAGGTCGTCAGGCTCACTAATGTCGAGGGCACCCGACCAGTTTTCAGGTTCTTCACATAGTTCGATGTCCAGGTCTTTCCATTCATCCTGAGAGAATTCCTCGATGTCGCCGTCGAAGTGTTGAACCTCGACAGTCTTCGCAACCTCATTGACAGCGGTGACAAAAAAACGCTGCCCCTTGTCCTCATGGAAGTACCATTGGTCGATGAGGGGATCAAGTTCATTGGACATAGGAAATCTCCCGGACGTTCGTGACACTAATAAATAAACATAAATCAATCATGTTGTCCCTGATCTTGATCATCCATTCAGAAAGGCACTGGGAACTGTTATAAAGTAAATTTATCTCTATGGAGAAGGTGAGGCCGGAGGTCGAGAAACTGGCCTGGGCCATGGCGGAGTTCGAATTGTGTCGGGAGCAGCAATCGAGTTAGCGAGGAAGCCAACGTCTGGAGTAAAACTCCAACGTGGTTGAATGACACTGCCAGCAAGTATGACTAACGGTGAAAGATAATATGGAATCGACAATAGTCGGCCAATAGTCGGGGACAGACCACATTTTAGAACCTCTATAGATTCAGCTCAAAACACCTTCGGTGTTCACGCCGGAATCCTTTCAGGCTTCACCTCGGAACTGCTTGCAGCAGTTCATCGGGTACTTCTCGAACCTGCTTCGCAGGTTCTAGTCGCATCGAGTACTTCCCACGCTTCGCTTCGGTCGCATTAGGTACTCCTCTTCGAAACAGCCTCTCTGGTTCTACTCACGCTCGTTCTGGTCGCGTTTTATAGACGTAGTCTTTTTCTGACAAGGTATTCAACCATATCTGACAGCATTTTCTCTCTGATGTCAGTACGCTGTGTGATTTATTATCTAGATGGCAACGCAAAGGATCTGCAATAAAAACCTCTTCGTGCCTTTTACGAGTTTATCGGGCATATGAGCAACTCCTAATTTTGCTAATCAGTATAAAACAATCAAAATTACTGGTGTGATGCCCTGATCCTGATCAATCCCATATAGATGGGAATTGCTTGGGATGGCAAAAAATTAAACGATATGGAAGCACTGGCGAAACGACGAAAATTATTTGTTCTAATATTAAATTTAAGAAAATAATCTTGTCTAACCCTATATTTACTGGAAAGAGGGGGCGTGAGATTGCGACAACAGTTTTGGGATCAGGTAGGCGCTACTGAATTCGATGTGGCGATTATCGGTGGTGGCGTTACCGGGGCGTCCCTGTACCATTACCTGTGCCAACAAGGCCATCGTGTACTCCTGACCGATCAGGCAGACTTTGCTGCCGCCAGCAGCCAGTCCTCCGGCATGCTGGTATGGGGTGGGCTATTGTATTTACGCAATCTTGATTTGCGGGCAGTATTCCGATTCTCGCAGGCACGTGATGCGATGATTCGTTCCCGAGCAGATTGGGTCAGGCCGGAATCAATCCGCTATATCCCGGCAGACAAAGGTGGGCGAAACGCATACCTTGTAGAAGCAGCGCTTTATTTCTACTGGACTATGGGGTTTTTCCGCCGGCAGTTGCCGTCGCGGCAACAGAAATTCACCGAACGCAGCTTAATTCGTTCACGCAATCAGCCTGACTCCCTTTGCTTCGAGGAGGGAGTGTTACGTGATTCCGATGCACGCTTCGTGCTGCATTGGATTACCCCGCACCAGCTTGAAGAACAGATTCCACTTAACTACTGTGCGGTGACAGGTGGCAGCTTTAATCGCCATGACCGGTGTTGGGCCTTGCATCTGAAAGATACGCTGGGCAAGAATGAGATGACCGCACGGGCACGGGTTGTCGTCAATTGTGCCGGTGTGTGGACGGATGAAGTCAATCGAACTTTCGGCATTTCTACGCCGGTACGGCATTTGCTAAGTAAGGGTGTCTACCTGGGAGTTGCGCGACCACCAGAACACCAGACGCCGCTCGTATTTGAAATGGGTGAGAACGGAGATGTGTTGACGCTGCTTCCCTGGGGACCGATATCACTGTGGGGCCCAACGGAAACACAGGTAGATAACATAGCCGATGGTTACCAAGTCAATCGGGATGATATCAAGTTTCTGCTCGACCATGCACAACATACATTGGAACAACCACCGAACAAAGGAGATATCGTGTCACTGCGTTGCGGTATTCGGCCACTGGTCGTTCCCACGACTTTCCACAAGAATGTCTACCCGCTGGATATTTCGCGCCGGCATCGCCTGGTAGTCGATCCAAAACGCCCCTGGCTTTCGTTCTACGGTGGTAAGCTGACGAATTGTGTCGAAGCGGCGAAGGATATTTATGCACACCTTCCTCGGCAGGACATGGCGATGCCACGTATCAACGGGGTGTCGCATGGTCTGCAAAGTGAGATCGAAATGGATTCTTTTCCTGGTGTCGATGTACCCGTGCCAGCCGCGCGCTGGAGCCATCGGCACGAATTCTGTCATACACTACCAGACTATCTGAGACGCCGTACCAACATTGCACAGTGGCTTCCGCGGGAAGGGCTTGGTCATAATGATGCAAATCTTGCGCATCTGGAACGCATCGCGCTCGACCTCTGCGAAGGTGATCGGGTTGCAGCGATGCGGCAGCTGTCTGCGTATCGCTCAACCGTGGCAGAAAATTATGACAAGCTATTGTGTCCGGATTGAGCCAAGGAGATATGCATGGATACCGGAAATATTTCACTACCGGCGATACTGGGTGGCGTACCTGCAGTGACAAAGGAACAGACTGGAGCGAATCGTTGGCCAGTCCTGACACAGGAGGATGAAGACGCTGTATTACGGGTGATGCGTGACGGTAACATTTCCACGCATCCCGTGATTCGTGAACTGGAGCGGGACTATCGTGCGTTGACAGGACGCGAATATGCTCTGGCACATTGTAACGGCACGGCAGCGCTACTGGCGGCATTCTTTGCTTTGGATCTGCAGCCTGGGGATGAAGTTATCGTGCCGTCGGCCACGTTCTGGGCCTCGGCATTGCCCATGTTGTGGGTGGGTGCCGTACCAATATTCTGTGAGAGTGAGCCAGAACGACTGGGACCGGACCCGGTTGATATCGAACACAGGATCACGGACAGGACGCGCGCTATTGTTGTCGTGCACCTGTGGGGCATGCCGTGCAAGATGACTGAGATTGGCAAAATTGCGCGTAAGTACGGGCTGCGCATTATCGAAGATGCCTCTCATGCCCATGGGGCAAAATGGTATCAGCAACCCTGCGGTGCGCTTGGTGACCTGTCAGTATTCAGTCTGCAGGGCGACAAACTTGCGCCCGGCGGGGAGGGCGGGGTTCTACTGACGGATGATTACGAATTATATGAACGTGCTACCTGTATGGGTGATATTACGCGCATCATCGAACTGGAGACGCCGGCACGCCGCTTTGCCGCCACCAGCTTCGGTATCAAGACACGAATTGCTCCGATGTCGGCCGCGCTTGCGCGAGTGCAGCTAAAACACTTGCCTGAGCGCAATCGACTTCGAAACGGTAATCTGCAATTTCTGTCGCGGGAACTGGAGGCACTGGGATTTGAAACCTTTCTACCTCCTGCTCACATCGAACGTACCTATTTTGAATATCTGGTAAGAGCGGATCCGAGCCATATTTCCCTGCCAATGAATAAGTTGATTGAGGCCTTGCAGTATGAAGGCTGCGAAGTAGGTATGCCACGTTACCCGCTACTGCATCAACAGCCGTTTTTTACAGAAGGGCACTACCGTCGGATTCTGCGTTGCGATCGTGACGATTTACCAGACTATGCTCAGATCAGCCTGCCTGTTACTGAGTACGCCAACCAAGCCATGATCAAACTGCCGGCATTTCCAAATGCAGACCAAGATCTACTGGAGCAGTATGCACACGCTTTCGAAAAGGTAGTGAAGCATGCCGATGCAATCCTTGCACAATCTTGATAGCAATACACCGCCGCTGGCCACTGGTTTGACACGTCTGTTGCTGATCGCCGCTGATCGTGTCTTATATCTGTTTCATATATGCTTTATGCTGGCTATCGTGTTCGGCTGGATTCCACAAGCGACACGTATTTTTAACTGGTATCTGATAGTCGTCACCCTGGTATCATGGTTTGGCCTGGGCCTGGTCTTTGGTTTCGGCTTCTGTCTGATCACGGATATCCAGTCCCGAATCCGCCAGCGCCTGGTTGCAAACGGAACAATGAAGTCCTTTGTTAAGGATTTGCTCGAGCGCGTCACTGGTCGTGAATTAAACCCATTTCACGTCGAGATCGTCACACAGTTGATCTTTTATTTTTCCGTGGTCGCGTCGTTCTATACAAACTTCGCCTACCGTTGGGTCTAAGAATATATGTAGTGAGAAAGTAAAATCTCTCAAGTAGCTGTATGACAATGCCATCAAGTATGACTAACAGCTAAAAATAACCGGGAATCGGCAACTGGCCTGGCCTCAGGTTACTCGATTCAACTTTCTGTTATCTTAAGCAGATACTCATAAATGAAAAATAATAACACTCCAACTAACAGTCCAGCAGAGTTCGTCAGAAAGTCTACAATAGATGATATTCTGCCTGACACGCAGCAATATTGTGCCGTTTCAATCATAAAGCTTGTACCAACACCTGTACTTATCGTAATTATTGCGGCGGTCATATTGCTTTTATTTTTGGTCAGCGTCGCCATCATCAGGAAACCAATTGGGATAAAGCCAAGTATGTTTATAAAAACATCCTGAAGAAGAATTACTTCATTCCCGAGGAAACTACTGGGGCGGTCAAAATAGATATGACCCGGCTTTAAACCGGCAACAATTATTCCTGCCAGATACAATAATGTTAGAACTCGATCCCATTGATACTGTCCCGGAAACAGCCAGCGTCTGATAAAAAATCCACCTAGTATTCCGCTAACTACCAACAGAGACACTTGCAAAAAACCAAAGCCTGCTGTTGAATGATTCAAGGTATCTGCAAGAATTGATATAAGAGCTGCGCAGACGCAGGCAAGAAATAGATAGAAATGAATATTTTTAAAGCTTTGCATACAGCCTTTATTTACTAGACGGGATATGGATTTGTTAAATGGTATCTCACGCGTTTAATTGCTTCATAGCGTAGCCTAGGTTGCGAAAAAATCATGATTTGCAGTTTTTATATAGTATGGCCGCACCGTCCTTTGCACAATCGATTTTCCATGTCGTTCGCAGTGACAATGGAATAAAAACTCTTAAAACTGCTTTCTGACCTGCTTTTAACAAAGACATCAGGTGAAACCTGGATTAGAATATTTAGCGAAATACCGGGCCTGCTCGAATCCGGATTCAAATCCTGCCCCGATGGAATGCAAACATGACTTATTGTGTTGCCGTGCTCGTTGATGAAGGCATCTCCTTTTGTTCCGACTCGCGCACCAGTGCGGGTGTCGACCAGATCAATACCTATTCCAAGATGTTTCGCTTCGGGACAGATGGAAACCGCCAGTTTGTGATTCTGGCGGCGGGCAATCTCGCCACCACCCAGGCAGTGATCGACCGCATGGCCAAGGATATCGCCAAACAGACCACGGCCAATCTGAATACCGTGGCAGATGTTTATGAGGCCGCCGAGTATGTCGGCAAGATCAGTGTGGAGCAACAAAACAAGACCGGCGGAGGGGTTGCCTACGAAGCTTCCTTTATCCTCGGCGGTCAGGTTATCGGCAATCCGTCACAGCTGGCGTTGATCTATCCCCAGGGCAACCACATCAGAACGTCCGATCAGACTCCGTTTCTACAGATTGGCGAAAGCAAATACGGCAAGCCCATCCTGGATCGCATCATCACCTGCCAGACCGACCTGCATACCGCCGCCCTCTGTTCCCTGGTGTCGATGGATTCCACTATGCGAAGCAACCTGACCGTGGGGCCACCCATCGATATCCAGCTATACCACGCCAACAGTCTGATGCCGGGAGAGTACTACCACCTGGAGGAGGACAGTGACTACCTGAAGACTATCAACCGTATCTGGAATGAACGCCTGGTGGAGAGTTTTGCCAGTCTGCCACCGCTGGTGAGTTCGCTTGCGGTCACTCAGTGAGCAACACGCCGGCAGCGGTATTGATCGCTGAGCTGAATTGCTGTCCGAGTTTTCGATGAATACAACTTTAAGGTGAGACGTTTATGGCTACACAAATCCTCGGTCTATGCGGCAGTCTACGTAAAGGCTCTTTTAATCGTCAGCTGCTGACAACAGCATGCAATATCGCGAAACAACTGGATGCTAATATAGTGATAGGCGAATTCCGCGATTTCCCACTGTATGATGCTGATCTGCAGGAGCAAGGCTTTCCAGCTGCTGTTACAAGATTAGCTGATCAGGTACTGAATGCAGATGCAATCCTGTTTGTCTCACCAGAATATAATTATTCGATTCCCGGCGCACTAAAAAACGCGATTGACTGGTTATCGCGTATGACACCACAACCCTTTATAGGTAAAGCCGTTGCTATCATGGGAACATCACCTGGAATGATTGGCACCGCACGCATGCAATATCATTTACGCCAGGCGATGGTATTTGTCGATGCGCATCCACTCAATAAACCCGAAGTGATGATTGGTGCCTATGCAGGAAAGTATGCTGATGGGATTTTAGTCGATGAAAAAGGCCGAGAAATGGTTGAGCGTCAACTCACAGCATTGATTGCCTGGAGCCAGCAATTGGCGAAATGATGTTATTTAATATTTGAGGTCGGAGTAAAAACGCCAAAGTGGTTTATTAGAAATCCCTCCATCCTCTTTTACTCTTACCATGTTCTGGGATGCCAATCTTGATCTTTACCACTCTTTAACTCACCAATGCGCAGTGTTGTGCTATTTAGATAATAATGCGGAGGAACGGGGAGATTAAGGGGGGCGGGTGAACCGTCAAAGACACGCCCGGCCAGATCGTAGCGAGAGCCGTGACAGGGACAGAAAAAACCGCCTTCCCAACTGGGGCCTAGATCGGGCGGTGCGATATCGGGACGGTAGGTGGGGACGCAGCCCAGGTGCGTGCATATCGCCACACACACGAAATATTCTGGCTTGAGGGAGCGATGACCGTTGGCACAGGCAGGGATCTGCTGCGGTTCTTTGGAATGGGGGTCTCTGAGGTTTGGGTCGAGCTTCGGTAACTCCTGAAGCTGGGCCGGCGTGCGATGGAGAATCCATAGCGGGCGTGAGCGCCATGTTACCGTAATCAGTTCGCCCGGTGCTATCTTACTGATATCAGCCTCGATAGGTGCACCGGCTACAACCGCTGCGGTCGACGGTTCCATGGAGCTGATAAATGGCACACTGACCGCAGCGACAAAAGCGCCCCCGGTACACGAGGTCAAGGCAACCAGGAATCGGCGGCGTTTGATATCAACTTTATCCTTAGATGGTTCATTCATGTTTTGCTCCTGCGCAAATCACCTGCTTGAGACAGGTGTGCATATCACGCGATGTCACTCATGGTGACATGCAGCCGATAAACGTATGAGCTCAATGTGTGTGGGGTCCTTTGTATGGAATGGCATTCAATACCAGAGGGATCCGCACAAGTGGTGCGGTCGGAGCAGCGCATTCGTCATGCGTTAAACCGGCCAGGCATGGTGCTAGCACCGAGTGGTCTACCAGATGGTGTTAACAATGTGCATCCGGCAGGTGCTTGAAATATTGGATACAAAAATGCCCGTTGAGTTCGATACAAATTTATAAAAAGGGGAGGGAATAAAAATTCCAGGAAAGGCCAGTTTTCCTGTAAATTTCACCTTAACTGCAGTCTGCGGTCTTATCCAGAAGCTTTCCTCAATGCAGACATTTTTTTATCGGCCCGAATCAGGAATTAGGTCGTATTATCCACTATGCTTTTTTAGTATCGTTATTACTAATTTACGTATTCAGGTACCTGATACAAAGGTGAGGTCTCAGTTGCGGTTTCCAACGCTTAAGTTCATTTTAATATTGGTCATAACTAGCAGCAGTGCGTACGCTGGAGAAATTCAACGTATCGAACTGACAGATGGAAGTGTCATGAACGCTGAAGTGATCTCAATGCACAATGGTGTCTATACCTTCAAATCTCCTAGCCTGGGGGAGTTCAGTGTCCATGCAAAGCAAGTCCAATCCATATCTTCATCGAGTATGCCAACGTCACAGGCGGGGTCAGCGAATATAAACCTTAATCAACTCCAATCAACACTAAAGGCAAAACCGGGAAACATGAAATTAATTAACGAACTGAAAAATGATCCTGATATGCAGGCAGTTCTGTCTGATCCAAAAATCATGAAAGCCATTCAGAGTGGTGACTATAGCGCACTTGCCAATAATCCAAAATTTAAGAAACTAATGAATAATCCAGCGATGCAACAGATTACCGGTAGCATCACTCAGTAGATTTTAAACAGCGAAATATTTGGGGTACGAGTAACAAGTCCAACGCGGCTGAATGACAATGCCAGCAAGTATGACTAACGGCTAGAGTTAATAAAGTATCCCGGATCTAATTTTCTGCCTTTCCCTTGTTGTTCTTGTGCTCTTTGTCTTTATGCCTTTTAGCATGCATTAGAAAATGCTAATATACGCGGCTTTTGATATTCGTAAAGAGGTCATTCTCCCATGTTCCAGCTTGGCTGTGCCACCCGTGCCTGTGTGCAAAACGAAATTCTCTCCGGCCTGACGGTGGCGCTTGCCCTGGTTCCGGAAGCGGTGGCCTTTGCCTTTGTCGCCGGTGTCGATCCCCTGGTTGGTTTATATGCCGCGTTCATGGTGGGTTTGCTGGCGTCGATTTTTGGCGGGCGTCCCGGCATGATTTCCGGTGCTACCGGTTCTATGGCCGTGGTCATGGTGGCCCTGGTCGCTCAGCACGGGGTGGAATACCTGTTCGCCACGGTGGTGCTGACCGGCATAATGCAAATCGGTGCGGGATTGTTGCGCCTTGGTAAATACATCCGCATGGTGCCGTACCCGGTCATGCTTGGTTTTGTGAACGGACTGGCCATTGTGATTTTCCTCGCCCAGCTGCAGCATTTTCATATTCCGGGCGCTGACGGCAGCACGACGTGGATGCGCGGTAGCACGCTGTATATATTTATCGGTCTGATAGGTCTGACCATGGCGATTGCGCATTTTCTGCCGCGCCTGACCACGATAGTGCCTTCGTCCCTTGCCGCCATCATTACCGTGACCGTGCTCGTGCTGGGGTTTCACATCGATACCAAGTCCGTGGGCGACCTGGCGTCGATTGAAGGGGGCATGCCGAGCTTCCACCTCCCCGCGGTGCCGATCAATTGGGAAACGCTGAAGATCATTTTTCCCTATGCGCTCATTCTCGCCGCCGTGGGATTGATCGAATCCCTGCTTACCCTGACGCTGATTGATGACGTCACCCATACCCGCGGTAGAGGCAATCGCGAGTGTGTCGGCCAGGGCATTGCCAACACGGTTACCGGCCTGTTCGGTGGCATGGGTGGCTGTGCCATGATTGGACAGAGCATGATCAACGTGAACTCTGGTGGTCGTCAGCGCCTGTCTGGCATCGCGGCGGCGTTGTTCCTGTTGGCGTTTATTCTGTTTGCCTCAAAATTGATTGCCATGATCCCCATGGCTGCGCTGGTGGGTGTGATGTTTATCGTCGTACTGGGTACCTTTGAATGGACCAGCTTTCGGATCATTGGCAAGATTCCTCGCACTGACGCCTTTGTGCTAATTCTGGTCTCTGCGGTGACGGTCGCGACCGACCTGGCCATTGCGGTGGTTGTCGGTGTGATTATTTCGGCACTGGCCTTTGCCTGGGAGCATGCCAGGCATATCAAAGCCACAAGCTACGATGAAGATAACGGCACACGCGTGTACAGGCTCAACGGCCCATTGTTTTTCGGTTCAGTGAAAAACTTTCTGGAGATGTTCCATCCAGAGACCGATCCGGATGAGGTGATCATTGAATTTCAGCATTCGCGCGTGGCAGATCATTCAGCCATCGAAGCCATTGATAATTTGGCAGACAAATATATTCAGGCTGGTAAGAAACTGCACCTGCGCTACCTGAGCCAGGAGTGTCGTGAACTACTGAAGAAGGCGGGAGATCTGGTTGAAGTCAACGTCATCCAGGACCCACGCTATTATGTCGCTAACGATCAAATGGGCTAAGGTTCGTCTCTAAAGGTTCATCCCGCCAGTTTCCTGCCGCACTCACAAGGAATCGGCCAGTGTTTTGGCCTTCGGTATAGCCGAGTTCAGAGCATCACGACCCGACGTGTTGTTGTCCAGCTTCATGTTTCTGACCGACACATAAATCAGGCCATCGAGACGGTATCCGGATTTCTGGTGATGATCCGCCGTGGGATACCTGGAAGGTCAGGTCGACGCATGGCGGAAAGTGTAGGTTAATTGTGGTCTATTCCCTATTCCTCCAGTTTCTACAATAAAGTAAATCCTTGATCACCTGAAGGAAAAGGACGAAAAACAAGTACTGCCCCAATGCCTGATACACGCGCCCGTCCACAATCTACATATTCGACTAAGGGAACGACTAAGCACAAAACACAGGGATGTTGTCGATAGGGGGTCGAGGGTTGCATTTGGTTAGAATCAGGTTTGGTCGGAAAACAGGCAATATGCGCGGTATCCTTGGACCTGAGGTGCCGGAGGGGGAGGGAATTGGGAGGGTGAATTCAGTCCAGCGAGCTTGTTGTTGAATAAAATATACGCGTTTATCTTTGTGCACCCTGCGCTAGGTAGAATATGTCGAAATACCTTACAAAACGTAAACAGGGAATATACACGGTTTCCTTGCCCCAATGGCGCCGAAGGGGAGGGCATAGGTAGATTAAAATTCGGTCCAATGTACTTGTTTTTGAACAAAAAAATGCGTTTATCTTTCCTATACCAAAAAATAAGAACGCACTCAGTGTGGGGGGCTAGATAAAAAATGTCGGAATTTTTAACAATGCCAAAGAATGTGTTGTTATAACATCATGATAAATAATATAAATAATTTTGGTACGTGATTTGCAATATTAATATTGAAACATTGATATTGAATGAATGTTGAAACACGAATATTGAATACACGGAGAGGATTATGAAGCTGTTAAATATTAAATATGGTGTGGCTCTTCTTGCGGCATGGGCATGCATCATGAGTAGTGCGGCCTCCGCCACTATTACACTTGATACCGCGGGTGTTGTCGGTGCGTTGGATGCGGGTACTCAGAATGTAGGCTTTTCCTCAGGTAATGAGCTTGACTGGGCTCAATATCTTTTAGATATGGGGATAAATTCGACTGCGACATATGATGCCGATGGCAATGGTACGACTGAGTATTACATGACGGGCTCCAATGATTATAGCGGCACGCTGGTTATCGGTGGCAAAGATGATACCGGCAACAACGCAACTGGCGGGCTTTATGATTGGGTACTGGGTAAATATGATGGCCAGAATGCTGGTTTCATACTGTACAACATGGCCGACTGGTATGCTGCAACGGGTACCTATGATATTGCCTCAACTAGCGACTCTATATGGACCAATACTGCAGGGGCAGGATATGGACTCTCCCATTGGATTGGGTTTAACCGGACTACCTCCGTACCTGAGCCATCCGCACTCTTGCTCATGGGTATTGGCTTGTTCGGTCTGGGTTTCATCAGACGTAAGAAAGGTTAATAATAATTTATAGGTAATTTACGATTTTTACCCGGCTCCTGCCGGGTAAATTTTTTGTAGCATGATTAAAGTTCCCTTTTGGGCTTGCCGTGCAGGTCTGGCAAAAAGTCTGAGAGACGTATTCATGGCATTTTTAGCGGTATCTGCAAGGCAACAGCATCTGAAGCACTGATAGTTTTCCTGCTAATTAATGAGGTCGGGGTGCACTTAGAATTCCATTGGGCTCACCTCAGAACACCTACGCTGTTCATCTTCGTGTTCACATCATATGCCAAAATTTTTCCGTATTCGCCTCACCGGCATTAAAATAGAAAAACCGGATCAGAGAACAATTGTTTCTCATATTCGAATAATTGAAGATAGACCACAATTTTTGGCTAAATGAGTATTGTCAGCCTTGAAAAGGTTCTAGCTCTTGGCACTTTACAGAAAGCGTTTTGATGTTTTGAAAACGCATGTTATGACAACCACCTGGATAAACTTCTGACCATTCTCGAAAAGCAAATAATAGATGTCAGAGCACAAAATTCACTAATATTAGAGCATATTATGCTGTGACACATCTTTGCTCATGAACTATGCATCGTGCTTATATATTTTAGTCCTGCTCCTTGCCGCTATACCTGCGGTAAACGGCGTGTCTGCGGAAACTTCGCTGACACAACAACTGACACATTGCGCTATGCTTGGCTCTGACCAGGCGCGGCTTGCTTGTTATGATGAATTAGCCCACCACGTATCGCCCAACGCGAGTCAAGCCAAAGGTCTAGATCTAATCCAGCCACCCGCGACCTTTCTTGATTCACATCTGGTTGCCGAGCCCTGGAAGGCAGAATATAGCCTAACGGTACGAAGCTTTGTTGACCTTATTTCTCAAGCCGTCATGGAGAATAAGAAACCCGTTACCGTGGAAGGCTGGAGCCGGGATAAACGTGATTACGTACTTCATATCACGATGCAGACGCCAGTGAAATTGCATTTTCTACCTAGAGAATCAGCCGGGGATGATATGTCAATGAGCCTGTTACGAGATGTAAAAATGGATGGATACACTCTTGGGGCAGATCAGTTCATATTGACCATTGCGACCATGGTGCCGGATAAAAAAACAGAAAATGGCAACGCAAAGTAATACTTTGGGGTAGAGTCCATGGAGGGACGCGGTAGAGTAACGCAGGAGTTGTTATCGAGGAAGCTAAAGCCGAGAGTAAACACCAAAGTGGTAGAATCATACTGGCGGCAAGTATGGTTTTTCCCTTCTCTATCCCCATTTACATCATTGCAGTTGAGCGACTGGCATACTTGAACATGCAGGATTGTAAGACCAATGTAAGACTCGGCTGTATAACATAGAAACGCGATGGGTTACTGTGATAAAGGTGTTGGAGTGTATTTTTAAAATTACACAGGCCCCATTTTTCCTTCTTTATTCATAAATATGAGGGCAAATCTGTTGCATTCCCTGTTTGTCTGGTGAAGCGGTAATGGGCCGGCATCGGATTACAGGATGATTGTTCGGGCTATTTGACCGCACCGAGGGACTCAAGTATGGATATGCAAGGGGGGGATGCTGTGATGGATTCAGTCTAGTGGGCAGGTTTTAGAGCAATAAGGATTTTATATTTCTTATATCCATGAAGACCAAGAAAAATTGGGAGGTCGTGGGCATGAACATGCAATTTGCAACAAAGGTCGTCGCCGCTATGATGTTAGCGTTCTTCGGTGCTGTCGGGAGTTCTGGTGTATTAGCCGTCCCCATTACATATACCGACTATGTCGCGCACATAGCGATCGATATTGGCGGAACCACTTACACTTGTACCACAGTGTCTGATCCGAGCTGTGCGTTCGTCAGTATCACAGCTACCGGCGACACAAGCTCGGTGCAAGCGTTCGACGTGCCGGGCGCGAGTGGGTTCATTAACTATTCTCTGGACTCGGCGATTCTCAATGTCGCATTCAACGACGGTCGGCCCAGCTATACTGCTACGCTCGATCCGAGCCAGCTCTTTGTCAGTGTTGATCAGACGAACGGAGGCGCGGGCTTCGGATCGAGCTATGGCCCGACGTATCCGCTCGCTACTTACGGCAGTAATGTCGGCTTCGACACTTATGACCTTGCCTCGTCGTTCTATGCCCAGGGCTGGGCTCCATTCTGCACAGATATCGCGCTGTGCCAAAACGGAGCGCCACTCTACACGACGGGCGGGACGGCCATTGTCATGTCATTTCCATTCCTGGCTTTCAGCAACTTCTCTTCGACCGTTGTCCCCATTAACGATGTGCCGGAACCCCCCATGCTTGGGCTCATGGGCCTGGGCCTCGCCGTGATCGGACTCGCGCGTTTCAGTCGGATTAAATAATCGAGCGGCTGTCGTAAGCCAAATTTGTTACGAAAGATTGCATGCCTTTATGATTTGCCTGGCGACTTGTTCGGCCACAGTAATACCGGTGAGTGATGCGTCCACGGTGACGTTTATTGCCGTTAAGGATAATCACCTATAGATTTCTGGGCCACGATTGCATGGAGAAGGTGAGTCCAGCGGTCTGCGACTGCGATGATGCAGTAGTTAGGGCGAAGCAGGAGCCAGAGAGAGACTGGCCTGCGCAAATTGGCAGAATGACAATGCCAGCAAGTATTACTAACGGCGAAAGCAGGCCGTTGAAACTGTATTCGGTTTAGGCGAGAGTCTTTACGAATCCGTGAGGGGGTAGTAAAACCAATCCCAGCAAACCAGAACACAACAACAAGAACGTACCCGGTTCCGGCACTGTGGTGGTGACTTTACGAATCAACCAACTCCCGGTAGTCGATGATGCAAGGGTATCATCAGACACTCCCTGCAGTGCTGATTCCCCAAGCGTCAGTGAGAAGCCACGCATGATACGATCATTAATGCCGGTTGTCGGCGTAAAAGGATCGCCGGTTAATCTATAGGAAAACTGGTTGCTCCCAGATACTTCTGTAATACCAACCAAATCCATTAGATTACTAACGCGTGTACGATAATATGTAGAGGCGCTGTACCAAAGCCCTGATGGCAGTCCGGCAGAAAGTTTATGGAAAACAGATATTCGACCATTCCTTTTGGTGTTCTTACTGATTTTAACTCGCGCATATCCGCTATCGCACGATATGTAAGAAAAAATGTGTTCACATTATTACACGTAAAAAGGTAGGACCTGCGATAATTTTGAATACAGCGTTTTGGCAGTATTATTTAGGCAGAGTAAAAACTTCAGCGAATATTAGAGGATAGACCGCGATTGCTTACTCTGACCCAAAATATTGAGTTTTAACTATTTTTGTCTAATGATTAACGCGTTCAATGTCATACATAGCCAAGTTACCGGCTGGTTGGGCAAAGGTCGCCACTGCAATTTTGTTAGGAAGCACGGCCAAATGTTCTACAGAGGTTTTGAAAGTGTGAACTAGTGAAAACCTTCCATTATCAATAACCAGTAACTTGCCGTTATCGAGTCCGCACCACACTCTCCCCTCCGCGTCTTTTGTCATCGCCATGACTGATGCGTCAGCATGGTAGCTGTGTACCGCGTTGAAATTTCGGTATGACCAGACATGGATATCGCCATTTTCATGTCCGGTGACGATATGCGCGTCGTCAATCATAATCGGAGTAGCCGTTAAGTTACTTGAGAATTCAATAGTTCCCAGTTTTGATCCAGTGGTTAGATCATAGACAGCCAATTGCGGCTGTCTAATATTGCTGCGCGAGTATTTTACAATATTGAACAACAGCTTTTTACCGCTTGGACTGAACATGGCATAGGCAAGGCCGCCCAGCGTCCGGCTATATTTGAGTTTCTTTGCTTGCAGGTCCCAAATTTGCGCAACGGAATCAGACATTAAATCATTTACAATGACCAGGTATCGATTATCTGATGAAAAGTCTGCGCTAATGAATGTTTTATTGACGAAATTATCTGTATTAAAAAAATCGAGTTTTTGCCCTGTTGTTAGATTCCACAACTGGTCAAACGCAAATACGTAGTGTCCATTGGGCGATATGGCCGACGCGCGGGTTTCATCGATGTTTTTGGGTTTTTCCAGTTTTGATTTTAGCTTGTTGCCGGGTAAACCTAATATTGCTACCTGATTCTGATAGGATAATATCAAGCGATCGCCCACTCTTTTGTGTGCAAGTAACTTGGCCGGTATAAATGTATCTATATCACTCGATTGTCGATTGTAGGTCGATGTCACTTTTCCCTGGTCGTTGATAAATTCGCTTCCCAAGGAAGTATTTTCCAGTAATTCGTGGCTGGCGTTGATGGGTATGAGTGAGTCGATACTGGCCTGATTGATTGTTCGCTCAACCGCTATTTTATGGGTGAGTTGGTAGGTGTTCTGTTGTAGCGCAACATTATAATTAATATTAGTACTGCATGCGCTGGCGATGCCTGTGATTAACAATATGCTTGGGATATTTTTCATTATTATTCACCATTTCGCCGCCACATACCCGTAATAATAATTCAAGATATCTTTTGTGTCCGATTTTTTGTGATGAACTGTGTATTTTTTATTTCCCCAGGTGAATATTTGAAACTCTAAATCATATTCAATATCCGGTTCATCTTCACCGGCTGACATTTCAGCCATATTTATGTCGTTACTGATTTTTTTGGCAATGGCTGGCGTTAATACTTTGTGATCGCTGCTTATTGCACCGGTGAGCAATACCCAGTGGTTTGGGGAAGGTGGTGTAAACATGACGTTATCGATCATGGCCATGTTGACAAATAAACAAACCGAGAACCCAT
>JBECKZ010000100.1:0-5568 GCA_040235555.1 Thiohalomonadales bacterium | reverse complement strand
CGATAAAGTCGACCAGGGCCTGGTGAGCCTCAGCCGCAGTTAGGCGGTGCAGGTCCAGCTCTGCTTCAATCCGGTACTGGCCTCGACGCAACTTACGCATAACGCTGTTTTGCACGCCATTGCGGCTGAACAGCAATTCATCACCCATTTCGATATCAGCTGAATCCGGCGGCATCGCTAGCGATTCGCGCAGAACCTGCCGGTCATCCAGATGACGTTGCTGCGGGTAGGGCTTATGCTTGCGCTTGACTGGCCCAATTTTGTCATGGTTTAGCCGTCGGATACCGGTGACCGACGTGCGAAACAATGCACGTTCCTCGTCATCAATGTCAGAGTGATCGGCCATGGCGGTTCGGTAAATCGTTCATCTGGTGGTAGGTAGTCGGAAACATTTCCAGTATATTACCCATCGGGTTTTCAGTGGTACCCGTGAGGTTCGATTAGTTTTCATGCACATATTGCTCAGTAACGATGATGGCTACGAAGCCCCTGGCATTGTATGCCTGGCGAGTCATCTGGCCAGCATTGCCCGGGTCACAGTCGTGGCGCCTGACCGCAATCGTAGCGGTGCGAGCAATTCACTGACCCTGGATGACCCCATCAGGGCCACGTCCATGCCAAATGGCTTCATTCGGGTTGACGGTACCCCGACTGATTGTGTCCACCTGGCGATTACCGGCTTACTGGAGCAGGAACCGGATATTGTTATCGCCGGGGTCAATACCGGGGCGAATTTGGGCGACGATGTTCTGTATTCAGGAACGGTGGCAGCTGCCATGGAGGGCCGTTTTCTTGGTCTGCCAGCGATGGCGGTCTCTTTGCTGGGGCACGACCCTAAACATTACGATACGGCGGCACGCGTGGTCTGTCAGCTACTGGCCAGTCTATCAGATGCACCACTGCCATTTGATACGATTCTTAACATCAATGTTCCGGACCTGCCCTATGACGACCTGGCGGGCATTCAAACCACACGGTTAGGTCACCGGCACAAATCGGAGCCCGTCATCCGCTCCCAGGACCCTCGCGGTCGCCAGATTTACTGGGTTGGCCCCCCCGGGGAAGAGCAGCAGGCGGGACCTGGCACGGACTTTTATGCGGTGCGTCACGGCTTTGTCTCTATCACTCCCTTGCATGTGGATTTGACCCGACACACTGCCCTGGAAGATCTGAGTCACTGGCTGGCGGGAGTGAGCCTGCAATGAATCACAGCACACAGGGCATTGGTATGACCTCTCAGCGTACCCGTAATCGGCTGGTTGAGCGGTTACGTGAGGGCGGGATAGCAGATTCGCGTGTCCTGGATATCATGCGGCAGACACCCCGGCATGTTTTTATGGACGAGGCCATGGCCAGTCGTGCATATGAAGACACGGCACTGCCCATTGGCTATGGCCAGACGATTTCGCAGCCGTTTATTGTTGCCCGGATGACCGAAGTACTGCTGCAACAGCCGGGCACACCCAGCAAGGTCCTGGAGATTGGCACCGGATCAGGTTATCAAACCGCTGTCCTGGCACAGCTGATAGACCAGGTGTACAGCGTTGAGCGCATCAGCCATTTATCGAATCAGGCACGCCAACGCTTGCGAAGTTTGCAGCTGAACAATGTGACATATCATCTGGGAGATGGTTATTTGGGTTGGGAAAAGCACGCCCCGTTTGATGCCATTCTCGTTACCGCTGCACCGGAGTCCATCCCCAAGCAACTGTTACAGCAACTGGTGATAGGTGGCAGGATGGTCATCCCTGTCGGTAAGCCGCTACAGCAACGCTTGATGCTGATTACCCGGGATGAAGAGGGCTGTACTGAACTCGCCCTGGACTGGGTCAGTTTCGTACCAATGATTAAAGGGCAAGCATCATGAAGTTGTTTTCGCCGATGTTAAACATTGTGATGCGTTGGTCGCGTCACCGTCATGCCCAGTATTACCTGGGCGGACTCAGCATCGCCGAAGCCTGTGTGTTGCCGTTCCCGCCACCCGATGTCATGTTGGCCCCCATGTCGCTGGCGAATCCATCACGGGCGTGGTGGTATGCAGCATTAACCACGATCACGTCTGTGCTGGGGGGTATGTTGGGCTATCTTATAGGCGTGTTTTTCTTTGAGATGATCTCACCCTTGTTGCACAGTTACGGCTACTGGGACAAATATCTGCTGGCAGAGAGCAAATTCAAGGAGTGGGGGGTATGGGCAGTATTCCTTGCTGGTTTCTCGCCCATTCCTTACAAGATATTCACAATTTCCGCCGGCGTATTACAAATGAGCATCCTTCCTTTTATCATTGCTTCTCTGTTTGGACGCGGCGCACGTTTCTTTCTGGTTGCAGGGTTGATGGTGCTCGGCGGCAAACGCATGGAAAAACAGCTTCACCAGTATATCGATATTATTGGCTGGCTGATGGTTATCTTAGTAATTGTGCTGTATTTTATTTTTAGAGGTTGATGACGGGTACATACGGCAGATTGGGAATTTTGTGTGCGTTATTGTGCTTGCAGGGGTGCATGACCGGCAATCGCTACACGTATGGTTACTATTCCGGCAAGACTCGACCTGCAGTACCGGTGGCAGCAAATGATCCAGTTCGCCAACCGTCGAATGTACACATTGTGGAAAAAGGTGAGACCTTATATTCCATTGCTTTTGCATGTGGGGAAGATGTTCGTACCGTCGCAGCGTGGAATCGTATCAGACCACCGTATACGATTTATCCCAAACAAGTAATTCGTCTCACACCACCTCCTGCCGCGCCATCCTACCGGACAGTGAACATTCAAAAGCATGTTTCACCGCCGAGTTCGCGTGCAACAGTAAAACCTTATTCAGATACCTCTAATAATCAAAAGACTCGCGTCATAAAATCCGGAAAAATCAGTTGGCAGTGGCCAACAAATGGTAAGATAATCAGTTATTACTCTGCGAAAGATACAGGAAAAAAGGGGATCGATATCGCAGGTAAAAGTGGGCAACCGGTTTATGCAGCAGCAAGTGGTATGGTTGTGTATAGTGGCAACGGGCTCAGGGGTTATGGAAAGCTCATCATTATCAAACACAACGACACTTATTTCAGTGCCTATGCACATAATCGCAGGTTGTTCGTAAAGGAAGATCAAAAGGTAAATAAAGGCCAACATATTGCCGATATGGGAAGTACTGAGGCGGATCAGCCCTTGCTGCACTTTGAAGTTCGACGTGATGGCAAGCCGGTTAACCCCATGCAGTATTTACCGAAACGACGCTAAACCGATGGAAATATGGCAGGGTCGTAGCAAAGCAAAACCCGGTCACCATTTCCTGCAGTCAGGTGGATGGATATGAGGGATCAAGACAATAAGGCCGCGCACAAAAGTGCAGAACTCGATGATAATGAAATCATCAATGACGCCAGCAAGGATGACGAGACGTTACTCGAAGGTGTCGATGAATTTGATGAAAACGACATCGAAGAGGAGGATGACGATGAGGACGTCGATGTGTTCCAACCGGGTGAAATACCGGATGGTCAACTCGATGCTACCCGCCTATATCTCAGCGAAATCGGTTATTCCCCACTATTGACCGCAGAAGAAGAGGTGCATTACGCGCGCCTTGCACAAAAAGGGGTGGAAAGCGGGCGCAAGAAGATGATCGAGAGCAATCTGCGCCTGGTCGTCAAGATAGCTCGTCGTTATCTCAATCGTGGCCTCGCGCTTTTGGACCTGATCGAAGAAGGAAATCTCGGCCTGATTCGGGCCGTCGAGAAGTTTGATCCAGAACGTGGTTTCCGTTTTTCCACCTATGCCACCTGGTGGATTCGCCAGACTATCGAACGGGCGATCATGAACCAGACCCGGACAATTCGACTGCCTATTCATGTGGTCAAGGAAATCAATATTTACTTGCGTGCTGCCCGCCACCTGGCGCAGACACTCGATCACGAACCCAGCCCGGAAGAAATTGCCGAACTCCTGGACAAGCCCATTGAAGATGTAAAACGCATGTTGGGCCTGAATGAACGCATTGCCTCAGTCGATACACCACTGGGACGCGATGCTGAAAACTCCTTGCTCGATGCAATTCCAGACGAGAACAATACGGATCCGGTTTTGTTGCTGCAGGATGACGATGTTCGCGGCAATATTGAGCAGTGGCTGGCGCAACTCACCGAAAAACAGCGCGAAGTTGTCGAACGTCGTTTCGGCCTGAATGGTCACGATGTTTCGACCCTGGAAGAGGTCGGTAATACGATCGGTGTCACGCGTGAGCGGGTGCGCCAGATCCAGATTGAGGCACTCCGTAAGCTGCGGGAGATATTGGAAAAAGAGGGCTTTTCCGGCGATGCGTTACTGCGTTGAAGTAACACCGGATTTTTAATTCTGCCTAACTGATTTCTGACTCGATCATCATCAAGGCTGCCACCACCCGGCGCCCCTCTGCCGCAAGAATATTGTAAGTTCGGCAAGCGGCCCCGGTATCCATCACCTCAATGCCTACCCCTGCCTGATGGCAAACCTGCAAGATTTTAGCTGCAGGAAATCGTAAACTACGGCCCGTTCCCAGGAGCACAATTTCTGGCTGAAACTCAAGTACTGACTGCATATGTTCGGCGGTCAGTTCCGATGGCAAGGTGGGTTGCCAGCCTTCAATCACGATGTCAGGGGTAATTATTGCGCTGGCCGTCACAATCTGAATGTGGGGTGCCATGCCGTCGCTCGTTTGCTTGCTGCCATGGACCTGAATTTGTCCTATTTCATAGGCAATGATTGTGTTTGCGGCGGTTTTGTCGAGGTCGATTTTCATGAAAGTCGCTTATAACTCCAGGACAATTGACAGGGGCTTTGGGATATCTGTAATGTTACCAGCTTTGACTTATCACCTTGAATCATAACAGTTACCTATAATCAGCAGGCCACCCATTGAAAGACGATTTTCCCAGGATTAAACGCCTTCCACCGTATGTCTTCAACATTGTCAACGAGTTGAAAGCCGCGGCGCGTGCGCGCGGGGAAGACATCATCGATTTTGGTATGGGTAACCCGGATCAACCCACGCCCAAGCATATCGTGGACAAACTGCTGGAAGCTGCCCAGCGTGGCGATACCCACCGCTATTCGCTGTCGCGGGGGATACCGCGTCTGCGTCGTGCGATCTGTCGCTGGTACAAGGATCGATTTAATGTCGATCTGGATCCTGACAGTGAAGCGATCGTTACCATCGGTTCCAAAGAAGGCCTGGCGCATCTGGCGCTGGCTACCGTGGGCCCCGGCGATGCAGTGCTGGTACCTAACCCGGCTTACCCAATCCATCCTTATGGTTTCATTATTGCCGGTGCCGATATCCGGCACGTGCCGATGGTAAATGGTATCGATTTCTTTGAGGAACTGGAAAAGGCTATTAAAGACTCTTGGCCCAAGCCCAAGATGCTGGTGCTCAATTTCCCGAGCAATCCTACCACCCACTGTGTGGACCTGGCATTCTTTGAAAAAGTGGTGGAAATTGCCCGTGAACATGAGATCTGGGTCATCCATGATCTCGCGTATTCCGAAATTGCCTTCGATGATTACGTGGCGCCTTCCATTATGCAGGTGC
>JBECKZ010000059.1:0-6519 GCA_040235555.1 Thiohalomonadales bacterium | reverse complement strand
GTGTAACCATCAGGGCTTCCATGGTGCCGCGTTCCCATTCACGGGCAACGACCATGGATGTTAACAGAGCGCCAGTCAGCGTCATGATAATCGCAATAAGTCCGGGCACGAGGAAATCGCGACTGCGTACTGCCGGATTGAACCAGATACGTGGTGTCAGATCGACCGGCATTGTCAGTTCATGTCCCCGCTCACGGGCATAGCTCACCAGCCAGGACTGCCACACTCCTTGAATATACCCTTCGGTAATGCGTGCCTGGTTGGCATCCACGCCATTGACGTAAACACCAATCGGGGCATCACCTTCCTTGAGCAAACGTGCACTGAAATCATTTCGCAACCAGACAATACCGTCCACTTGGTGTTTCACCAGGGCCTGTTCCGCAGGTTGCATGGCGTGATAGGTATGAGGAACAAAGTACTCGGAATAGGCAAACGCTCCTGTCAAACTGGCGGTGTTGGTATCAGGCTGCTCCACTACCAGTGCCAGGCGAATGTGTTTGGCATCAAGCGACACCCCAAAACCGAACAACAACAACAATAACACCGGCATGACAAAGGCAATGGCAATGCTGGAGGGATCACGCAGGATCTGCAGACTTTCCTTCCGAATCATCGCGCGCACCCGCATGCGCATGGCAACGACAGTCTTCATGCGGCTGCCTCTTTGTGTTTTTGTTGTTCTTCAATCAAGCCAATAAAGGCATCTTCCATCGTCGGCGCTGGCAAGCTCTCGGTACGAAAACGCGTTTTCATCTCAGCCGGTGTCCCTTCTGCCAGCACCTCGCCCTCGGCCATGATTACCAGGCGATCACAATAATTGGCCTCATCCATAAAATGCGTGGTGACCAGTACCGTTACCCCACTCTCGGCCAGGGTGTTGATGCGCTGCCAGAATTCGCGTCTGGCCAGCGGGTCGACGCCGGAAGTCGGTTCGTCCAGGAATAATATATCCGGTTCATGCAACAAGGCGGCAGCCATTGCCAGGCGCTGCTTATAACCCAGAGGTAAATCACCGCTACTGCTGTTGCTATACGGTGTGAGTTCAAAGGTCTCCAGCGCCCAGGCAATGCGTTGTTGTCGTTGTGTGCGGGTCAAACCATAGGCGCGGGCAAAAAACGTCAGATTTTCCATGACCGTGAGATCAACATACAGGGAAAAACGTTGCGCCATGAACCCAGGCGACTGCGGGCATCGGCCGCTGCCCGCCGCAGATCGCGACCGGCTACCGCGACTTCGCCAGCGGTTACCGGTAACAAACCACATAGCATCCGAAAGGTCGTTGACTTGCCGGCGCCATTGGCGCCAAGCAGGCCAAAAACCTCGCCACGCGTAACCTCGAAATTAATATTTTTTACTGCGTAAAAATCTCCAAAACGCTTTTGCAAGTCGTGAACCTTAATCACCGTATCATGATCCAGACTAGAACGGTGCGGTTGCACAACAAAGGTACTGGTCTGTGCATGCTCGCTCTTGAGGGTCGCAACAAATGCATCTTCGAAAATCGGCGATGTGGCTTCGAGCTGCAGGTCAGGCACCTCCACACAGAGACCATCAATGTTCGGTGGCTTTGGTTCGCGGGTGATGACTCGCACTTTTTCATCTTCGATCACTGCATCGATGACGCCATCGACTGCACTCATACGATTTTGCAGACTTCGTTTGGCCAGCGACGCGGCGCTCACCCGAAAACTGCGGCCGCGCATGGAATTGCTGAACTGTTGCGGTGGTGCTTGTCCCAAAACCCGACCAGCATGGATCATAATCACTTCATCACAACGTTCCGCCTCATTCAGATAAGCCGTGCTCAATAACACACCGAGGCCTTGCTGCTGCACCAGACGATCAATGATCTCCCACAATTCGCGCCGGGACACCGGATCGACACCCACGGTCGGCTCATCCAAGACTAACAGGCGTGGTGTCCGCACCAGTGCGCAGGCCAGACCAAGTTTCTGTTTCATCCCCCCGGACAGACGTCCGGCAAGTCGTTTACGAAATGGTGCCAATGCCGTCATGTGCATCAACTCGGCATAACGTTCATGACGTAGAGCAGGATCGACTCCCTGCAGATCAGCGTATAAATCCAGATTTTCCTGCACGCTGAGATCTTCATACAAGCCGAAACGCTGTGGCATGTAACCTACAGCCGACTGGGCCTGCAAGGGCGATTTGATTACATCGATATCCAGGGCATTAATATTGCCACTGTCCGGCAACAACAATCCCGTGACCAGACGCATCAATGTGGTTTTACCTGCACCATCTGGTCCGATGAGACCGGTAATTTTCCCAGCATGTACGGCGATACTTATTTTATCGAGAGCTGTGACCGAGGTGTTACCAGTGGCAAAGGTTTTACTCACCGCATCGAGCACCAGGACCGGGGAAGTCGAGTTAATCATTTTCCATTTGCAGACGTACAGCGTTCTTCCGGACCGATTGCCTTGTCCGTCTGTGTCAGAGACACCTTGACGGTTGCCGGCATGCCAAGGCGCAGTTCACCCTGGGGATTGCAGACAAACACACGCACCTGATAAACCAGCCGTGTACGCAAATCCGGTGTCTCAACATTTTTCGGCGTGAACTCCGCCGTCGGCGCAATCGATCCTACCCAACCATCATATATCTTGCCGGGGTAACTATCTGTGCTGATGTGCGCCCGCGTACCCGGTTTGATTTTTCCCAGATAGCTTTCCGGCAAATAGGTGCGTACCCATACCGGGTTAGTGAGTGCCAGAGTATAAACCGGTGACTGGGGCGTAACGAAGTCACCCGGTTCAGCGATGCGCTCACGAATGATACCGCTTTGTGGTGCATACAAATTGGCGTCCTTGAGTGCCTGTTCGCTCTGACTCAGGACCGCTTCGGTTGATGCCACCCGCGCTGTGGCAGCATGGCTGTTGGCCTCGGCGACATCGGACTCTGATTTGGAGACAAGCTTACGTGCCGCCAGGGATTTGATGCGTTGATAATTAAGTTTCGCTGCATGTGCCTCGGCCTTGGCAGCTGCTACATCAGCGCGTGATCGATCTACCGCAGCCTGAAGCCGTTCGGTCTGCAAGCGCGCCAGCAACTGCCCGACTTTGACATGATCTCCTTCATCCACAAGCATTTCACTGACATGTTCATTGCCATTAAAGGCAACCCGCACTTCTCGAATATCAACATTCCCGTACAGTACCAGCTCATTGCCATCCACGACTGTATTGGCTGATTTGTGTCGCCAGTAGGCGACACTCGCGACACCAACGATGACGAGTAAAATGATTAAAACGGGTAACTTCTTTTTCAACTGCTCTCCCCTGCAAACAAATTGCTCTTGTTAGCTGCAAACATACTGTACCCGCTGGCGTTTTTAAATCAACCCGCACTGGTAACTTGCCCCCATTTCCAATCGCGGATTTCCGGCATGTCCTGACCATGTTGTGCGATGTACTGTTTGTGCATTGCCAGCTTATCGCGCATATGTTGCTTCAGATAGGCGGCACGATAACCTAATTTAGGCACACGGTCGATGACATCCATGACCAGGTGAAAACGATCCAGATCATTTAACACTGTCATGTCAAACGGGGTAGTCGTAGTACCTTCTTCCTTGTAACCGCGCACGTGCAGGTTTCTGTGATTGGTGCGCCGATACACCAGGCGATGGATTAGCCAGGGATACCCATGAAATGCAAAGATGATAGGTTTGTCTGTGGTAAACAAGGCATCGAAGTCCTTGTCCGGTAATCCGTCCGGGTGTTCCTCTTTAGGTTGTAAGGTCATCAGGTCCACCACATTGATTACACGCACCCGCAGCTCTGGTGCATACGCTTGCAATAATTCGACGGCGGCCAGGGTTTCAATCGTTGGCACATCACCGGCGCAGGCCATCACCACATCCGGTTCACTGTCACGATCATTACTGGCCCACTCCCAGATGCCAATCCCGTTGCTGCAGTGGTTGATCGCGGCATCCATATCCAGCCACTGCGGGTTGGGTTGCTTGCCGGCAACGATCACGTTGACCCGATCCCGGCTGCGCAGGCATTTATCAGCCACATATAACAGGGTATTGGCATCGGGTGGCAGATACACACGCACAATGTTGGCCTTCTTGTTGACCACGTGATCAATGAAGCCTGGATCCTGATGGGAAAACCCATTGTGATCCTGACGCCAGACATGTGAGGTTAACAATATGTTGAGTGAGGCGATAGAACGTCGCCACGGGATCTCCTTGCTCACTTTCAGCCACTTGGCGTGCTGGTTAAACATGGAATCCACGATATGAATAAACGCCTCGTAACAGGAGAAAAAGCCATGACGCCCGCTGAGGACATAGCCTTCCAGCCAACCCTGGCAGGTATGCTCGGAGAGGATCTCCATCACCCGGCCATCGGGTGCGAGGTGATCATCACCGTCATAGGTTTCTGCCATCCAGCTGCGATTGGTTACTTCCAGGATCGCACCCAGCCGATTGGATACCGTTTCATCCGGTCCCATCACCCGAAAATTGCGTTGCGACAGGTTGCGTTGCATCACATCCCGCAGGTAATCACCCAGACGACGCGTCGCCTCGCCCAGGACCATCCCCGCCTGCGGTACGGCGAGGGCAAAGTCGCGATAGTCCGGTAATTTCAAATCATGCAGTAACGTACCACCGTTGGCATGTGGATTCGATCCCATACGTCGTTCGCCTTCCGGGGCAAGTGCCGAGAGCCCTGGTTTGAGACTACCGTTGTCATCAAACAACGCCTGCGGACGGTAGCTGCGCATCCAGGATTCCAATATCTTGATGTGTTCCGGTTTGCTCGCTAATTCGGCAAACGGCACCTGATGTGCGCGCCAGGTGCCTTCAAGTTTCACTCCATCAACTTCCTTGGGGCAGGTCCAGCCCTTAGGCGTGCGCAGAATTATCATCGGCCAGCGCGGTCGTATGACGTTGCCACCACCGCGGGTGCGCGACTGGATGTCGCGGATTTCATCCATCACCTTGTCCAGGGTTGCGGCCATGAACTGGTGCACTGCCTTTGGATCGGCTCCTTCGACGAAATAAGGCTGATAGCCGTAACCCAAAAACAACTCGCGTAACTCGTCTTCACTGATACGTGCCAACAACGTCGGGTTGGCAATCTTGTAGCCATTCAAGTGCAGGATGGGCAACACCGCCCCATCGGTCACGGGGTCGAGAAACTTGTTGCCGTGCCAGGCCGTTGCCAACGGTCCAGTCTCGGCCTCACCATCACCTACCACGCAGGCGACGATCAGATCCGGGTTGTCAAATGCAGCACCATAGGCATGGCTCAGGGAGTAACCCAATTCGCCGCCTTCATGGATCGAACCCGGTGTTTCCGGGCTGGTATGACTGGGGATACCACCGGGAAATGAAAACTGGCGGAACAGTTTTTTCATACCATCACGATCCGGCGTCACATTGGGATAAAACTCGGAGTAACTACCCTCCAGATAGGTATTGGCGACAATCCCGGGGGCGCCATGACCGGGACCAGTGATAAACAGGATATTAAGGTCGCGCGCCTTGATCACGCGATTGAGGTGGGCATAGATCAAATTCAGGCCCGGCGTCGTACCCCAATGGCCCAACAACCGCGGCTTGATGTGTTCAAGTCGCAGCGGTTCTTCTAACAGTGGATTATCCAGCAAATAGATCTGGCCAATAGCCAGATAATTCGCTGCGCACCAGTAATCATGAATATACTCGAGTTCTTCCGCGGTTAACGGTTCACCTTCAATGGTTGAAGCCAAAGTAATCTCGTTCATTGCTCACCTCGCATTTGCTACCTGTCCATGCGGTAGCCGGTTGGATTCAACTGCTGCGAATCGTGGTTAAGGTATGTTGTGCAATCATGTGTTCTTCATCTGTCGGAATCACCCATACTGCGACCTTACTGTGGCTGGCTGTAATATCCCGGGCGTTGGTCCGATTTGTTTCTGGATCAATTGCGACGCCCAGCCAGTCTGCGTCATCACAGATCCGCTGGCGCACCAGCGCTGCGTGTTCACCAATCCCGCCAGTAAACACCAGCACATCCAGACCTGCAAGTGCTGCCGCCAGGGAACCCAGTTCGCGACTGACACGATAACAAAAATATTCCACCGCTTGTGCCGCCTCTGCTGCGGAGCTGGCCAACAAGGTCTGCATATCGTCACTGATCCCGGACAGGCCCAACAAACCGGATCGGTGATGTAATAAATCCGAAATCTCTGCTGCTGTCATCCCACGTGCCAATAAATACAACACAACGGCCGGATCGATTGCACCACTGCGCCTGCCCATCGGCAGACCATCCAGCGGGGTAAAACTCATTGTCGTCGCTACGCTCTTGCCTTGTTTCAACCCGCACATGCTGACGCCGTGGCCCAGATGGGCAATGATCACTTTGTCGTTGGCACGTTCTCCCAGATACGTCGGTAAAACGTTGGCAATGTATTCATATGATAGGCCATGAAAGCCATAACGACGGATACCCTGCTTGTCATATTCAAGGGGCTTTGCCTTACCCCTTGAAT
>JBECKZ010000018.1:0-8213 GCA_040235555.1 Thiohalomonadales bacterium | reverse complement strand
AGACCGGACTGGCCCGCCAGATTCGGGAACTGGCCGGGGGGCAACTGCAGCAGGAGAGCGAGCAATTGATTCGCGAATACGGTCGGATAGATACGGGCATGGCAGTCTATACCTCGGCAGGAGAGCTGCCGTTCAAGGCCGTTATCCACGCAATTGGCCCGATACAGGGCGAGGGCGATGAGCAGCGCAAACTGGAACAGGCTGTCTCGCGCAGTTTGCAGCTTTGCGAGATGAATGAGTGGCATTCCATTGCTTTTCCGGTGTTCGGCAGCGGCGAGTTGGCGTTGCCGGTTGAAACATGTGCCCAGGCCTTTTTCCGAGCTATCACCCGCTTTTGGGATGCGCGCCATGAATGTGCGGTGGAAAAAGTGGTGGTATCCCTGCAGCAAGCTGAATTCCGCGCATTTTTTGATGCCTTCCGTGAACAGGGTTTCAGCGCCGATAGCAGTGAGGCACTGTCTGCGGGGAATAACAAAGATGAAGTCATCGGTGAGATTGATTTGAGTGAGATGGATTTGACCGACCAGGATGACTCGGATATCGATGACTGGTTTAAATGATGCCACTAGCTAGCCATTTGCGCTGGCCTCCGCTTGTAATTCCAGTAATTCATCTGCTACGCCGGCAGCATGGGTAAGTTCAGCAACATTCTGTTTGGTGAAAAATCCCTTGAACTCGCCGAAGCGCTGGACATATTCGATGATCAGGGATGAGTGTTCGGAGGCATTTGAGAAGATCTGTTTGAGCCCTTCGGCCTTGGAGCCAATCACATCCAGTAAAAAGTCCTGACCTTCCTGTTTGATTTGTTCGACAACATATTCGATGTTTTCTACGCCATGACGTTCGCCATCGGCAACCGCCAGGGCAATATGATGCAGGCGAGGACCGTAATTACGGACGAAGGTCTCGGTTGGTGACGGCAGTCTCTCCAGGTGATTGACGAAATACGGTGTGTTGTTGGCGGTGAAGACCTTGGCCGGGCTGCGAATCTCATCATCAAAATGGATATTCTTGGTGACATTGGTGGAGGAGTTCTGGTCCTTGATGTCGTAGGAACCCCAGTAGTAATAACTGGAGAGCGACAGCCATTCAAGGATGGCGACTTCGCGATTCTGACAGTAGACACGCGTTGCCAGGTGGTCGATGGGTAGTAACAAATCATTGATCTGGCGCTTTTGCTGCAATGCCTTGGCAGCTAGGTAGACATCCTGGACATCGCTACGGATATTGCTGAGCCCAAGGGCGTATACGCGCAGATGTTCGGGTGCGCGTTCCATGTAGGCCACGACATTGTGAGTGTACGGAGAGGGCTTGCTGATGGCCAGGTTACCTGGCAGCTCCATCTTGCGGATTTGGTCCTGGGTAAAAAAGCGGAATTCACGCTCTTTTTGTAATTCGACCACACTATGCAAATCACTGACGCGCAGAATCTCACCCATGTACCGGCTGTTGGGTTTGCGCGATCCGATGGGGTAGACCTCGTTGAGACTGCGAAAGATCCCCTGTATCTTCGGATCTTTAACTTCGCGCACAATCAAATCTGGATAGTCGAGGTTGATACGCAGGATGTGGGTCCAGTGTGATTCACTTTCGAGTGTGACCAGATAATGATAAGGTGTCATCAGACACAGTTCAGCGATATAGGATATGGAATGTCCCGGATCGACGGTCAGCATGATGGCATCGATTTGATAAATCATGTCGGACAAACCAATACGATCCCGTTCTTCCAGCAAACGCGTTAAATATTCTTCGAAGAACGGACTGTTTTCCTTGTCACCATAGCGAGGAAAGGTCAGTGATTGTGTCATAGGTGAATTGTCGATTTCCTCCCTAGTTTTAAAGATGCACCTTCAGTGAATCTGGCTTATATCGCAAGCTTGTCTGCGGTCTGCGTCCATGCGACGTGGGGATGTATCACTTCCCGATCCACAATCAGTTCCAGCTGAAATAATTCGCACATGACAGCCAGGCTCATGTTATCCGAGAATCCGTCTTTCAGGTGATTGAGATGGAATTCATTCAGATAAAGGAGATTGGGTTGATAACCATGCTCGTGTTTGAATTCATCGATGATGCGTAAAATGTAACTAATCATGTCGTCACCTCGCCTGGTTAAGAGAAGCTGGGTTGGCATGACCCAACGACTCCGGTTACACATCCTGCTACGCCAGTTTCCGTTTCACCTTCGTTCATTTAACAGTCAGCATGAACTGTGCCAGGGAAGTATTTTGCCCGAATTCAGCCACTTGCCATCTCTTACCGAAGTCGCAGCTACTGTTCAGCGCTCTAACATGGTGAATTCCACCTGTACATGCACCGAATTGGTGAGTGACGCGTCTGTACCACAATGCACTGTGATGTATCGGTAGGTTCGCAGTTGTCGCTGTTTTTGGGCAATTCACATTAATGCACCTATTGGAGATCAATGAGTTAGGTTGGCACTGTATTTGCCTTTATTGACTGCATGATTGTGACCTAAGGGAGATGTAAACGATGGCGCTGATCCAACCCATCGAGGATTTTTATCCGGTCCATCCACTGTTTGTAAATCATGACATCATGCATTGCACAGCCGAGGGAGTAGAAGGAAATTATCTGTATTCCGGTCGTGCCCTGGGGATTACCACCCCCTATGACATTGTCCAGATACACCCGGAGTTAATGGATGAGTTTCCAGCGATTTGTGCGCATTATGATCGTATCGGTCTGTCATATACCAATCAGATAATCTGGAATCTTGACTACACGGAGTTACAAAACTATCCACACTATGAGGCATCGTATTTCTATTTCGGTGTAGAGCAACACCAGGCAGCACGAAATGAAAACTGGTTTCGGGTAGTCGACTACATCAATTCTAAAAACAATTTCATGGAACTGGCGCAACAGCTGGACATGGCTGTACCAAAAACCCTGTGTTTTCAGCAGCCGCGCGAAATCGATGGCGCAGCACTGGCGCAGGTTGTCTATCCGTGTTATCTCAAAGCGGCTGTTTCTGTCGCCGGAGTGGGGATTTATCGTTGTGAAAACGAACAGGAACTCCGGCAGTACCAGAGCTGTTTCGAATCGGACACGCCGGTCCAGATTCAACGGGAGGTGAAGGCATCGACCTTTCTGAATTTGCAATATCAGGTTACCGGCTCCCATCTAGAACGTCTCGCTGCGACGGAACAAATCCTGGAGGGTTATGCACATCAGGGCAATCGCTTTCCCACACCACATAATGCCTGGTTCAGTGTCGAACCCATGGCGAAGTGGTTATTCAGTCAAGGCATACGCGGGATCTTTGCTTTCGATGTGGCAGTAGTAAAAGATGTCTGTGGTACGGATTATTTGCCCATCGAATGCAACCCTCGTTTTAACGGGGCCTCCTATCCCACACTTATCGCCAAGAAATTGGCAATTCAGCGTTGGCAGGCGCGGACGTTTACCACCCGGTTCCGCAGTGTGTCCGAGTTACCAATACAGGATCTCGAGTATAATCCGGCAGATCAGAGTGGCATCGTGCTGGTTAACTGGGGTGCGGTGCGGGTAGGCAAGCTGTTAATCCTGATTGCCGGTACGCCGGTTCAGCAACAGGCGATACGTGAAGAATTGGAACGACGTCTATAATAAAGTGTCTGCTCAAGTTAATGAACGAGTCTTGGCCGAGGAGTTCGAATAGCCCAATGAATGACTATTCAATAATGATCCATGGTGGTGCAGGTGCGCTGGACAATATCAAGGATGCCAAAGTTGCTGTCCGCTATCTCGAAGGCATCCGGACCGTGTTGGAACATGGTCGAACCATCCTGGCGTCGGGTGGTAGTGCACTGGAAGCGGTAGAAGTCAGTGTGGCTTTACTGGAAGACGATCCTGTATTTAATGCAGGTTGTGGATCGGTGCTAAACGAGCAGGGACGAGTGGAAATGGATGCCGCCATTATGGATGGCAAAGATCTCAACGCAGGTGCGGTTGCCGCTGTCAGCAATATCACCAACCCTATTCACCTGGCTCGGCTGGTGATGGCAAAAAGCGAGCACGTCATGTTGATTGGGCAGGGCGCTATGGATTTTGCACGCAGTCATGGTATGCCCTTTGCGGTTGACAAATATTTTCATGTTCCGGAGCGCATCGAACAATTTCAACGTGCCCGCAAGGCGCAACAGCGTAGTCTTGATCATGATAATCTGGATGAACAGAAATACGGGACTGTGGGTGCCGTGGCCAGAGATAAACAGGGGCATCTGGCGGCAGCCACCTCCACCGGTGGGATCGTGAATAAACAAACCGGTCGCGTCGGTGATTCTCCTATCATTGGTGCCGGGCTATTTGCGGACGATGCCAGCTGTGCTGTCTCTTCCACCGGCTATGGTGAGGATTTCATGCGTACGGTACTGGCCAAGACCATTGCCGATTATATCGAGTTTACCCACGAAGATGCCGAGCAGGCGGTGGCTTATGGCATGGAGTATTTACGCAAGAAAGTGAATGGTCGCGGTGGTGTGATTGTCATCGATGAAAAAGGTAAATGTGCCAGCGGCTTTACCACCCAAAAAATGATTCATGGCTGGATCGAATACGGCGGTGATACGCATTGCCGTTTCTGAGCTTAACATTGTCCTAAGCGGCACCGCGCAATGAAGCTTGCATGGCCGCTTTACCGAGAGGTTTGAGTAAAAGCGACCCGGCGGTCATGGCCAGCGGTTGCTCGATTCCCATAATTTGCAGCGCGGTGGGCGCCACATTGGCGAGTCCACCACGGCAGGACAACTGCCAGGCTTGTTCATCGATAATCAGACAAGGTACCGGGTAGAGCGTATGCTGGGTATGTGGTGCACCGGTTACCGGATCGATGAGTTCTTCACAATTACCATGATCGGCAGTAAGCATGACGGAATAGTCATGGGCGATGGCCGCATCGATGACCCGCCCGGCTTCACGATCCAAGGTTTCAATAGCCTCGATCACGGCATCGGGTTTGGCGGTATGTCCGACCATGTCGCCGTTAGCAAAATTGACCAGGATAAATCCATAGACATTTTCCTCGATGGCATGAATTACGGCATCCGCGACCTTATTTGCACTCATTGAGGGTTTTTGATCATAGGTGGCGACCTTGGGTGATGGAATCAGTACCTGGGTTTCGCCAATATAAGGATCAAAGCGGCCGCCGTTAAAGAAATAAGTGACGTGTGGATATTTTTCCGTTTCAGCACAATGGAATTGTCGCAGACCCAGTTCACTGAGTACCTGGCCAAGGGTAGTTGCAGGCTGTTCCGGCATATAGGCACTGGCCATCTCAGCCGAATTATCGTATGGCATCATGGTCGTCACCCGAAACAAAGGTGCTTCACCACGATCGAATCCGACAAAATTCCGACTGCCGAGTGCCTTGACGATCTGACGCGGCCGATCCTTGCGGAAATTAAAACTGACCATGGGTTCATTCGCTAAGGGTGCCTGCCAGGTCGGGAACACTGCCGGTCGAATAAATTCATCGCCGTCACCGGCGGCGTACGCACTGCGCAGGGCTGTTTCGGCTGAATGCATTAGTTGGCCTTTGCCGTGCACGATCGCCCGCCAGGCCAGTTCGATTCGGTCCCAGCGATTATCCCGATCCATTGCATAATATCGTCCCATGACCGTGGCAATGGCACCGCCGCATTCATGCAGGGTTGTTTCAACCTGGTGCAGATAGTTCAAGGCCGACCTGGGGGGGGTATCGCGGCCATCGGTGATCATGTGTAGCAGCGGTTTGACAGTGTAGCGTTTGCAGAGTTTGATCAGAGCCAGAAGGTGGTTAAGTGAACTGTGTACGCCACCATCGGAAACCAGTCCAAGCAGATGTAATGGTCGCTCGGTTAACTTGGCCTTGAGCAGGGCATCTATAAAGGCTGAATTCTCAAAAAACTCACCGGTTTCGATTGCGGCATCGATACGCATGATGTCCTGTCGGATAATGCTGCCACAACCCAGGGTCATGTGGCCAATTTCGGAATTTCCCATCTGGCCATCAGGTACACCGACAGCAATGCCGGAGGCTTGCAGGGTCGTGTGTGGATAGTGAGAAAAATAATGATCCAGCCGTGGGGTGTTGGCCATGTGGATCGCATTGTTTACCTTGGATGGATTGATGCCGAAACCATCCAGGATGATCAGCACCACCGGGCGTCGTGGCACACTAGGTGTTGCCATGGTGGATCTCGCAGTATGACAGTGAACGTGCCATACAAAAATTTAAACAATTCCCGTGCCAGGCAGAAATGAATTTGCCATAACAGCTAACTAGTTGAACCGGCTAATAAAGTGTTTTATACACATTCGGTACAGGCTTTTGTTGCTGCACGCGAATAGGGCGAATCAGACAGGTCTGTGACATGTCGGTGCATAACGGGTATTCTGTTCATATTCAACAAGAATAAAGATTCAGGTAAGAACCGGTGTTACTTAACATATATGTGGTCCTGAGCTGCACTATCTGGATCGCGCTATTTATCTATCTATTGTGGACGCTGCGCCAGATACCCCGGTTGTCTCTTGTGACAATGGGACATACGATGCCAGTCAGTTGGCCTGCGTTAAGCGTTATTATTCCAGCATGTAATGAGGCTGATCATATTGAAGCTGCACTCAGCAGTCTGTTGGCGCAAGACTATCCCTCACTGGAAATCATTGTGGTTAATGATCGTTCTACCGATGAGACGGGTACGATTCTCGACCGAATGGCGACAAGGGATACACGCATCCAGATTATCCATATCAGTCATTTACCCGAAGGCTGGCTGGGTAAAGTCCACGCCCTGCAACAGGGGTTACAACATGCACACGGAGACTGGCTGTTATTCAGTGATGCCGATATTCATTTTGCACCAGGTATGCTGCGACGGGCGATGGCTTACGCCCTGGCTACACAGGCGGATCACCTTGCTTTACTACCACGCGTAATACTGAATAAGTTCTGGCTTGCAGTAGCGGTGCGCACATTTGGACTGCTATTTCTATTCACGACACATGCGGCCAAGGTGCATCGGTCGGATAACCAATATTATATAGGTGTCGGTGCCTTCAATTTGGTGCGTCGCAAGGTCTTTGTGCAAACCCCGGGTTTTGAATGGCTTCGACTGGAGCCTGGTGACGATGCTGCACTCGGGATGATGATGAAACAGGCCGGAGGGCGTGCGCGTTTTGCCCTGGCAGATGAAGACCTGGTGTTAAGCTGGTACCCTAATTTGCGTGCAATGTTTAAGGGCCTGGAAAAAAACCTGTTTGGGGCCGGTGCTCACTATCAATGGTGGCGGGTTGTATTTCAGGTACTAGGTGCCTGGGCATTGGTTGTAGCACCGTTGGTTGGCTTGCTGATCGGTCTGGCCAATGGCGGCGGGCTGCTGATCCTGTCGAGTCTTAGCACCGGTGGTATACACCTGTTCTTTTCAGTTTTGGTCGCACAAAGAAAACCGCTCGATGTTATTTACCTGTTGTTGTTTCCACTGGGGCTGCTACTGGTGAATGCCATGATGGTACGGGCGGCCTATTGCTGTTTACGTAATCAGGGTATCGACTGGCGCGCTACACACTACTCGCTGGCACAACTGCGCCACGGCCAACGAATCAAATTTTAAATTTGATTAATATTTCCCAATTTCAAAAAGTTGACATAAAAAATCAGACAAATTCTGTTCACAGCTTTTCTGAGACTACTTAATGGCCAGAAGCTGAATCGAGTGGGCTTCACAAAAATGTCATGGTGGTAAATACATCAGGTATCGTACCGGTGTATCAGTATTGAAAATGTTGTTCTGGTTAGCGCATAAACCTGTTTACGCGTTTACACAAATCCATTACTCTTCACGCTGGTTTTTATAACCACCTTATTAAAAAGAATCGGAAGTGGACGCCATGACAACAGTGTCAACATTGAACGATCGTTTCGCCATTAAAGGGCATGTGACTTTTCAAGAAGGACCGCAAGGCGCGGTGCTGGCTGAAGTACAAAACCGACATGCAACTGCTCGCATCAGCCTGCAGGGTGCTCAGGTCATTCACTGGGCACCGCTGAATGAGACGCCGGTAATCTGGTTATCCCGAGCAGCAAAGTTTGCCCCAGGAAAGTCCCTGCGTGGTGGTGTACCGGTATGCTGGCCGTGGTTTGGACCGCATGTCAGCGAAGCGACATTTCCAGCACACGGGTTTGCGCGTACTGTCGATTGGGAGCTGACTGACAGCAAAGC
>JBECKZ010000015.1:0-15842 GCA_040235555.1 Thiohalomonadales bacterium | reverse complement strand
TGTCAATCGAGGCCCAGGCCGATCCCTCCGGATTTGTTGCCAGGTTATCGACGCGCTTTCACATTGGTGATGCACAAGTGCAGGCGGTCATTGATAATGTTGGCGGTCAGGCTGATGCCTATATGGTGTTGCGCCTGGCAGAGATGTCACATCATCCAGTTGCCTATGTGACTGAACGTTATCGGGCGAATCACCACCAGGGCTGGGGGGTGCTCGCGAAACAACTGGGGATCAAACCTGGGTCCCGCGCATTTCATGCGCTCAAGGCGGGCCATGATCTTGGTATGAGCATGCATGATAGCGACAAGGGCAGGGGACATGGACGCGGCAACGACCATGAGAGAGGAAATGGAAATCATGGGCGCTGGAAGCACGGCGGTGAAGATTAGAAAATAAATGCCAGTAAAATCTTAGGTCCGCACCGATTCTCCCCAAAACCGGGCAATTCCGTAGTTCTGGGAGAACTTTACTCTTCTCTCGCCAGTGCTGAGGCTGTTATTTACCGCATGACAGTTCTTGTTCAGAATGTGTCTTGCGGCTGTCCTGTACGTTGTGCATTAGTGACGGCAATATAATTACTCTGTAAATTCGAAACCTTCTGCTGCACCGCATTGTGTTCAGGGGCATGCGCCGGGATCGTAAATAATGCCAACACCAGTAAATTCACCAGGATAAATAGCCTCACCAACTCCGCTTTATGTGATTTCATCGCGCCTAGCCTGTATTTGCTTGGGTCAGAGATGGTTCCTGCTACTCAAAAAGTAAAGCTTGTATATCTTGAAATAGATATAAGTAAATCTCCATACGCGGAGTCAACAATTGTGAATACGGTCCCTTTTCAGGTATGTATATGAGAGAGGAGGTTGAATGCACTAGTGCGAGCGAATTCATGTAAAGTAACTATACTTGATAAGTATATCTACCTATGCAGAAAGTAAGGAACAAAGTTTCACATGCCCAAAAATAACCAGCCACTTGCTGCATCCAGTATGGATCCCGCGACGTTAAAACGGTTGTCAACTGTAGAATTGCAGAAATGGCTTGAAATGTCTTCTACACACAATGACTGGGATGGGTTGCAGGACCCTACGCAACAGTTACTGCACCAGATGCAGGTACAGCAGGTCGAGCTGGAACTACAAAATCGTGTATTACAGGAAACCCGGCGGCAACTCGAGGGAGTACAGGAGCGCTATGAGGAGCTTTATGACTCTGCACCAGTGGCTTGTATTATTTTCGATGTCAACGGCTGTATTCGCAATATCAATCTTGCCGGTGCGACAATGCTCGGGCAGGAAAGCTCCGATTTGCTAGGCAAATCATTTCGCGACTACCTGACAAAGGAAAGTCAATTAGTGTTCTATCATCACCTTGATGTTGTCAGCCTGGCTAAACATGTTGTAACCCAGGAGATTCAGCTCAAATTGGCCAAGGGGCGACTGCTGGATGTCCGGCTGGAAAGCATTACTGACACCGAACTGTTCGATGGCAAAGGTTCATATCGTTGTGTGATTATCGATATTTCGTCACGCAAGCATGCGGAGCTGGATATAACACACCAGGCAAAGCAACTGCGATTGATCACTGATGCTATCCCAGCCTACATCGCCTATGTTGATAGGCACGAGCGTTATCAGTTTGTGAATAAAGCCTATGAGACCTGGTTTCAGCCTGCAGTTGACGTGATCGTGGGCAAAACCGTCAGGGAAGTGGTAGGTGAAGAGAATTATGCGCGGGTTGCACATCACATTCATCAGGCACTGACTGGCAAACCGGTGAGGTATGATATTACAGCACTACATCCGAATGGTTCGATGGTCGATGTCAACGTTAACTATATTCCGGATTTTGCCAGTGATGGATCGGTCCTGGGTTATTTTGTTGTAAACCACGACATGACAGAAATCCGTCAGCGTGAGGCAATGGATAAGCTGCATATGCTGGAAACGTCCCGGATCGCACGTATTAATACCATGGGTGAGATGGTGGCTGAACTGGCACATGAACTCAATCAACCACTGGCCGCGATTACCATATACAGCGATGCAGTTATTCGCATGTTGCGCAAGGGCATGCCAGATTCCGAGGATATGCAGAAGGCCCTGAATGAGATCCGGTTCCAGGCTGAACGTGCGGGTGAGGTGATTCGCCGTTTGCGTGAGTTTGTCAGCAAACGCGAATTACTCAGCGAAAAAATCCAGTTGAACATGTTGGTGAAAGAAGTCATGAATTTCATCAATGTTGAGGCGCGCTGGCACGATACAAAAGTCACATTAGAGCTGGCAGAGGCAATCCCGCCAATTGAAGTGGATCGCATCCTGATCGAACAGGTGATTCTCAATCTTGCGCGCAATGCGATCGAGGCGATGGATGCGATTGAACCTGATAAACGACAATTGGTTATCAGAACAGCGCTGGGAAATTACAATGAGATTGAGTTATCAGTAGAGGATTTTGGGCCGGGCATGAATATTGAAGAAATGGAAAAAATCTTTGAGCCGTTTTATACCACAAAGGCCCATGGCATGGGGATGGGACTGGCCATTAGCCGTTCAATTATAAAGGCGCATCATGGACGGCTTTGGGCGATACCGAATGAGCATGGCGGTAGCACTTTCACAATAATATTACTCTATCAACCAGAGGCTGATGACAATTAAGGGGACAGCAATGGAGACACAACCCATAATACATATCGTTGATGACGATAGTGCAGTCCGCAATGCCCTATGTTTATTAATGCAAGCGGAGGGACTCCAGACCAGGGCCTATACATCAGCCGAGGAATTTCTCGAAGACATCACGCCAACAACGGTGGGTTGTGTAGTGCTGGATGTGCGTATGCCGGGGTTAAGCGGATTGGAATTGCAGCAGATCCTCCAGAAAAAACAGGTCGTCTTGCCGGTGATTATTATGACGGGCTATGCCGATGTACCGATGGCGGTGCAGGCAATGAAAGCGGGAGCTATGGATTTTATCGAAAAGCCTTTCGACAATAATCGTTTGTTAGAGTTGGTGCACTTGTGCCTTGCAAAGTGTAAGCAAGAGCAATCTGAGCAGGTGTTGCATCATGTGGCAGAAGAAAAAATTGCAAAGCTAACCCGGCGCGAACGCCAGGTCATGGATATGTTGGTGCAAGGCTGCCAGAACAGGACAATTGCTGAAAAACTGGGTATCAGTCCGCGAACAGTAGAAATTCATCGGGCACGCGTTATGGAAAAGCTGGAAGCGCATTCCCTGTCTGATGTGGTACGGTTAGCACTCGTCACCATGGAAGGAAAAACTGATCTGCCAATATAAATAATTTTCTATTTTTGTCCGGAATTTTAAAACCGATCTTCAGGATCACGTAACATTACTTATATGAATTACCTTCCGCCTGTAATATAAGATTTTCCTGGTCACAAAATACCGCCTTGTTAAAGTATGAAATCGCGGTAGCGGGTAAAGCTTATATGAGCGTCGGTGAAATTTGTAATCGAAATGCTGTCATCATTGGAAAATCGGATTCGATTTATCATGCGGCTGAATTGATGCGTGAGCAGCATGTGAATTACCTGGTCGTGGTTGAATCCCATCTTGGCAACAATATACCCATTGGTGCCATTACGGAACGTGATATCGTGGTGAATATTGTCGCCAAAAGGCGGGACATGGATGAGACCACCATTGGTAGCGTGATGCATCCTCTGCTTATGGTGGCGACTGATCATGACAATGTCATTCAGACAGTCAAGCGCATGCGGCACAGTAGTGTCCGCTGTATCCCGGTTGTAAACGCACAGAAGGCCCTCATCGGGACCCTGTCTATCGATGATATCCTGGACAGGTTGGCCGAGTTGCTAAATGATATTGGTCATATTCTCGCATGGCAAGAAACGCATTCGCATGCAGAGATATTCGGGAAAACCGGACTGCGTTAACGCAGCCATCCTAATTGACACCAGATATTTTATGGCGTGTTCGAACCAGAGTTAGCCTAAATACGTAGTGCTACGTATTTGATACTCAAATCAAATTCTATAGGGTAATCGACCCTGCAAACGAATGCTCGCTTTAGGTGTAACGACTTACAATTCCGTCAGACAGGCGCATATGGAAAAACGCTGGTGTGTACGAATCCCCGTGTCATTCGATGTCATGATTCATTACCATGGCACCAGACTGGCAAAGTGTGCAGTAAAAAATATCAGCCTTTGTGGTATCAGTCTGCACAGTGGTCCGCTTGCGTTTCACCGTAACACATCTGTCCAGATACAGATACTGGATGCAAATCAATTGAATGAGGGACGAGATCGGATAAATGCCATTGTCGTGCGAAATTCACCCGACGAGATTGGCCTGATGTTTTCGCCCACCGAACCGGAAATCCTACGTTCGCTCATTCGGCAATTTAAAAAGCTCGATGACCACAAGAGCGCTCCTGGGCGACGTTAGTTTAGGCAGGATTGCTTAGCTCACCCGCTTGTGGACTGTCTGGTGTTGGCGGGCAAACTCGGCGTGGCCGGGGGAGAGTTTCATCAGGCCCTGCATGTCATTCAGGATAATATGTTTGCGATCGACAATTAACAAACCTTCTTCCTGGAATTGGGTAAACAGGCGACTGACTGTTTCCACTGCGAGGCCAAGCAGGTTGGCGATGTCGTGACGGCTCAGGCTCAGGTTGAAGTTGGTACCGGAATATCCCCGTTGCTGGAAATGACAGGATAGTCCAAGCAGAAAGCCGGCCAGTCGGGAAGCGGCAGGCATGCGTGACAGAAGTGTCAGCTGATAGTGATCCTCGCGTATCTCGTCACTCATTACGTGCAGCAATATCTGCTGTAGCTGCGGATGATGCATACTGATATGTTCGAGCTTGGCAAACGGGATTTCACAGATGCTGCAGGTCTCCAACGCGACAGCCGACTGGCTATGGTAGCCTGTGCCGATCGCATCCAGCCCTAACAATTTTCCGGCAAGATGATAACCGGTTACCTGTTCTTCTCCATCTTGTATATAGCTATAGGTTTTTACAGAGCCACTGCGAATGATAAATACGGTGTTAAAGTTGTCATTTGCCAGAAACAAATGGTCGCCACGTTCATATTTGTGATTGCGTATGGTGATCTTTTCCAGGAGTTGCATTTCCTGCCGGGATTTGCCCACTGGTCGACAGTAATCAAACAGGTGGCAGTTATGGCAGCCAGACTGGCCACCGGAAATGTCGATAAGAGTATGGGTTTTCATGGTGGCTCCTTATCTGTCCTGAGTGTGGACATCATGAGATTCGACTGCCTCTTTGCTTTTCAAACTATTACATTTGTTGACCAAGATCAGTTCGTAGAAATACTTATTTGATTCTGATATCTGTGAAGGAGGTCGATAATGCTAAACTTTTGTCATCTGGATAAGGCCATGCCAGATATTATTTAGCCAATCGCTGGTGGTCAGCGTGCAGCGCCAGCAAATCAAAATATGCAAGACGGGATAATTCCATGAAACCCATTATGACAATTGAGTTTAAAGGCAAGACCAGCGGGCACAGTTTTGCAGAAGAGAGTATTGCCGTGCACAGCCTGGATGAGCTGTTTGCATTTGTAGCTCCGGGTGGTGGGTGTGAGACCATTCCCAATGAGGTGGACGAGATCCAGATTGTGATCCTGCCCGAAGCACACCCGAATACACAGAATCCCATCGCCGATCGACCCGCGACCCTGGAGTTGGGTATGATTTATCTGACCGGCCCATTGGCAGAGATTGGTCAGGTCATCGAAATGTTAATCGACAGAGCCGGCCGAGGTGAGTTGTCCGACGTCTTTTTACAGGTGACCGCAATAAAACTGTAAACTATTGCACGCATGCAATCCGATCCAGAAAAATTACTCAAGAAACACCAGCAACTCGTGCATTCAGAGATGCAGAAAGTGGTTTCCCATGTCCAGCGAGTGTCAGGTGACTGGATCATCAATACCATCATGATCGAAGGTTGTGATGTACCGTTTCGATTCAAACGAAAAGAACGCTATCGCAATGCCGAGGGCGCACGGGTTAACCTGACTTATTATCCCAGTACCGAAACCATCGGTGGTCTGGTGATGGAGGTTATGAATGTGGTGCGGATCAAGATTGCATGAGGCGCCCGTGACCATACGGGCATCATTTGCCCAGTTCACTCAATTCCACTTTGATAAAGGCCTTGCTGGTATCCATGCCCATGGACAGGCCGAGGCCCAGCATCTGGCGCAGTGGCTGCCAGCGCTTACCGTCATAGCTGCCCCAGTGCTGATATAAATACATGTCCTGCTTGAGTGCTGCATTGATGACTTCGTGATATGCACCTTTGAACGGGCCACCATCAATCGTCAGGTCAATCGGAAAGACCTGTCCCTTGGGGACATGCAATATATAGTCTTTGTGCCCGTGTGACGGTGTCCCCATGCGTACGACTGGCAGCTTCTGGATTAAGGCGAGATCCGGTCCCGATGCCAGGCGTGTTGCACAGGCGGATGTGGTACTGAGTAAAATCAACAGGTATAAAGCTTTGCGAATAGGCATGGTAATCCTCCCTGAACTTGATATAGTGAAGTCGTTACTAAGTAAATATTTATCGTAATTCAATAAATATTTACTATATTACAATATCACTGAGAGTCAAGCCTCATGACGCATAATACCCAAACAGAAGTGCAAATCCGGCAATGGGCGGCCTGGTTAAGGCGATTGACCTTGGCGCTCGCCATCTTGTCTCCACTGGTATTTCTGGTGTTGTTGTGGTTCCGGATGATCGCACTTTCCAGTATGGTCCCGCTGCCCAGCCACGCACACCTCGACCCGGCGCAGTTGTCAGTTGTGGGCTGGGCGGTGGTGGTGATGCTGGCGGTGATGCCGGCATTGGGATTTGCGCCGGTGTTGTGGTGCCTGTATTACCTGTTTCGTGCCTACGAACAGGGCGAGGTGTTTACATTACACAACAGTCGATTGATCAAATGGTGTGGACTGTGGCTTATTGCAATTGATGGACTGCGTATCGTGCAGGGTATGCTGGCGGGACCCTTATTGACGGTCGCAGACGTCACTCCGCCCTTTTTCCTTCTGCGCCTGGGTGTCTCGTACAGTCTGATTGGCCTGTTTATTTACCTGATTGCAAAAATCATGGAGCTGGCGCAGTCCCTGAAAGAAGAGCAGGACCTGACAATATAGTTATGGCCATCGTCATCAATCTGGATGTCATGCTGGCGAAACGCAAGAAACAACTCAAGGAGTTGTCAGCCGCCATCGACATTACTATGCCTAATCTCTCGATCCTGAAAAACCAGAAGGCCAAGGCTATCAAGCTCTCGACCCTGAATGCGATTTGTCAATTTCTGGAGTGCCAGCCTGGCGATATTCTCGAATACGTGCCGGATGATGAAATGCAATAGCTTGCGGACCGTAACCAGTTTTACCCGCACCAATTGACTTGATGCAGATCAGGCTGGGTAGCTGGCAGATGTTCTAGAGTAATGTGCATGTCAGTCACTCAATCCAACATCGCTGGCCCCAATGGCGCGGGTACCATTGCCTATCCGCTGCACGGCAATTGTTATCTGAACATCACGAATCGTTGTACCTTGCGCTGCCGATTCTGTCCCAAGCACAATCGCAAATGGGTGGTGCAGTCCTATGACCTGACGCTGAAGCGCGAACCCGAACGGGAGGAAATACTGGCCGCGCTGGGCGATCCGGGTATTTATCATGAAGTGGTATTTTGTGGATTGGGTGAACCCACGCAGCGTCTGGATGTTCTGCTGGATGTCGCCAACGTAATCAAACAACAGGGCGGTCGGGTGCGACTCAATACCGATGGTTTGGCCAACCTGATCTACCAGCGCGATGTAACCCCACAACTGGCGCGCTGTGTGGACGCCGTCTCTGTCTCACTGAATGCCCATAATGCCGAGGTGTATGAACGCCACACTCATCCCAAGTTGCCCGGTGCCTATCCGGCGCTGTTGGATTTTGTACGTTGTGCCAAGGCCCATGGAATGGCCGTGACCGTCACGGCCATCGAGGGTTTGGCGGATGTGAATATTGCAGCGTGCCGCCTGATCGCCGAGACCCAGGGCGTGGCGTTTCGCCGGCGGGTGCTCGATCAGGTCGGTTAACACACTGCAACAATGCAAGAATCCCGCAAGGTTCTGTTCTAAGGTCGAGGCAGCGTTACTCTGGTTTGTATCTATATCCGTTCTGTTTAAGTTCACACGTGGCGATAATCATATCTGATACAATGACCCGACTGTCGGCGACAGGGAGAGTGTGATGAATCCGGAATTGAAAGACAATTTGCGTAAGCGCCAGACCTGGTTGCGAGGTCTGTATATGTTGTTGTTCATTGTTATTTTTCACATTGCAGAGTTCCTGGTTGGTGCCGTGGTCTTGCTGCAGTTCTTGTTTACCCTGGTGACGGGGGAGACCAATGCGCGGTTGCTGCGATTTGGACAAAGTCTGAGTGAATACGTGTATCAGATCCTGCGTTTTCTTAGCTTCAATACCGAAGACATGCCATACCCGTTTAGTGACTGGCCCACGAGTGATACCGCGGGTGAGTAAATAGCACGATGAGAAATGCTGACATTGCCCGTATGATGCCCGTCACCCTGACCTTAATTGTGGTCTCGGTCCTGATTGCGTTGGCTTCATCCTTTGGCCGCAATACCGAAATGTTGTTGCCATTTTATATCTCGGAATACATTGGCGGTGGTCTGCGCGAGGTGTTTCAGGGCCAGGTCTGGCGATTGATAACTCCGATTTTTATTCACTTCGGTGTAATTCATATTCTGTTTAACATGCTGTGGCTGTTTGACCTTGGCGGCGTGGTCGAGCGCATGCAGGGCTCGCCACGCCTGGGTGTGCTGGTCGGCGTCACCGCCGTCACCGGGAATCTTGGGCAGTTCCTGTGGGCTGGCCCGGATTTTGGCGGAATGTCCGGGGTGATCTATGGCCTACTGGGCTATATCTGGATCCAGGACCGACTTAATCCGCGCAGTGGTCTTGTCCTGCATCAATACGTCGTGATCATGATGCTGGCGTGGTTTGTGTTGTGCTGGGTGGGTGTAATCGGAGCAGTTGCGAATATGGCGCACACCGTGGGTCTGGTCAGTGGAGTGGCGCTGGGCTGGATTTATTCACCCAATAAGCGCTTGAAGACCCTGCGTTTCTGAACAGGCTTAGAGATAAAAGATATGCCGACCGATGATGGCAAGCCGCTTGTGATGATGTGACCACCCCGGTTTCACATCGGTATTGTGATAGTAAAGTGCACCCTGCATGGTAGGTTGCCGTCCATGGGTGAGTACGGTGCGCGCAATCTCCCGGGCCTGGCGCCAGGCCGCGGAATTGAAATTTGTCGGGAGTGACATGCCGGTCCAGGAAAAGGCGTAGACGGTTTCCTTGCGTTGTGGATTCCAGTGTTTCTGGTAGACCACCTGGCACACACTGGAAGGGAATTTTGAGGAACGGGTGCGATTGAGGGTTACTTCGGCTACGGCATACTGGCCAGCGATCGGTTCGCCGCGTGCCTCGTGATAGATATTCATGGCCAGACACTCGATGTCACCGGACAGACGCTGACTGGCGATGGCATCCTGTGCCAGGAAATATACTGAGGGCAAGGTTAATGTCAGGGCGATCAGGGCAAGTCGACGTTCCGTGCGCGAGGTCACCTGCCACAGGCGTGTGCGCTGCAGACGGCGATGGCAGGACTGTGCAAGTTGGGCAAGCATTCGGGCAATAATCATGACTCATATGTGCCGGACCAGTGTAATCGAAACCCGCAGCGGGATCTCCCTTGAAATCTGGCAAATTGGGGTTCTTGTCTGACGTATTCTACCGTCCATACTATATATAAGATTTTACGTATAGTGTATTGAATCAGGATAATCAAAATCAGCGCGTGAACGCAGCCAAGACAACAATCTCATTCAAAGTCATCGATAAGGTTTCGATGCCGCATATCCTGAGTTTTGTCCAGGACAGGCTCACGGTTTTCGATACCTCCAAGCTCGAATCCATCAAACTGCTGCCACTGAATCGCAAAGCCATCCTGCATGGTTGTTGTATCTATCCGTGTCGCATGCGTCTGCGCGGCAAGCTGGTGGAGCGGGGCTATCGTCTGCGCGCCAGCGTTAATACCGAGTTGTCACCACCGTTTGAGTACCATCACTGGGGACGGATACCTTCCAATTCGCACAAGCAGGGGTGGTATTCCGGTGCTGTTACCTTCCGTTTCCATGATCTCGAGGAGTGCGCCTTGCACACACTCGCTCATGAATGTTTTCATTTTCTGAGCCACTCCAAACAGATCACGCTCAAGAACACCGAAGCCAATGCCAACTGGTGGGCGGATCAGTGGCTGCAGGAATATCGCAGTGTTGCCTCGCCATGGTGATGTACCGAACAATGTTCATAACTCCGTTAGAGGCGACAACATGAAACAACGTATCGCGGAACTGGAAACCCAACTGGCATTCCAGGAGGATACACTGCAGACGCTAAATGACATCGTCACGCGTCAGCAACAACAAATCGACCTGCTCGAACGTGAGGTGCAAATGCTGGAGGCACAACTACAGCAATTAAGTGATGCCATGCAGCGACCCGAGAGCGAGGAAACCCCGCCACCGCACTATTGATAACGGCTTTTCAAATTGTCGGAAAGGATGCAGGAACATGACGGTACGCAAAAAAATGAATGTGCGTAGAAAGAAGATCACCAAGTCGCATAAAACTGTATCGTTGGTGCTCGGTAGTGGGGGTGCCCGGGGTCTGGCTCACATCGGCGTAATCAAATGGCTGGAAGAAAACGGTTACGTTATTCAATCGATTGCGGGTTCCTCCATGGGGGCGCTGATTGGCGGGATCTATGCCAATGGTAATCTGGACGTTTATGAAAAGTGGGTGCGGGCTCTGCGTAAACGCGATGTCATGTTTCTGCTGGATTTTGCCTACAGTCGTTCTGGTTTGTTCAGTGGTGACCGGATAATCCGGACATTGCGTGACATGCTCGGCGACACGCGCATTGAAGATTTGCCTGTCTCGTTCACGGCGGTGGCGACCGATCTGAATGCCGGCCGGGAAGTGTGGTTGACGCGAGGTTCGCTGTTCGATGCCATACGCGCATCAATTGCAATTCCTACTGTTTTCACCCCGGTGAAATATCAGGGGCACTTGCTGGTAGACGGTGGTCTGCTTAATCCGGTACCGATTGCACCCACTCTCAGAGATATCACCGATATCACCGTAGCGGTCAGTCTCAGTGGAAGAAAAGAATCGCTGACACAGCCGGTACCAAACAATGATGAGCAGCAAACGAAACTAAAACGCAACAACAACAATTATCAGAAAGCGATCGTTGAATTTCTTGCCAGTATCCCGCAACGCCTGGGTTATGAAGATAGGGAACCTGGGACCAATGTCATTGAATTGATGGCGCAATCGTTCGAAGCCATGGAACACCTGATTACCCGCCTGAAGCTGGCTGCGTATACCATGGATCATCTGATCGAAATACCGGCCAATGCCTGCAGTGTCTTCGAGTTCCATCGTGCCAGGGAGATGATCGAACTGGGATATGAGCGCGCGAAACGCGAATTTAGCAGATAAGTACGCAGACATTGCTCTACCTGTGTAGGCCGCGCAGGTGTGAAATCTTCTTGCGTTGATGTGCCTGCATGCATTTGAGTACTGCTCCACGAGCTTAACAAACCGCTAATGCCCGCATGATTACACTTTGATGACAAGCGCAACGGGGCTAATCGTTATACTAGTAGAGCTTATTGCGGTGGGTAGCGTTTTTCACATTGTAAGGCGCACTGATCGAATGCGCTATCGCACTGTTTGGAAGCTGCCTCACCCTTGGCCGCGGCAGTACAACTGGCCATGGCGGCCTGACAGTTTTCCATGCAGATCTGCAGGCGATCATTGGGCAGCAGTTTGTCCATGTTGGCAGGTTGCTTGTTGGTGGTGCTAAAGGCCGGGATGCGCATTAAATCGAAAAAGGCATTCTGACTGTATTTGCGATAGCCAGTCAGGTTGGCGAACAGGGTACGTGGCAGGGAACCAATCCGAATATTATCGTACTCTTTGGTGATCTTGGCTTCCTGGTGTTTGATCACACGACCCAGTTGCGGGTCAAACCACTGGGTGAAGGTGGTCTGGTTGGTGGGGTCGGTACATTCCCATTTCTGGGTCTGGCGGTTATTCACCATTTCATCGCCGAGCGATTTTTTCTTGTAGCCTTTGCACGGTGTGGTGGCACCCAGCGCATGGTAGCTGTAGGTATTCAGGGTATCAGCGTATTCCCCAAACAGTCGGTCAAGGTCGAGGTCGCAGTCCGGTGCCTGCGGATCCAGTGCTTCTTCGTAATAGGCCTTCTTGTTAACCAGGTAGGTGCGACAGGTTTCCTGTTTGTAATTGGCAATGGTAATCATCTTGCCGAATTTTGGATGGGTGGTTTCACTGCGTATGCCGTATTTACCCATGGCAACCGTGGCGTGGTACATCTCGCCCTTAATCCTATCGATGACATGGACATCGGCACTGAAATCAGGGTGCTCACTGGCATTCGCGTGGACAGTAACGAGCAGCATACCAAGAAGCCCGACACCGCTAAGGATACGAGACTGGGTGCGGAACATTGTCGAAATTCTCCCTGGTAAAACACCGAGCATAAGCGACATAAAATTTATGCTGATAGTACGGACAAATCAAGGAAAACCATCGCGGTTTGGGGACTGTGATCACGGTCTGGCCGCCATATTCCAGGATAGATGTTGCAGTGTCTTGAGCCTGTGACAGTGGCGAGCACATCTGGAGCCAGGCTTGAAACGGGATACATCTTCCCCCATATCATCATGACCCTAATATCTGTCCAGGTAAGTAAATACTTGTTTTGAATAGGTCTTTTTCGCTGACCGACCAGCTAAACAAAACTTAACGACTTGCGTATAATCTTTCGCCAGTTATGGTGTGTAATTCATAGATGAAAATATAAAGGGAGAAGACATTATGAGTATTGATAAAATTGTACTGGCCTTTGCCGGGACTGTGGTCCTGGTCAGCCTGGCACTGTCCCAGCTGCAAAACATCCATTGGTTGTGGCTGACAGCGTTTGTTGGTTTCAACATGCTGCAAGCCAGCTTCACCGGTTTTTGCCCCTTGGCTATGATCCTGAAAAAGATCGGTGCCAAACCGGGTCAGGCATTCAGCTGAACAGTAAATGCATCTGTGAAAAAGGCGGCGTTAGCCGCCTTTTTTTTTGTCAGGCCAAAAAGGTATAGTGCACAATCAGTATGACACCGATTCACCCAGTTGATGGCAATCACGTGGCCAGCAATCTGCTGATCCTGATCGACACACTCGACCTGACGCAAACCCGCCACGATCCCGACGCGATACATCGCTTACGTGTTGCCATCAAGCAAACCCGCGCGTGGTTAAAGTTGTATCGTGGCCTGACCAGCAAAACGGCGAGTTATATACAACTGGTGGAGAAGCTGCGGACCGTCAGTAACAGTCTGGCCGGCCAGCGAGATCGGGATGTTGCAGTGCAGACGCTGACAAAACTCGCACGCAAGTATCCGGGAAATAAGACGCAACACCTGATTAACGAACTGTGTCAGGCAATTCGTAGCCAGCAGGCGCCGGCACTGGCTGAGGAACAGCCGCTGAGTGTATTGGTTGCTTCAATTCGGCAGGAACTGCCGCCGTTTTTATCTCTTACAATCTCACCGGAGACACTGCAGGATGTGCTCAAGCGTAGTTTTGTAAAAATGTGCAAGCACGGTAAAGCTGCATTGAAGTCTGAGCGTTGCGCCGAGCTGCATGCCTGGCGCAAGCGGGTCAAGACCCTGGGTTATCAATTCCCGATGGCAGGTCTCTACGGTAACGATACGGAAAAATTGTATGCGCGTCTGACTAAGCTCGGCAGCAAACTGGGGAATATTCACGATCTGTGTTTCTTGCAAACGATGATAGAAGAACTGATATCACCTCAACTAGATGATCAGAAGTTGGTGCCACTGTACAAGCGTATCGAACGCGAACGTAAGGTACTGCTCAGGACAATCCGCAAACACTATCGGCATATTTGCCACCAGCCTGTGCCATGGTCACCAACGGTATGATGCTGAGCTGTCATACAGACTTAAGGCATAGTTTATTTCGGTCATGATGACGGACCTTTGTTACCGCTCTGGCTACGCCACTGCTGATAGTTGGGATAATCACGGTAACCACCGCTGATGACATAACGCAACACGCCATGCAGGCGGTAAAAGCCGAGCACAGAATCCACCCGAATGATTTCCTTGCCCGTGGCGTCGTAGAAGATGAGGGTGGGGGCATAGCTTAGACCTAATTCGTCAGCCCAGCTCTTGCTGGTGAGGTGTTTGCCAGCGGGAGTGACCACCGGCGCATCACTCCACATATTCAGTTGAACCGCATCGATGTCGGTTAACAGCTTTTTGATTTGCGGGCTATTCAGGGGTCCGGCATGCAGAACATCGCAGGCATGACAGTGCGTGCGTTCAAACACAATCAACAACGGTTTGCTGTGTTTGTGCTTGCTGTAGTTGTTCAGAAATGCCGGTTGATGAAACTCCGGATATTCGTTCAGTGTGTCCGTCCCATAACTGTAGGCAGGTTCGGCCCGGGCCAGGTAACTGCGAAACGAACCTTCGCGCTGGTGGTGATCTGCGGCAAATTCCAGCGCCGCACGGAACTGGTAGGGTGGACGATAACCGGTGAGTTTCAGGGCCAGTTTGCCGCGGTTGTCGTAGAAAAACAGCGTCGGGGTGAAGTGCGCCTGATTGGCGATAGCAAATTCCTTTTCGGTCTGCTCCTTGCCATTGAGGTCGGTGACGAGGCGATTACCAAGTACATCGATGGCAACGACATCGAAATGAGCGCGGGTATAGGTGACAATATCGGGTGTCCCCCAGTTCTTTTCCAGTTGAGCCTTGCAGTAGGGGCAGTCGTGGCGGCCGAAGTAAATGATCAGACCGCGTTTGTTAGCGTTGGCATCATGCAGGTCTTCGCGTAAATCCAGGAAACTGAGCTTGAACCAGTCCGGCAGCACCAGAGGCTCGGTCAGGGGTTGATCGGGAAAACCGATATTATCCTGAGCGATTGCGCTAAGTGAGGTGAATACACTACCTGCAATGATCATGATGTATGTCAGTAAAATACAATTTTTTTTGCACAGGGTATTTGGCATGGGTGTATTCCACATCATAATTTCATTACTATACTGCAACGAACGCACAAACTCATGATTCAGTTTCTACCATTGTAGAAGGAATTCCGGCCAGTGATGAAGAAAATCCTGTTCACCTGCTTGTTGCTAATGTCCACCAGCACCGTGCTGGCAAGCGAAACCGGCGCAACTCTGTTTGAAAATAATTGTGCTGTATGTCATGGCGAGCATGGCAAGGGTGGTGTGGGCGTACCACTGGCTTTGCCTGATTTCCAGCGCCAGGTCAGCGATCAATTTTTGTTTACCACGATTCGCATGGGCAGGCCGGGCCGGGTTATGCCGGCATTCACCAGCCTGAGTGATAACGAGGTACATAAAATCATCGACTATATTCGCACCTTTACCAAGGTAAAACGACCCAGGCACGATCCCTCTCGTATCCATGGCAATATCGAGCACGGTAAAAAGTTGTTCGCCCAGGATTGTGCCATGTGCCACGGTGATCACGGCCAGGGTGGCAAAGGTACCGGTGTGACCTTTTCCCGACCCCGTGATTTACCCATCCTGGCACCGGCCCTGAATAATGCGGGTTTCCTTGCCAGTGCAACGGATACGATGATCAAACATACCT
>JBECKZ010000275.1:0-18487 GCA_040235555.1 Thiohalomonadales bacterium | reverse complement strand
TCCCGGTACTGGACATGTTAAAGGTCAAGGCTGCCCTGGCAGGTACCCGTGCTAAATTGATTGGACCGAACTGTCCGGGCGTGATTACTCCAGGGCAATGCAAGATCGGGATTATGCCAGGGGCAATCCACGCACCGGGCAAGATTGGAATCGTCTCGCGTTCCGGTACGCTGACATATGAGGCGGTATATCAAACCAGCCAGAACGGTTTGGGGCAGAGCACCTGTATCGGTATCGGTGGCGATCCCATTCACGGACTGGATTTTATTGATTGCCTGGACATGTTCCAGAACGATCCGCAAACCGAAGGGATCATCATGGTGGGCGAGATCGGTGGTGCTGCTGAAGAACACGCCGCGGAATATATCCAGGCACATGTTAGCAAACCGGTAGTCGCCTACATCGCCGGTGTTACCGCGCCATCGGGTAAGCGTATGGGGCATGCCGGCGCAATTATCACCGGTGGCAAAGGGACGGCGACCGGCAAGATACAGGCCTTGCGTGAGGCCGGTGTGAGGGTGTGTAACTCACCGGCTCAACTGGGCAGTACCATGTTACAGACCATGACCACCAAGTGATGTGACACACGTGAAGACACTGCGACTGCTGTTGGCGCAATCGAATTTCCTGGTCGGGGATATCGATGGGAATGCGCAAAAGATCATGGAGGTGTGTGCTCAGGCGCGACAACATCAAGCAGACATCCTGTTGTTCCCTGAACTGGCACTGGTGGGATATCCACCGGAAGATTTGCTGTTACGCCCTGACATGTATCTGCGCTGTCAGCGCACATTACAGGATATCCAGCAACAGGTTGGTGATTTTTACGTGGTCATGGGCATCCCCCTGCATGATGGCGATGGTGTCTACAACGCGGCGCTGGTGCTGTATCAACAACAAATCATTGCGCGGTACCATAAACAGGCCCTGCCTAATTACAGCGTTTTTGATGAGAAGCGCTACTTTGTGGCCGGTGACGTCCCCTGTGTGATTGATATCGCCGGTGTACCCATGGGTATTACTATATGCGAAGACATCTGGGTTGATGCGCCGGTGCAACGCAGCGTAGCAGCGGGTGCGCGCATGATCCTTAACATCAATGCCTCACCCTATCATTTGCGCAAGGATGCTGAGCGCCACCAGGTGGTGCGCCGACACATCCAGCAACACAAGATCCCCATTGCCTATGTCAATCAAATTGGTGGTCAGGATGAGCTGGTGTTCGATGGTGCTTCGTTCGTGATGAATGCCAACGCCGAGTGTGTGTTTCAGGCACCGGCCTTTGAAGAAAATGTGTATGCGGTGGAGCTTCAGGTTGATGACAGCACAATCACAGTCCCACCACAGGCCTGCGCCCCGGTGCTATCGGAAGAGGAGAGCGCGTATCAGGCCCTGGTCACCGGTGTGCGAGATTACGTGCGTAAGAATAACTTCAACGGTGTGGTGATTGGCTTGTCTGGTGGTATCGATTCTGCTCTGACCCTGGCAATCGTAGTGGATGCCATTGGAGCTGAGGGGGTGGAAGGCGTGCTGATGCCATCACGTTATACCTCGACAATGAGCATCGAGGATGCCAGACAACAATGTCAGACTCTGGGCGTAGAGCATCACCTGATTTCCATTGAACCGGCCTTCATGACATTCCTCGATATGCTCAAGGATGAGTTTGCCGGGCTGCCGGTGGATACTACGGAAGAAAATATTCAGGCACGTTGTCGCGGCCTGATCCTGATGGCAATTGCCAACAAAAAACGCAAAATAGCCATGACCACCGGCAACAAGAGTGAAATGGCCGTGGGATATGCCACCTTGTATGGCGACATGGCAGGCGGCTTTGATGTGCTCAAAGATGTGGCCAAGACCCTGGTCTACCGCCTGGCGCGCTGGCGTAACCGTGAACACGAAATCATTCCACAACGTGTGATTGATCGACCACCATCCGCCGAACTGGCACTGGACCAGAAAGACAGCGATAGTCTGCCCGATTATGCTGTGCTGGATCCGATACTTGCACGTTATGTGGAACAGGATCAGAGTCCGGAAGACATCATTGCTGCGGGTTTTGACGAAGCGACAGTGCGCCGGGTTATTCGGATGGTGGATGGTGCGGAACATAAACGCCGGCAGGCACCGCCTGGTGTGCGCATCACGCCGCGAGCTTTCGGGCGTGATCGGCGTTATCCGTTAACCTCCGGTTATCATCGACACCGCCAGAAATAGCGTAATGAACGCGATGATGACTGTGAAGCCGTATGAACTTGGTGAGTTGAATCATACGTCGGTCAAATTGGGCTAGAGTTATTGTGTCTAACCGGATATCTTATAGCGACCTGCATTCCTGTACAGCCACAACCAGAAAAGGAAAACGCAATGAAAAAGATTGAAGCCGTCATCAAACCTTTCAAACTGGATGACGTTCGCGAAGCACTGTCAGATATTGGCATTACCGGTATGACGGCAACCGAAGTGAAGGGCTTCGGCCGCCAAAAGGGGCATACCGAATTGTATCGCGGTGCTGAATACGTCATCGATTTTCTACCCAAAGTCATGATTACGATCGTGATTCGGGACGAGCAACTGGACAGCTGCATTGAAGCAATCACGAATGCTGCGCGTACAGGCAAGATCGGGGATGGCAAAATCTTTGTCAGTGATATCGATCGGGTCGTGCGGATCCGGACTGGTGAAGAAGGAGACGGGGCAATCTAGGGAAGGGTGATTGCCTCACATTATCCTGCAATTACCCCTATTGATTTTTTAATGCCGGGTGATTTGGGTAATTGAGTTCCAGCACGCGCTTTGCGTCGGCCGCCAGTTCTTTCATTCCCAGTTTGTTATAGGCCTGGACCATGATGGCGAGGGCATCGGCCACGGCAGGTGTGCGTTGATAATTTTCTACAACGTATTTGCTACGGTTGGCGGCAGCCAGGTAAGCACCGCGGGTCAGATAATAATTGGCAACGTGGACTTCGTATTTGGCTAGACTGTTACGGATTACCATCATGCGCTTGACAGCGTCCTTGGCATAGCGGCTTCGGGGAAATTTCTTGACCAGTTCGGCGAAATACTGAAAGGCACGGCGGGCAGATTTGGGATCGCGTTCGGTTGGGTCAACATTAAACAGGTTATCGAGAAACGATTTGGTTAAATCGTAACTGGCCAGGCCCCGCATGTAATACATGTAGTCCACATTGGGGTGATTCGGGTGTAGTTTGATAAACCGATCAGCGGCGAGGATTGCGGATTCCTGCTCGTTATCCTTGTAGTAGGCATAGGCAATTTCCATTTGGGCGCGCTCTGCGTACTTGCCATAAGGAAAGCGTGCCTCCAGCCGTTCGTAATATTTAATGGCTGTTTCGTAGTCGCCATCTTTCAGTTGATCGCTGGCGTGTTGATAGATTTGCTTGGCATCCATCCCTGAGGTGGGATCTTCCGGGTTGGTCGTGCTGGCACAGGCATGCAACAACAGGGAGATAAGCGTGATACTGACAAGGCGAAAAAGTTGTTTGAGCACGTATTTTTCCATTTAAATTATTGTGAAGCAGTCTTGATGGTTTACGCTAGTATACCTTTTTATATCTTTGATAATACAGTGATCCACAGCCGATATGACCGCCTCTTCACCCTTAAGCGCTGAGATACCTGACGAGCTGGACGGTAAACGTCTTGACCAGGCCCTGGCCATTTTGTTTCAGGATTTTTCCCGCAGCCGCCTGCAACAGTGGATTCGCGATGGCCAGGTACAGGTGGATTCCCGGGTCATGCGCCCCAAAGACAAGGTCTTTGCCGGGCAACAGGTCATCCTGCAGGCCAGTCTGGCCCCGGAAGGGGAATGGGAGGCAGAGGATATCCCCTTACCCATCATCTATGAAGATGCGCACCTCTTGGTGATCAATAAACCTGCTGGATTGGTGGTGCACCCCGCAGCCGGTAATTATACGGGGACCATGCTCAATGCCCTGCTTCACCATGCGCCACAACTGGAAAACCTGCCCCGGGCCGGGATCGTGCATCGCCTGGACAAGGAGACCAGTGGCCTGTTGGTGGTGGCAAAGGACCTGAATACGCACAAGGAGCTGGTGGCGCAATTACAGGCCCGTGAATTTGAGCGTGAATACCTGGCCATCGTGGTCGGGGTGATGACGGCAGGGGGCACTGTTGATGCCCCCATCGGCCGCCACCCGGTCCAGCGTAAGCGCATGGCCGTGGTGGAACGGGGAAAGCCGGCGATCACCCACTACCGGGTGCTGCAACGTTTTCGTGCCCACAGCCTGATACGCGTCAACCTGGAGACCGGCCGCACCCATCAAATCCGGGTCCACATGGCTTATGTGCATTTCCCATTACTTGGAGATCCGGTTTATGGTGGCCGGCTCAAACTGCCACGTGGCTGTTCCGTGGAATTGGCCGAAGCCCTGCGCCATTTCCGTCGTCAGGCGCTGCATGCAGCTCGCCTGGGTATAATTCATCCACAAACCGGCGAACATCTGCAGTGGGAGGCACCGTTACCGGTGGATATGGAGACCTTGCTGGCGCAACTACGGGCCGATGCGGCTGGGGTGGGGCATGGCTGAGCCTGGCTGGATTCCCGCTGACTGGCCGGCGCCGTCGAGGGTAAAAGCAGGAGTAACAACCCGCATAGGCGGTGTGAGTCGGGCACCCTACGACAGTTTCAACCTGGCCCAGCACGTGGGCGATGACCCACTGGCGGTGACGGAGAACAGGGCGCGTCTGCGGCAATATTTGCACTTACCGGGCGAGCCAGTGTGGCTCAACCAGGTCCATGGTATTCAGGTGTGTACAAACGTCCAGTTCGGAACCACGGCGGATGCCTGTATCAGCACCCAGCCGGGACAGGTCTGTGTGGTCATGACGGCAGATTGCTTACCGGTGTTATTGTGTAATCAGGTCGGCACGGTTGTGGCTGCTGCCCATGCCGGCTGGCGCGGGCTGGCAGCCGGGGTAATCAATGAAACGGTGACACGTATGCAGGTGGCGCCGACGAACCTGATGGCCTGGCTGGGCCCGGCCATCGGACCACGTGTGTTTGAAGTCGGCGATGAGGTACGCGATGTCTTCCTTGACCAGGCACCCGGTTATGCCGAGGTATTTGTCGCGCACCAACCAGGCAAATGGCTGATGGATATCTATGCAGTGGCGCGACGGCAACTGGCCGACCTAGGTATAACCCAGATTACCGGCGGCGAATATTGCACCTACGAACAGGCTACGCAGTTTTATTCTTACCGGCGCGATCGCACAACCGGCCGCATGGCCAGCCTCATCTGGATGCAACCAGGCTGATCTGGTTTTCTGGCTTTGATACGGTATGATGCAGGACTTTTTTCAACGACACGCATAACAACACATGCATCTATTACTCCTGATTGTGATCTTTAGCCTGGTCGGTGGTGTCCTGAGTGTACTGGCCGCCTCGGCGTTTCTGTTGCTCCCTCAACGCCATCATGCAGCGTCGTTACCGCATTTCATCAGTCTGGCGACAGGGGCCATGTTGGGGGCAGCCTTTCTAGGTCTGATACCAAAAGCGGTCAGTGGTCAATACGCGCTGGAGTTTCACCAGTTGGGACTGACCATCCTGCTGGGCATCATGGGGTTCTTTATTCTGGAAAAGATGGTGTTATGGCGTCATTGTCATGACGAGGAGTGTGAAGCGCATACCACTACGGATCATAACCATCACAGTGCAGCCGGGACATTGGTCCTGATAGGAGACGGCGTTCACAACCTGGTGGATGGTGTGTTGATTGCGGCAGCGTTCCTGACCGATGTGCACCTTGGCATCATCACCAGCCTTGCGGTGGCCGCCCACGAAATTCCGCAGGAAGTCGGTGATTTTGTCCTGTTATTACATAGTGGCTATAGTCGTGGCCGCGCCCTGTTTTTCAATATGCTAAGCAGTCTGACGACGATCATTGGTGCCGTTGTGACATATTACAGCCTGCAACACTCCCTGGCCCTTGTGCCGTACTTCATCGCCATTGCGGCGGCCAGTTTTATCTATATCGCCGTGGCGGACCTCATCCCCACCTTGCATAAACGCGTAGAATTCATTGAAACGGTACGCCAGATTATCCTCATCAGTCTGGGCGTGGGCATCATCGTCGTCGCACACGAACTACTGAATTAACTGCCTTACCGAAACGGAGGGTCGTGTTATGACAAACTGGTTCATGGTCACCTTGGTAGGTAAGGATCGTCCCGGGATCGTGGCACATGTGACCAATGCGCTTTACGATGAAGGTTGTAACCTGGGTGAAACCTCGATGTTGCGACTGGGGGGTAACTTCACAATCATGATGATGGTGAGTTACAAAGGTCATAAAAAGGGACTGGAAGACCTGTTGCTGACCGTGGCGCAGTCACTGGATCTGCATCTGCACGTGGACAATATCGAAGGTCATTTGCACCAGCACGTGTTACCCGACATGCGCATCACCGTCTCCGGTGCTGACCGTGCCGGGATCGTCGCCAAGGTCACCACTGCCCTGGCCGAAGTTGGATTTAACATCCTGGATCTTGAATCGGATGTCGCCGGCAGCGAAGACAAACCGATTTACATCATGCACATCGAAGGCAGCTCTGACGAAGGTATTGATGCCGTGGCAGCCGCACTGGAGGTGATTCGACATGACGGCATCGATGTGAAACTCAGTCCTATTGATACCCTGATTGCCTGATTTCTGATGGCCGTTTTACCCATTCTCACCTATCCGGATGAGCGGCTGAAACAGGTGTCTGTTGAAGTCGAGAGAATCGACGAATCCGTACAGCAGTTCATCGCCGATCTGGAACTGACCATGCGTGCCGGTCCCGGCGGCGTTGGGATAGCGGCACCCCAGGTGGGGGAGTTTCGCCGCATCGTGATAATCGATGTCTCCAGCAAACCGAAGATCCCCAATCATGGTCGCCTTGTGCTGATCAATCCGGAAATCCTGCAGTGGGAGGGGATGGTGGTGGGTCGTGAAGGTTGCATGTCGGTGCCGGATTTTACCGGTAACGTCATTCGTGCCGAACAGGTTAAGGTCCAGGCCCTGGATGAAGAGGGCATCCAGCAAACGTATGACTTCCTGGGCTACGAGGCGCGTGCCGTGCAGCATGAAGTCGATCATCTTGATGGTTTGTTATTCCTGGATCGACTGGTCAGCCGGCGTAATGATCTGTTTGCGCGCAAGGTTTATCAGAAGTAACCGTGTCATCCACCCGACCTGATTCAATTAGTTGATCCAGGTCAGTAGCTGCAGGCGACTTGCTTGAAACCCCGCGGTTTGTCCCTATTAATGTAAACAATCAGAACCTTTTCGAATGAGGACATCATTTCATGCGCATGGATAAATTGACCAGCAAGTTTCAACTGGCCCTCCAGGACGCCCAGAGTCTGGCGGTCGGTCGTGATCACCAGTTTGTGGAACCCTTACATGTGATGATTGCCATGTTGGATCAACAGGGCGGCACGGTGCGACACCTGCTGCAGTTATCCGGCGCCAATGTCAATTTACTGCGCTCGCAACTGGGTGAAGCCATGGAGCGCCTGTCCAGCGTGGAAGGTGGCAGTGGTGATCTGCATATTTCCAATGACCTTGCCCGCTTGCTGAATCAGACCGACAAGCTGGCACAACAACGCAAGGACCAGTACATCTCCAGTGAACTGTTTGCCCTGGCCGCCGTGGAAGACAAGGGTCAGCTGGGCGACATCCTGCGTAAAGCCGGCGCCACCAAGGCGTCATTGGAAAAAGCCATTGATGATGTGCGCGGTGGTCAGAAGATCGATGACCCCAATGCTGAGGAACAACGCCAGGCTCTGGAGAAGTACACGATTGATCTGACCGAGCGCGCCGAACAGGGTAAACTTGATCCGGTCATCGGACGAGATGATGAAATTCGTCGCGCAGTGCAGGTATTGCAGCGTCGTACCAAGAACAATCCCGTGTTGATTGGCGAACCTGGTGTCGGTAAGACCGCCATCGTCGAAGGCCTGGCGCAACGTATCGTTAACGGCGAAGTCCCGGAAGGCCTGAAAGGCAAGCGCGTATTGTCCCTGGATATGGGCGCGTTAGTCGCAGGCGCAAAATTTCGTGGTGAATTCGAAGAACGTTTGAAGGCGGTGTTGAACGATCTGGCCAAACAGGAAGGTCAGATCATTTTGTTCATCGATGAAATTCATACCATGGTCGGCGCCGGTAAGGCTGAAGGTGCCATGGATGCCGGCAATATGTTAAAGCCGGCGCTGGCACGTGGTGAGCTGCATTGTATCGGTGCTACTACCCTGGACGAATATCGCAAATACATCGAAAAGGACGCTGCACTTGAACGCCGTTTCCAGAAAGTGCTGGTAACCGAACCGAGCGTGGAAGACACCATTGCGATCCTGCGCGGGCTCAAGGAGAAATACGAAGTGCACCACGGTGTCGATATTACCGACCCGGCCATCGTTGCTGCAGCCACCTTGTCTCATCGTTACATTACGGATCGCCAATTACCGGACAAGGCAATTGATCTGGTGGACGAGGCTGCCAGCCGCATCCGCATGGAGATCGATTCCAAACCGGAAACCATGGACAAGCTGGATCGCAAATTGATCCAGCTGAAGATCGAGCGCGAGGCCCTGAACAAAGAAACCGATGCTGCGTCCAAGAAGCGCCTTGCCGATCTGGAACAGGAAATCGACAAACTGGAACGCGAATACAAGGACATGGAAGAAGTCTGGAGTGCGGAGAAGGCCGCATTACAGGGAACCCAACACATCAAGGAAGAACTGGATCGCGCCCGTATTGAACTGGAAACCGCACGCCGTGCCGGCGACCTGGCGCGCATGTCAGAGTTGCAATATGGCCGTATTCCGGAACTGGAAAAACAACTGGATATGGCAGCCCAGGCGGAGATGCAGGAGACCAAATTGCTGCGCAACAAGGTCAGTGATGAAGAGATCGCCGAAGTCGTTTCCAAGTGGACCGGTATTCCTGTGTCCAAGATGCTCGAAGGCGAACGCGAAAAACTCCTGCGTATGGAAGAAGGTCTGCATCAACGGGTGGTGGGTCAGGACGAAGCCGTGCACGCCGTGGCCGATGCCATTCGCCGTTCCCGTGCCGGGCTGGCCGACCCCAATCGCCCCAACGGCTCCTTCCTGTTCCTCGGCCCCATGGGTGTGGGCAAGACCGAACTGACCAAGGCCCTGGCGCAATTCCTGTTCGATACCGAAGACGCCATGGTTCGCATCGACATGTCCGAGTTCATGGAGAAGCACTCCGTCGCACGTTTGATCGGTGCACCGCCGGGTTATGTCGGTTACGAAGAGGGCGGCTACCTCACCGAAGCGGTGCGGCGTAAACCCTATTCCGTGATCCTGCTCGACGAAGTGGAGAAGGCACATCCGGATGTGTTCAATGTGTTATTGCAGGTTCTGGACGATGGGCGTCTTACCGATGGTCAGGGTCGTACCGTGGACTTTCGCAATACCGTCATCGTGATGACCTCCAATATCGGTTCGCAGCAGATCCAGGAACTGGCGGGCGAGGAAAATTACGATGCGATGAAGGCGGCCGTGATGGAAAGCGTGACCCAACACTTCCGCCCGGAATTTATCAACCGTATCGACGAGGTGGTGGTCTTCCATCCGCTGCAATCCGCCCAGATTCGTGCGATTGCCAACATCCAGATCGATTATCTGCGTAAGCGCCTCAAGGATCGTAATCTGGGTATTCACATCAGCGATACTGCGTTGGATAAACTGGGTGAAGCCGGATTTGACCCGGTTTATGGCGCACGTCCGCTTAAGCGTGCCATCCAGCAGCAGCTGGAGAACCCACTGGCTCAGGACATCCTCGGTGGCAAGTTCCTGCCTGGGGATGTGATCGATGTCGATGTGGACGGCGACAAATTTACTTTCCGCAAAGGTCGCGACAAGGCCGCCGCAGCATAATCCGGGAATATCCGGGTTAGATTAACCTCCAATACAAAGCCGGCTCCAGGGAAGGAGTTTGCCTCCCCAGCTGTTCCAGCCCTGGAGCGGCGCCAGAAATATTCGTATTTGTTATCGTTTTGTGATGATTGCCTTGCACCAGTCTGCTTTACTTGACTGGAAATCGCGGTGGGCAAATCTTATGCGCGCATATTGGGTATGCGGCGTGAGGCAGCAACGTAATCACGTTCACTGATAATGCCGTCGTTACGCAGCCGGCGCAGTTTGGTGATTTCATTGATCAGCATGCGGTGCTTGTCGATGCGCACCTGCTGGCTGGAAAGCAGGATACGTTGTTTGAGTTCATCCACGAACTGATCGAAAGCTTCTTTGCCCGGGTTAGCGTAAAGCAGGCTGATCAGGACACAACCGCAATAGCGGCTACGAAATTCGGTGACGTTGGGCGAGCGGTACAGAAACATCAACAGTGAACCCAACAGAAGCAGGATAAAGATCACGATGAAGGGGATGAGCCGGCTGAGCATTTCACCTTCGTGATGATTGACCAGGTAAACGCCGTAAGCGACAGCGGCGATACCGAAATAGACCATGCTCATTAACCAGCGCCAGGAAACATCACGATTGCGTACCGGCCACGGTTCGAGCATGCATAGATTAAGTTGGTAGTTCTTTTGTCCGAAGATATTGTCTATGGTGACGTCGATAAACTTGTCATCGTAGATCTTGAAAGTACGTGTTTCACCCTTGGTCCGGCTGATTTGGACCATGCTTTTGTTCACAGTACGTTGTTCGGACATATTAATGTTTTGTTCTGACATCAGGGAACACAATCTTAGCCCAATTTGGCTGCGTATTCTAATCCCTGCCGGGGATATGTTGATGAACTTTTGAAGATGAGACTGACTCTAAATTTAACCCAGCAAGTTGCGAGTAAAAGCCCATGATAATCAAACATCCTAGCGATATCCCTCCTTCGGAAATTACCAGCAAAGAGGTGTACCTGAAGCGACGTTACTTTATGCAGGCCACCGCTGGTCTGGCCCTGGCGCCACTGTTTGGCAATGTCCAGGCAGGTTATGGCAACAAACCACTGAACTTTTCTGTTAATAAAACCATGTCGACCACGGAAGAGTTAACGAAATACAAGGATGTCACGCACTACAACAACTATTACGAGTTTGGCACCGATAAATATTCCCCTGCAGAAAATGCCCAGGCCCTGACCCTTGACCCCTGGTCGGTGGAGATCGCAGGTGAAGTGGAGAAGCCCGGTAAATTTACCCTGGAAGACATTCTCAAGCCGCATCCCTTACAGGAACGCATTTATCGCCATCGCTGCGTAGAAGGCTGGTCGATGGTGATTCCCTGGGTAGGATTTCCCCTGGCAGATCTGATCAAACGATTTAAACCCACGTCACGTGCCAAGTATGTGAGATTTACCACCTTGTTGCGCCCAAAAGAAATGATCGGACAGAATCGGTCTGTGCTGGATTGGCCATACGTGGAAGGCCTGCGCATGGACGAGGCCATGCACCCACTCACTCTGTTGGCTGTGGGCCTGTACGGTGAGGTCATACCAAAGCAAAATGGTGCGCCGATACGACTGGTCGTGCCATGGAAATACGGTTTTAAGAGTATCAAGGCCATCGTCAAGATCGAGTTTGTCGAGCAACAGCCTGTATCTACCTGGGAGGCGGCAGCACCATCGGAGTATGGCTTTTATTCCAACGTTAATCCGCACGTGGATCACCCGCGCTGGAGTCAGGCACGCGAACGCCGCATAGGCGAATTCTTCAAACGCAAAACCTTGATGTTCAATGGCTATGAAGATCAGGTGGCGCAACTGTATCAGGGAATGGACCTGCGCAAATACTTTTAGTATTTGCTGGAACTGCGCTGATCGAAACGAAACCAGATAACAGCACTTATTCGAAAGAGTGAAGTAGGGCACGATGAATTCCATTACAGCCGTCGTCAGTTATTTTGATAAATTGTCATCTCCCATGACCGCGCGTCATCGTGTGCTTTTACTCAAGGCTGCCATATGGTTGTGTTGTATAGTGCCGTTAGTCTGGTTGTTGTGGTATTTATTCACGGATCAATTAGGGGCGAATCCACTGGAGGTGGTGATTCGTCATCTCGGGGAATGGGGCCTGCAGTTACTGTTACTGACCTTGTGCATGACGCCGTTGCGGGACCTGACCAATGAGGCCTGGCCGATCCAGTTGCGACGGTTGATCGGTTTGTGGAGCTTTGCCTATCTGTGTCTGCACTTCCTGACCTATCTCTGGATAGATCAGTTTTTTGACTGGGTGGAAATCGGCAAGGATATCGTCAAACGGCCTTTCATTACCGTGGGCATGCTGGCCGTCATCGGTTTATTTCCACTGGCCATTACGTCCACTCGTGCCATGCAGCGCCGTCTGGGTAAGAAATGGAAACGCCTGCATAGTCTTATCTATGTCATCGTTCCCCTGGGGACGCTGCATTTTTATTGGCTGGTCAAGGCCGATACCCTGCGCCCCCTCATCTTCGCCTTTTGTGTACTCCTGCTGTTGGGCTATCGAGTGCTACGCCGGCAGCTGCTAGCACGAGCAAAGTGAATTGCGTTTTGCGATAAAATCCCGCTAATTTCAGGGTAGCTGATTGCAGTTTGCAGTATTTTCAATGCGTTAGTGGAATTTTGTTAGCCGAGTATCCCCAGCAGGGGGGATTTGTAATAAGATTGGCCACGGAGTGGTGGAAATTTAAAGTAAGTCTAAATCGTGGTACGATCACACACCTAAATTGTGGTCTTCGGATTTTTCCAAGACTTATTTCGATAATTAAACCAACGATTTCTTTTATTTTTCTGTAAAAAATACCAGGAGGAGATTGATGTCTCTAAACCGTCGCGAATTTATACAACTCATGGGTATTGCTGCTGCGGCAGGTCTGGTCCCGGGTTGTGAAAGTAAACAACAGCAACCGGCCAAAGGTACAACTGGTGGTACCGCGAGCAATGGTGTCCTGCGAAAACCGGAAGACCTCTACAATATTCCAAAATTCGGTAATGTTGCCATCATGCACATGACCGATTGCCACGCACAGCTGAATCCGATTTATTTTCGCGAGCCAAACGTTAACCTGGGTATCGGTTCCGCTTTTGGTCAGCCGCCGCACCTTGTCGGCGAAGCGTTTTTAAAACATTTTGGTATTGCACCCAATTCCATCGAGGCGCATGCATTTACCTATCTGGACTATGTGGAAGCTGCCAAGACTTACGGTAAGGTCGGTGGTTTTGCTCATTTCCGTACGCTGGTAAAGAAACTGCGCGCCGAACATGGCCCAAACCAGACCTTGTTGATCGATGGCGGCGATACCTGGCAGGGTTCGGCAACTGCCTACTGGACCCGCGGCAAGGACATGGTCGGTGCCACCAATCTGCTGGGCGTGGATGTCATGACCGGTCACTGGGAATTCACCTATACCGAAGAAGAAGTCATTAATAACGTCAAGGCGTTTAAAGGCGACTTTGTGGTCCAAAACTGCTTTGTCCGTGACGAAGCGGCATTTGATTACAAGTATGCTGACTTTGCCGGCTACAATGAAAATACTCAACGCGCTTTCAAGCCCTACACGATCAAACAGATGGGCGGAGTACGTGTGGCCATCATTGGTCAGGGTTTTCCGTACACGCCGATTGCCAATCCGCAGCGCTTCATTCCGGACTGGACATTTGGTATTCGTGATTCGGAAATGCAAAAGCTGGTGGATCAGATCCGGGCGACAGAAAAACCTGATGCGGTATTCGTGATTTCACATAACGGTATGGATGTAGATCTCAAGATGGCCAGTATCGTCACTGGCGTTGATGCCATCTTTGGCGGCCATACGCATGACGGTGTTCCGGCGCCGACTATCGTGAAGAACAAGGGTGGTCAGACCCTGGTGACCAATGCCGGATCCAACGGCAAGTTCCTGGGCTTTATGCAGCTGGATATCCGTAACGGAAAAGTTCAGGATTTCCGTTATCGCCTGTTGCCCGTATTTTCTAATCTGCTGGAAGCCGATAAGGAGATGACAGCGTACATCGCCGAAGTGCGTAAACCCTACACAGAAACCCTCTCGGAACAACTGGCGGTAGCCGATCCCGATGGTGGCGCGTTGTACCGCCGCGGGAATTTTAACGGAACCTTTGATCAGCTGATTTGCGATGCGCTGAATACCATCAACGAAACTCAAATTTCATTGTCACCGGGTTTCCGTTGGGGTACCACAGTGCTGCCGGGTCAGGCCATCACCATGGATAATGTGATGGACCAGACCTGTATTACGTATCCGGAAACCTATGCCCGTGACATGAAAGGCTCGGACATCAAGGCGGTACTGGAAGACGTGGCGGATAACCTGTTTAACAAAGATCCGTACCGGCAACAGGGTGGTGACATGGTCCGTGTTGGTGGTCTGGATTATACCATCGATATTAATGCCACCATCGGTAACCGCATCAAGGACATGCGTCTGGATGACGGTACCCCGATTGAACCGGACAAGAACTACAAGGTATCCGGTTGGGCCACTGTTGGCAGTCAGTCACCAGGTGAACCGATCTGGGAAACGGTCAGCACCTACCTGCGACACGTCAAGGTTGCCAAGTTCAAGAAACTCAATACACCGAAGATCATCGGTGCCGAGGGAAACCCGGGGATCGCTGATTACAAGGCCTAGAACCATTGGCTGTATACAATAAAAAAGGGAGGCACAGCCTCCCTTTTTTATGCCATTGATATTATTCGGCAGAACCTAACTGGTGGGCACGTTGCAATGTTTCGCGGCGTGCGGCCTCGTCCAGACTTGCGGTGGACCAGCCCTGAGTCTGGCATTTGACCAGATCGAACAGTGCATCAATATGGGCGGGATCGGCATTGAGGGCCGGGATATAGTGAAATTTTTCGCCGCCGGCGGTCAAGAAGAACTCCTTGTTCTGGATCGCGAGTTCTTCCAGGGTTTCCAGACAATCGGCAGCAAACCCCGGTGAAATGATCTGAACATGCCTGGTACCCGATTGGGCCAGTTTTTCCATGGTGACGTTGGTATAAGGTTGCAGCCATTGTTCGCGGCCAAAGCGGGATTGAAAGCTGACCAGCCAGTCATCCGCATCGAGTTGCATGGCCTCGGCGACGAGACGCGCGGTTTTCTGACAATGACAATAATACGGATCACCGGCGTGCAGGCATCGTTGCGGTAAGCCATGAAACGAGAACACCAGTTTGTCCGGTTTGCCATGCTTGGTAAAACTGTCGCGGATCGAGGAAGCAAGCGCTTTAATATATTGTGGCTGGTCGTGGTAATGCATACACACGCGCAACTCTGGTAAGCGACGCCAATATTGTAATTCGGCGGCAAGCGCATCGAAAACAGTGGCGGTAGTCGTGGCGGAGTACTGAGGGTATAACGGTACCACCAATAATCGTTCGACGTTTTGCTCACGCATGTGTCGCAATACATCACACATCGCTGGTTTGCCATAGCGCATGGCCAGCTCGACCAGAACCGGTCCGCCGAACTCTGCCTGACAGCGTTCGTCCAGGGCCCTGGTGATTGCGCGTGAATACACCATCAACGGTGAACCGTCGTCCATCCAGATACTGGCGTAGGCATGCGCCACTTTCTTGGGCCGGAAGCGTAGAATGATCCCGTTCAGGATTAACCACCAGATCAGTTTTGGGATTTCCACAACACGCGGATCACTGAGAAATTCACCGAGGTAACGCCGTACAGCAGTGGGAGTTGGGGCCTCAGGCGTACCTAGATTCACCAATAATATACCGGTTACCGGCTGGCGATCATGATTGAAGTCTTGTTGGCTAGTGTATTTCATAGCGATAATAATTAATGAGTGTCTGACTATTGTACCGGAGAATGCCGTTTATGCATGCAGTGTTTCTCGATTGGGAGAGTGTCGATAACCAGGACCTGGACACGCAACGGTTACAGACCTTGCCAGTGAAGTGGACCTTTCATGGTTCGACGACGCCAGCGCAACTGGCATCACGTCTCGCCGGCCAGAATATTGCGATCAGCAATAAAGTTGTCCTGGATGCGAATACGATCACGGCAGCACAAGCTTTACAACTGATCTGTGTTGCTGCCACGGGCACCAACAACGTCGAGATTCAAGCTGCGAGTGACAGGCACATACCAGTGTGCAATGTGCGAGCGTATGCCACACCATCGGTAGTGCAGCACGTTTTTATGCTGGTATTGAATTTACTGCGTCGTTTACCAGAGTATCAACAGTCCCTGCGTGATGGACGCTGGCAGACTAGTGAACATTTTTGTTTTCTTGATTACACCATCGAGGAACTGACTGGAAAAACACTGGGCATAATCGGCTTTGGCGAACTGGGTCAGGCTGTGGCGCACATGGCCGAGCAACTTGGGATGCGTGTACTGGTTGCGCAACGCCCGGGAGCTAAACCACAGGCCGGTCGTTTACCGCTATCGGAGTTGCTGGCACAAGTTGATGTATTGAGTTTGCATTGTCCCTTAACTGATGAGACGCGGGGCTTGATCGGTGAAAGTGAACTGGCGCAGATGAAATCCTCGGCCATACTGATAAATACCGCCCGCGGTGGCATCGTGGATGAGGCTGCACTGTTGGATGCCTTACGCAGTGGCAAACTGGCGGGGGCCGGTATCGACGTTTTACATAGTGAGCCTCCACGGGGGGGTAATATTTTATTGCAGCAAGCATTACCCAATCTGATTGTGACGCCTCACATCGCCTGGGCCTCACGCCAGGCACGCCAGCGATTGATCGATGGCGTCGCACAGAATATCCATGCCTTCCTGAACGGGCAGCCACAAAATCGCGTGAATTAATTCAAGTGGTGACACGCTGAGATGACTTATATAACTCATCTGCATTTACTGGATAAGTACACACCCTGGACCCCGGCAGGGCATCGTCTTGAACAGGAAGACATCGATGAACTGGCGAAACGTAAATCAGCATTATGTTGTGCGCAATGCCTGCATCGCATCACCGACCATACCGCCTACCTGGAACTGGCGGGTGGTCATGTGCATATGTTTACCAACCCTGGTGGCTTTAGTTACGAAATCGCCTTGTTCGAATACGCTGACTGCGTAACACATGGGCCGGCAACCACGGAATACACCTGGTTTGCCGGTTATACCTGGCAACTGGCCTTATGTGCTAACTGCCATGAGCATCTGGGATGGCTTTACCGGCGGATAGGCAGTCCAGCCTTTTTTGGTTTGATTCGCAATCGCCTGGTAGATTCACAGGAATAAGACCCGTACCTGTCGAATTTGAATCCAAAATCGCGGTCAAAGCCTTTGAGTTCGCATTTGTTACCTGTATTGATTAACGGAATGTGAAGATAATCACGGATAATCAGACTATATTTTGGTCTGTTAGCGCCAAGAGTATTTCCATCCCACCAATTCAAAAACCAATGGAGAGAATTGTTATGAAGATCCGTTTTATTCTATTCGCTATGGTACTGAGCGGTACGGCCTGGGCTGCGGAACCCACCGCAGATACGGCACCGGCAGCTGATACCACAGCGCCGGCTACACAAGCCGCGCAACCGGAGGCTGACACCTCAGCACCAGCTGCACAACCTGCAGCTGAACAGCAAGCAGCACCTGCTGCAGCTGATCAAAAGACCGAGCAGGCATCCGCTCAATCTGGTTTTTCGCGTGGCAGTGTGGTTCGTTCCGTGTTTACCACCGAAGTGAAGGATAGAGAGCCAGTGGATAAACTGAACAGCGAAAAGACCCATGATAATCACATCTATTTCTTTACTGAATTACGGGATATGTCCGGTCAAACCGCTATTCATCGTTGGGAACACGATGGCAAAGTGGTCGCCGAAGTTAAATTTAATGTGCGCGGTCCACGCTGGCGTGTATGGTCAAGCAAGACCTTCAACCCCAATGCCACTGGAGAATGGAAGGTCTCGGTGGTCAATGGTGCAGGCGAGGTTATTGCGGAAGACATGATGGACTATGCCGGTCCGGCGCAGGAACAACAGCCTGCGACAACCCAGGAACCCGCCAGTGAACAGCAACCTGCGACAACCCAGGAACCTGCCAGTGAACAGCAACCGGCACAAAGCCCGGCAACCGATACCATGCCGAAATAAAACTCGATTGTTTTACAAACGAAAATGCCGCCCCAGGGCGGCATTTTTCATTGCGAGTTTATTTAACTAATTGCTCGCGATTTATCGTGTCAGCGGTTTGTACTTGATGCGGTGCGGTTGATCGGCTTCATCGCCCAGGCGGCGTTTGCGATCGACCTCATAGTCAGCATAGTTACCTTCGAACCAGACCACCTGGCTGTCGCCTTCGAAGGCGAGGATGTGGGTGGCGATGCGATCCAGGAACCAGCGATCGTGCGAGATGATCACAGCACAGCCGGGGAAGGCCAGCAGGGCATCTTCCAGGGCGCGCAGGGTTTCCACGTCGAGATCGTTGGTCGGTTCGTCGAGCAGCAGCAGGTTGCCGCCGGATTTCAGCAGCTTGGCCAGGTGC
>JBECKZ010000253.1:0-12711 GCA_040235555.1 Thiohalomonadales bacterium | reverse complement strand
CAACGTCTTGCCGAAATCCAGTTCAACCGCGCCAGGGACCTGTTGAAAAAACATGTGATGTCCAAGTCAGATTATGACGAAGCCCAGGCCAAATTTGATGCTGCCCGCGCCCGTGTCAACGGCCAGCAGGCAGTAATTGAACGTAAGACCATCAGTGCCCCCTTTGATGGTTTGCTGGGCATTCGTGAAGTCGATCTTGGACAGTACATCAAGGCGGGCACACCCATCGTAAAACTGGAAGCACTGGATCCGATTTATGTGGATTACACCCTGCCGGAACGTTATCTCAAAACAGTCCAGGTCGGTCAGACTGTCACCGTCAAACTCGATGCCCTGCCCGGGGAAGTTTTTAATGGTCAGGTCAGCGCGGTCGATTCCGGCGTCAGCACCGGCACGCGTACCCTGAAAGTACGCGCCACCCTGGTGAACACCCAGCTGCAAATGCGCCCGGGTATGTTTGCCGAGGTCACGACCATCACGGCCGAAGCCAATCCGGTCCTCACCGTCCCTTATACGTCTATCAGCTTCAATACCTATGGCAATTTTGTCTATGTCATCAATAAGTCCGACAAGGGTGAGATCGTTAAACGCAAACAAGTCACCACCGGGGAAGTGCGCGAAGGTCGGGTGGCGATCACAGAGGGCCTGAAGCAGGGAGACGTCGTGGTCCGTGCGGGCCTGGTCAAACTGCGTGATGGTATCTCGGTGAAGATTGACAATTCGGTTAAACTCAATGACGCAGAGGTGAAGGGCGAATGAAGTTTACCGATATCTTCATTCACCGTCCGGTTCTGGCAACGGTGGTCAGCCTGCTGATTCTGTTGCTGGGTCTGCGCTCTTTGGGCCTGCTGGAAGTGCGCCAGTTTCCCTTGATCAAAAACACGGTGATCACGGTCACCACCGCCTATCCCGGTGCCAGTTCGGAACTGGTCAAGGGCTTTATCACCACGCCCTTGCAACAGGCGATGGCCGAGGCCGATGGCATCGATTATCTCTCCTCCACCAGTTCGCAGGGTGTCTCCAAGATCGAGGCGGTCATGCGTCTCAATTACGACCCCAATGCAGCTGTTGCCGATATCCAGGCCAAGGTCGCGAGCAAGCGTGGTGAATTGCCTGCCGATGCCCTCGATCCCGTGATCGAATCCACCACCGGTGATCGCACGGCACTCATGTATATCGCGTTTTACAGCAAGAGCGTACCGCGGCCACAGATCAGTGATTACGTCTTGCGTGTAGTACAACCGGAGCTACAGGCCCTGCCTGGTATTGCCAAGGCGCGTCTGTTCGGTGCCCAGTTTGCCATGCGTATCTGGCTCGATCCCAATCGTATGGCCGCCCTTGGCGTGACGGGTGAAGATGTGGTTAACGTTCTGCGAGCCAATAATTACCAGGCTGGCATCGGCACAACCAAGGGTAAATATGTTGCAATCAACCTGACTGCGAGCACGGATGTCAACAACCCGGATAATTTCAATCGTCTGGTCGTGCGCAGTCAGAACGGTGCCCTGGTTCGCTTACAGGATATCGCGAAGACGGATTTAGGTTCCGACGATTACGACACCATGGTCTGGTACAAGGGCATTCCCTCCGTGTTCATTGCGATTGAACCCGCCCCCGGCGCCAATCCGCTTACCGTCGCGGATGAAGTGAACAACCTGATCCCTAAGATCCGGGCGCAGTTGCCGCAGAACATGAATGTTAAAATTCCCTATGATGCCAGCCAGTTCATCAAGTCTTCTATCAACGAGGTATACCGCACACTGATCGAGGCGCTGGTGATTGTACTGATCGTGATCTACCTCACGTTAGGTTCCGCCCGCGCCGCCCTGATCCCGGCAGTCGCCGTGCCACTATCACTCATCGGTGGTGCCTTCATCATGTGGGTCCTGGGTTATTCACTCAACCTGTTGACGCTGTTGTCCATGGTGCTGGCCATCGGTCTGGTCGTGGACGACGCCATTATCGTGGTCGAGAACGTGCATCGCCACATCGAAAATGGTGAACCGCGTATGCAGGCCGCGCTCAAGGGTGCACGTGAACTGGCGATCCCAATCATTGCCATGACCACGACCCTGCTGGCAGTGTATGCGCCCATCGGTTTCATGGGTGGACTCACTGGCGCACTGTTTATCGAATTTGCCTTCACTCTTACCGGCGCGGTGTTGATCTCCGGGGTCATCGCCCTGACCCTGTCGCCGATGTTGTCCTCGCGTGTGTTGCGTGAACACGGCAAAGAGGGCCGTTTCGAACAGACCGTGGAAAAGGTCTTTACCTGGTTCGAAACCGGCTATCACAAATTGTTGCATAACGCCCTGGCCAGTGTCGGCAGCCTAATCCTGATCGGCATCATCATCCTGGCGTCCAATTATCTGATGTTCAAATTCAGCAAGAATGAACTGGCACCCGATGAAGACCAAGGCATCCTGTTCTTCAGCGCCACCGGTCCACGCACAGCCACCAAGGATTATCTCGAGGCCTATGGCCGACAGATGCAATCTCTGTTTGAAAAACTGCCCGAATACAACGACTGTTTCTATATCCTGGGGCAGACACCGGGGCAGATCTTCGGTGGCTTCAAGATGAAGGACGTCAGTCAGCGCCAGCGTTCCCAGGCCCAAGTCCAGGGACCCTTGTTTGGGATGCTGACGCAAGTTGCCGGGCTGCGCGCATTTGTATTTCCACGCCCGAGTATCCCGACCCCCAGTCGTGGTGCGCCGCTGCAATTTGTGATCACCACCGATCGTAGTTACCAGGAGCTGTCGCAAGTCGCCGATCAATTGCTGGGTACTGCCATGCGCAGCGGTAATTTCATGTTCCTGGAAAAATCCATCGATATCGATCGACCCACCATCAACGTCGAGATCGATCGCAACCGCGCCGGCGATCTGGGTATCAGCATGGCCAGTATCGGGCGTGACCTGTCAGCGCTGCTTGGTGGCGGTTACGTCAACCGCTTCAGTATGGGTGGCCGCAGTTATAAAGTCATTCCGATGGTGGACCGCGATTTCCGCCTCGATGCGGACATGCTCAAAAACTATTACGTACGTACCGCCAGTAACAACCTGGTACCGCTCTCTTCCGTGGTGACACTGAAGCATTCCGTGGAACCCTCGGACCGTACCCAGTTCCAGCAGCTAAACTCACTGACCTTGCAGGGTGTGACCAGCCCGGCCGTGGCTCTGGGTGATGCCCTTGATTACCTGGCAACGACTGCCAAGCAAATCCTGCCCAAGGGTTATGGCTACGATTACCTGGGTGACTCACGCCAATACGTGAAAGAGAGTTCGGCCCTGACCATTACCATGTTCATGTCCCTGATCGTGATCTATCTGGTGCTGGCAGCCCAGTTCGAAAGCTGGCGCGATCCGATCATCATTCTCGTGTCGGTACCGCTCGCGACTGCCGGCGCCCTGGTGTTCATCATGTATGGCTTCCACTCGCTATCGCTGAACATTTATACCAAGGTCGGCCTGATCACCTTGATTGGTGTGGTGGCCAAGAACGGGATCCTGATCGTGGAATTCGCCAACAAATTGCAGATCAACGAACGCCTGCCCAAACGCGAGGCGGTGGAAAAAGCCGCGACTATCCGCTTGCGGCCAATCTTCATGACCTCCGTGGCACTCATCGTTGCCATGTTCCCCTTGTTGTTGTCGACCGGTTCAGGCGCCGCAAGCCGTTTCAACATCGGTATCACCATCGCCGCTGGCCTGGGCATCGGTACCCTGTTTACCCTGTTCATTCTGCCGGCTGTCTACATTTTATTGGCGCGCGATCACACCCACGAACGCGAACAGCTTACAGCGGGAGAAAACCAGCCGTAGCCTGTATCGGTACGGGATTACCGGGTTCACTGACCCATACCACCAGTGCCTTACGCCTGGGTTGAAACTTGCCGATGGCAGGCAATGTGACCTGCCATTGCAGCTGGTCACTCGTGACCTGCATATGTGCCAGGACCACAAACTGGTGCGTGGTATGACGGCCGGCGTTTTCACCAGCCCGAATATTACTGGTCAACCCCATGCCCAGGACCGCGACATGCAATTGCAAGGACTTGTGATACTTGTTTTGCGGCATGAATGTGGCAGTAAGCTGGCCATTCTGAAATAGCACCCGGAGTATGCCCACCTTGTTACTCGATGCCGGTGGCATCCCGCCAAAAAAACCGCGGCGCCATTCTTTACCGTTGACAAAAAACTCCGGGGTATAGATCGTGCGCGCCTGCAAGACCTTACCGTAGCGGCGTTGCCGTTGCGAATTTGCCGCTGTGGCAAAGCGATCACGCCAACCGAGATAATCCCAGTAGTCGACGTGAAACGCCAGCGGGATATAGGTTGTCCATAACTGCTCGTTGCCCACCAGGCTATTGACAAACTTTTCTGCCGGCGGACAACTATTACAACCTTCCGAGGTATACAGTTCGATCATCACAGTCTGTTGTGGACCGCTTTGCAGGGTGAGATCGCTGGCAACAACGCCGCCACCACTACCACACAACACTGCAAGTAAAACACCGCGCCATATACTCATCGTCCGGGCCCTATCTCTTCAATCAGGACATTACCCCAGACAATAGCGCGAATTGGCAGAAAATTTATAACAAAACCATCACGAATGTATTCGTTAGCCGAAATGACAGACGTAATCCAGCATCTCCGTGGTCTCTATATCAAAACTGCTGTTAGCCGGCACACTGAACGACTCGCCACCCTGATAGGTCTTCCACTCACTCTCTCCCTGCAAACGAATACGGCATTTGCCAGCATTGAGTTCCATGACCTCTGGTGCCCCGGTATTGAATGTCAGCGCACTGGGAAAAATTACGCCGACGCTCTTACGGCTGCCATCGGCGAACAGCAGTGTGTGCGAGACACACTTGCCATCAAAATAGACATTGGCCTGTTTGATCACACTGACATTATCGAACTGGGACATTCATACTCTCCAATCAAGTATTAATAAAATTATTTGTCTTCTGATATTTCCTGGACCAATACCCACGGTGCCACCACTACCGCCCAAAACTCACTCTCCTGCTCATGCCAGTAGCGTGCGTCATCATCGATGGCGCGTTGGATCTGTCCGGCCCGGGTCCAGGCTTCGATCTCATCCGCGCGATCCTGTGCCATGGCTACCGCCACCGCAACCAGGTCCATACCCGGCGCAACTTTTACCACTACGCCACGGGCAAAATGACGGACCAGTTCAGGCCAGGCCAGCCTGGCCGTCTGGGCATTAAAATGTGCCGTGAATTCTTCATAAGTGCGCGGAGACGCTGGGTATTCATCGCTCATAGTATCGGTCTTATGCAACTGCGAAGATATCTGAAATTATTTTATAATATTTTTCTGATTCCTGTCTGGCAGCTTTGTGAGAAATCATAATGGATCAAGCATCCTGTCCCTGTGGCTCGGGTAAGCCCTTCGCCGAGTGTTGCGGGCCCTATCTGGAGGGTCTCGCCAAACCGGCAACCGCGGAAGCGCTCATGCGTTCCCGCTATACTGCGTTTACCCGACAGGATGAAGCCTATCTGTTGCAGAGCTGGCACCCTTCCACCCGCCCACCGACGCTGGCATTCAATCAACAACCGGCCACAAAGTGGCTCGGCCTCAAGATCATCCGCACCCAGGCAGGTGATGAAAACGATGACACGGGTACAGTGGAATTCATCGCCCGTTTTAAAGTCAATGGTAAGGCACAACGCCTGCACGAAATCAGCCAGTTTGTGAGAGAGTCCGATCGCTGGGTTTACTTACAGGGCGAGATGACAGAAAAAAATTAATCCTCAATGACTTTTTCGAAACAGCCTGTCTGCCAGTTCAGTCGATAATGGACGAGCAACAGATTCCATGACTGCATAGATGTTTTGAGCTAATGACTCACGTGCAAACGTGAGCAGGCCCGGCAGGCGTACCGTGTGGCTCAGCAGTTTTGTTTCCAGGCTGTACAGGTGCAGGATATCGAATAATAACTTGGCAAACTGTGGTGCATCGTAAAGCATGGCCAAAGCATTGCGCAGGCAGGACATGGTTTGCCACTGCCGCAATAATTGATGGCTCTCGTTAAGCAGCGACTGGATGCGTTGCTGGCGTATGGGTTCGATATCGCGATACTGGATATCCAGTTCGACGGGTAATAATACTGTTTGCTGCAGAAAGGCCCGATCGATGTCGCGCGCCAGCTCGAGCAAATGCTGCGTGTCCTGACCGGTGGGAAATTTTTCTGCCTGGACCAGACTTGCCGCGTGCAGAATCACCTGGCGGTCTTTTTCAATCTCCTTGTTGACATTACTTTCCAGAAAATCACGTAACGGTCCCAGCATGAGGCGAAACAGGGCATGCTGTCGGAGCCCCTGTATGGTCCGCCGGCTGAATTCCTCCAGCATATACCGATCCAACGCACATATCAGACCTGCCCTGTCCATATGCTAATGGGCCTCCCACAGCTGTAAGTGTTATAGCTCGTGAAAGACTAGCATACTGCCAACACAGGTTTCTGCTAATTACCAGCAAAACCCGGCCGGTCCAAACGCCATTCACTGGATGTGATCCATGCAGTGTGCGAAGCTAAACTTAAAGACAGTTCGTCTGCCACGCGACACGATACAGCGATGAAACCGCAGATCACCGAGATTGCCGTCCCAATCCCTACCCGCCTGTTCCGAGGGCAGCAACGTCTGCGTATCGCCCTGGTTGGCTTACCCAATAGCGGCAAAAGCACTCTATTCAATGCGGTTTCGGCGACTTCGATTCATACCGGCGAGTTAACCGGGACGCACCGCGCGTACGGGGAATGCCGGGTCCAGATTGGGCTGGATGAGGCCGATCTGATCGACCTGCCCAGCGTACATAGCCTCCATCAACTCAAACAGGATGACCTGGTCGCCCTGCAATACCTGTTATGGGGTGATCAACGCCCGATGGTTTTCGCCCATGACGCGGAGGCTCCTCCCGCACCATTTTCCCGACCGGATGTGATCATTCAGGTGGTTGATGCCACCGCACTCGATCGGCATCTGGAATTGACCATGGAACTGTCGATGCTGGGAACACCGGTCGTCCTCGCCCTCAACATGATTGATCAGGCACGCAGCAAAGGTCTGCATATCAACACCCGCCGTCTGAGCAAATTATTGGGTATGCCGGTCGTCCCCACCGTCGCCTTGATGGGACAAGGCATCGCCGATCTGTTTAAGACTGCGGTAAGTGCCGTGCGCAATGATGTATGTCCTGTGCCGCAACCCGCCAGCGCGCACATCTGCGAGGTACTCAAACCCCTCGGTGCTGTGCTAAACAAACCTGAAGTGCAAACGGCTTTTCGGGCACCACTCCCCCTGCTAGTCATGGAAGTCGCTGCCAACGATCATTATTTTTTAGATGAATTCCGACAACACTTTCCAGACCTGCTGTCGGAGATCAATGAATTACGCCAGTCGGCGGAACAACGTCTGCCCCGTCCTTTGCCTGAGGAAATCCATGCCGATCGCCACCATCGTGCAGCTACCCTGTTCGAGGCTGTCTCCCGTTTGGGAGATCCGCATACCGGACGTGGCTGGCGTTACTGGCTGGATGAATTGTTCTTACACCCGCAATGGGGGCTGCTCGGCAGCCTGGCTGTTTTCGCTGCTGTGTTATTCGTCGTGTTCGAGGTCAGCACCTGGATCGATTCCATGACCTCGGCCCAGCTTGTTGACTGGATTAATCCCTGGCATCCAACCTCTACCCTGGGTGTGATTGGCCGGGCTGTTGCCGATGGCCTGATAGGGCTTATCGGGATCGTGATTCCCTATATGATCCCACTGGTGATGTTGCTTGTTGCCCTCGAAGAAAGCGGCATCATGCAACGCATCGCCTTCGTGGTGGATCGCTGGTTCCACCATCTGGGTTTGCACGGCGGCGTGGCCGTACCCTTTTTGCTGGGGCTGGGCTGTAATGTCCCTGCCCTGTCCGCCGCAGCTGTCAGCACCAAGGGGCGCGAACGCCTGATTGCCTCATTATTGATTACCTTTGTCCCATGTTCGGCCCGTTCAGCTGTGATCCTGGCCCTGGCTGGGAAGTACCTGGGCGGTTTGGGCATTTTTGCCATCTTCATGCTGACCCTGATTGTTATCGCACTGCTGGGACAGATCTTTCGCAGACGCTATCGCGGTGACAGCGGTCCGGGTCAGGTCCAGGAGATTCCCCCCTATGCCCTGCCGCACTGGCGTTCCATGCTGCGCACAACCTGGGAGCGCACCAGCGACATTCTGACCATCGTGACCCCATTGTTGGTAGGCGGCAGTGTGATACTGGCCCTGCTTGGCCATTTCGGCGCCGATGCCGTCATTAACACTGCACTGACCCCAATTACACACTGGTGGCTGGGCCTGCCCGTTGTGCTGGGTGTCCCCATCCTGTTTGGCATTCTGCGTAAAGAACTATCCCTGTTAATGGTGTATCAGGCCCTGGGGAGTTTTGATGTCGGACACTATCTGGATTGGGTCCAGATCATGACCTTTTTGATCTTCCTGACCTTTTACTTTCCCTGTGTCTCGACGTTCGCAGTCATGCTGCGCACGCTGGGCAAACGCCAGGCAATCTACTCCGTGAGTCTCTCGGTCAGTGTCGCCCTGCTCATCAGCGGCATCGTTCGCCTTTTCCTGGAAGTTGCACGCCACGTGTTCGCCTGAACAGTCTGAGCCGTAAATCTGCTGCGGCTTGTGTCAGATCAAGGTTCCTCCCGTCCATACCTCTATACTTAGCTGCAGAGTGGCAAGGGAGGAACAGCATGACAGATATCAGGGATCCAGCGCTCGCCGAACAGGGTGAAGCACGCATCGCATGGGCACTCAAGGAAATGCCCGTATTACACCTGCTCATGCAGCGCCTGGCCAGTGAGCAGCCACTACAGGGTATTCGCATCAGTGGCTGTCTGCACATCACCACCGAAACCGCCAACCTCGCACGTACATTAAAAATCGCCGGTGCCGATCTGGTGTTGTGTGCCAGCAATCCCCTGAGCACTCAGGATGATGTGGCCGCAGCCCTGGTCGTCAAATATGCCATTCCCGTGTTTGCCATCCGTGGCGAATCGACCGAGGTCTACTACCAACACATTCGTGCCGCTTTAGATCATCGACCACAGCTGACCATGGATGATGGCGCTGACCTGGTGAGTGAATTACACAAAAACCGTACCGATTTATTAGCGGATATGATCGGCGGCAGTGAAGAAACCACCACCGGTGTGATCCGCCTGCGCGCCATGGCCAGGGCCGGGGCCCTGCACTATCCCGTCATCGCGGTAAACGATGCCATGACCAAACACTTTTTTGATAACCGCTATGGCACGGGGCAAAGTGCCCTCGATGGCATCATTCGTGCCACCAATATTTTATTGGCAGGCAAAACCTTCACCGTGGTCGGCTATGGCTGGTGTGGTCGGGGACTGGCGATGCGTGCCCACGGCCACGGCGCCCATGTTATTGTGTGTGAAGTCGATCCCTTGCGTGCACTGGAAGCCAGTATGGATGGCTACCGCGTGATGCCCCTGATTGATGCCGCCAGGGAATCGGATTTCATGATCACAGTGACTGGTGACAAACATGCCATCGATACCCAACACCTTCAGGCGATGAAAGACGGTTGCGTACTGGCTAACGCCGGTCACTTCAATGTCGAGATCAATATCCCGGCACTTGAGTCCATGAGTGTCAGCAAGTCACGTCCTCGTTCCTCGGTAGAGGAATACACTTTGAATGACGGTCGTACGCTGCGCCTGCTTGCCGAAGGCCGCCTGGTGAATCTCGCCGCGGCCGAAGGTCATCCTTCTGCGGTTATGGACATGAGCTTTGCCAATCAGGTCTTGTGTGCGATCCATCTGTTACAACAACGCGGCAAGCTGGAGCATTGTGTCCATACGGTGCCTGCCGAAATCGATCAGGAAATCGCCCGACTCAAACTCGAGGCCATGGGGATCCGCATCGATCAATTAAGTCCAGAACAACAACACTACCTGAACTCGTGGGAAGAAGGCACCTGAGGTGCATCAGCATGTGGAAGACTAGCGCAGAACAAATGCTTGAGACCATACGCAATGAGGCAAAATATACTGCCTCGTATACCGGTCGCGAGACATTCAGCGAGCAGGTTATGCAGGCAATGCGTGAGGTGGATCGTAAAGACTTTGTACCCAACCACTACGAAAACATGGCATATGATAATGGACCCTTACCCATCGGCCACGGGCAAACCATTTCCCAGCCCTATATGGTTGCGCTGATGACCGACCTGCTAGATCTCACACCGAACAGCAAGGTCCTGGAGATTGGCACCGGTTCCGGTTATCAGGCGGCTATCCTGTCGCGCATCGCAAAGCAGGTTTACACTATCGAACGCATACCGGAGTTGGCACAGGCAGCGACGCAGCGATTACAAACGGTGGGGTATCACAACGTCGAGGTACGTTGCGCCGATGGTTATTACGGCTGGCATGACCAGGCACCATTCGATGCCATCATCGTCACCGCTGCGGCCAGCCACATTCCGCAAAGCCTGATAGATCAACTCCATGCCAATGGCCGAATGATCATCCCAATAGGACAGCAATACATGCCACAGCAACTGATCCTGGTCACCAAGGATCCATCGGGCAACACAGGAACAAGATTCATTCTGGATGTAGCCTTCGTGCCATTAGTGACAAAAGACGAGCAGGCCGATGCGAAACAACCGAAAAATGATGCCTGATCAGGTCTTCAGGGATTGTCTGGCAAATGCCACTCGTTGTTCCGGTGTGAGTTGCTGAGGCGACATCATCTGCACCTGTTGCAGGCGCGGTAACAGGCCAGCGTGATTGGCAATCTGGATATTCAGTCCCGGCCGGGCATTGAGTTCCAGCATGAGCGGTCCCCTGTCCTTGTCCAATACGAAGTCGGCACCGATATAGCCTAATCCCGTCAGTTCGAAACAGCGCGCCGCCGTCAGCAACATGCTTTCCCAATGCGGAACCTGAACCCCGTACAACGTTTTACCCGTCTCCGGATGTTCGTTGATATGGTTATTAAAATGCACCGCCGAGGTTGTCTGACCCGTGGCAAGATCGATCCCGACACCCAATGCGCCCTGGTGCAAATTGGCCTTGCCTTGCGACTGGCGTGTAGGCAGGCGCAACATGGCCATGACCGGCACTCCCTGAAACACAATAATACGAATATCCGGAACTCCCTGATAACTGATTGGTGCAAACACGGGGTCAAACCGGATGCGATATTCAATCAGGGCAGAATCCACCTGGCCACCCAGGCTATACAATCCACCGAGGATACTGGAAATGTGATGCTGCAACTCATACAGGCTCAGGATCTCACCATTGAGCTTGCGATAACGTTGTTCATGATGTTGCTCGATGATGATAATGCCATCACCACCACTGCCATGTGCCGGCTTAATCACGAAATCCGGAAATGGTTCCAGCAGGGCGGCCAGTTGTTTGACCTGGTATTGGTATTTAATTACCCGGAACAGGGCCGGGATCGCAATACCGGCCTGTTGCGCCAGCTGCTTGGTTTTCAGTTTGTCATCTACCAGGGGGTAAAATTGGCGGGGGTTATAGCCGAAGATAAATTCCAGGTTACGCCGATTCATGCCCAGCAAACCGACTTCACGCAGGTGCTGGATGTAGGAAAACACTTACTGTTTCTCCCCAAGGACTTTAAATCGTATCAACTCCGAGAGCCGGTAGCCTGAGTAGCGACCGAGCAAGATTGTTAACGCCAACAACACCAGTAACATTTCCGGGAACACAAAGATAAAATGTCGCAGTAATTCAAAACTCATCAACAGATAGGCGATCGCCGCCACGAACAGACTACCGAAGCCCTGCTGCAGGGCCTCCGCGGGGCCACGCTCCTCCCAGACAATCGACATGCGTTCGATCGTCATGGTCAGGATCACCATGGGAAACAGTGCAATTGACAGGCCGCGGGGCAAACCCAGTTTATAACTGAGAATACTGATTGCCCCCATCAGCATAATGACTACGATGAGCACCGCAGCCAGGCGCGGTACCAGTAACAATTTAAGTTGATCAAAATAAAACCGGAATACCAGGCCAAGACCCACCACCACAATAAACAAACCCACACCCCAGGCCAGCTGCGTTTCGCGAAAGGCCAGTGCGATCAGGATCGGCATGAATGTTCCAAAGGTCTTGACCCCTACCATATTACGCATCAACACCAGGAAGATAACACCAATGGGAACCATCAAGATGATGTGATACAGGGCCTGGGTCTCAATCGGTAAACTCAGCAAGGAGTACTCGATCAGCTTGGCCTGACCCTGTTGTCCGATATACAAATGCTGCTGCAAGGCAAGTTGTGGATTAATGCTGATGGAAATTTTTGTATTGAGATTCTGACCTCCATCCAGTGTCACGAGGGGTTTATCGTCACGCCACCAGGCCAGGTAATGCTCCGGAATGTGCTGACTGCCATCGACGAGGTTGAATTCATGCCACTTATCTTTGTAGTACACCTCAAGCCAGTGCACCCGTTCTGCCTTGCGCACCAGCGGTTTGAGATCAAAGCCATGTACAACATGGGCAGGGATCCCGCCGACAGCCAGGATATCGGCCGCCAAGGTGGCACGGTTCAATGGCGATTTATCTTTTCCGAGCAACAGTTGAATATTCTCATCCCGCCGATTGTTTGCCAGTTCCGTCAGGAGC
>JBECKZ010000170.1:0-5741 GCA_040235555.1 Thiohalomonadales bacterium | reverse complement strand
CTGCGCTGTTTCAACGCGCGCCTGTTGCGCCAGCATGGGGTTTTATCCACTTAGCAAGATAGAGTGATACTTCATTTGTATACTTCGTCCTGACTCAATGGAAACACTCCATGCGCAGGCGATGAGGAAAAAGTGTCTGACACGCAAGCAAGGCCCAACGGGGCGAGGCAGGGAAGCCGAGCCTGAGTGATGAGCCAGGGAGGGCGAATCACTCGCTCTCAGTGAGAGCGAAAAAAATCATTTAAATTCAAATTAAATATCTAAGATCGCGGAGCGATGGTGAGTGAAAAGTTTTACAAAAGTGAATTTAATATCAAAACCATCAACTCAAATCCAATAAGCCGTCCTGGTCATGACCTTGGACGTGAGTTTCATCAATGCCTTGATTGGCGCAGGCAATGCCGCACCGCCGGCATCAAGGGCAGTGGTGGCGTGTTTGCCTTCGTCTTCGCGCATTTGCTCGAGGATGGCGCGGGTTTTGTGATCCTGTGGATTAATCTTGGCAAGGTGGCTGTCGAGGTGACGCACAACCTGGTGTTCGGTTTCGGCGACGAAACCCAGGCTCCACTTGTCGCCAGCGAGGCCGGCGAGGGCGCCGATGGCAACGGAACCGGCATACCAGAATGGATCGAGGTAACTGGTGTGGGTACCCATATCGTGGATGCGGTTGGCACACCAGTTGAGATGATCGTTTTCTTCATCGGCGGCGCGCTGCATCTTGTCGCGCACGTCTGGCAGGCGCGCAGTGAGGGCCTGGCCCTGATATAGACCTTGCGCCGAGACTTCACCGGCGTGATTGATGCGCATCAGGCGACCAGCCAGATCCCGGTCCTGCTCGCTTAATTCAGCCTCTTCCTGTGACGCTGCCGGATTCGGTCGTTCAGTGGGCGGTGCGGCGTGGAAAACCGAGCGCAGGCCGGTGTCCAGCACATCAATCAGGCGATCCAGAGGGGAATAGTGGCGTGAAGTCATGGTCTTAAGATAGCGGACGTGGCCACAACCTTGCAAGCCGTGGAATTCTGAATGCGTTTATAATGTGAATCGCAACGAGTAAGATCCCTTTTACGCCGATTTCAGGACAATCCTTATGAGTTTCTACCAATATCACGTCTTTTTCTGCACTAATCAGCGTGATGGCGAGGCCTGTTGTGCCGATTTCGATGCACGCGGCATGCGTGATTACGTCAAACAACGCACCAAGGAACTGGGGATTCACCATGAAGGTGGTGTGCGCATCAACATCGCCGGTTGCCTGGGCCGTTGTGAACTGGGACCAACGCTGGTGGTCTATCCCGACGGTGTCTGGTACACCTATGTGGATAAGGATGACCTCGACGAGATTATCAACGAACATCTGCTCAATGGCCGGGTGGTAGAGCGTTTGTTGATCTAGCCCGATGCAGGAGCAATCCCTCAAGATTAGCGGTCCCGCGGGATTGCTGGAATGTGTTTTCGCACAACCTGCAGGTTGGCAACCACACGATCCGATCAGTATCTTTTGCCATCCACATCCCTTGCATGGCGGTAGCCTACACAACAAAGTTGTACACACCCTGGCCAAGACCTGTCTTCAATTAGGCAGTGCGGTCATGCGGTTTAATTTTCGCGGCGTTGGTGAATCACAAGGTGAATTTGCCCAGGGCGAAGGTGAACAGGCGGATCTACTGGCAGTTGTGGCCTGGCTGCAAGCGCGCTATCCGCAATCACCATTATGGCTTGGTGGTTTTTCCTTTGGTGCTTATGTCGCGGTGATGGCGCATGCACGCATTCAACCTGAACGCCTGCTATTAGTGGCACCGGCGGTGGACATGTATCCGCAAATGCAGGCGGTGAATGTGCAGATTACGGACTGGATCCTGGTGCAGGGTGGCCAGGATGAGATCGTGTCTCCGGCTGCCGTGGCCGACTGGCTCAAACAGCAACAGCATAAGCCGCGGCTGATCTGGCTGGACGATGCCGGTCATTTTTTTCATGGTCAGCTGACACGTTTGCAGCAACGGATACTGGCAAGCTGGAAACCTGCAGCATGAATGTAACTTCACCTATCGTGCGCTTAGATGCACTGGTCAAATGTTATGGCCAGCAGCGTGTCGTCGATAACGTGACCTTGCAAGTCAACTCGGGCGAGTGTTTTGGATTGCTCGGCCCCAATGGCGCGGGTAAGACGACAACCTTGCGCATGATGCTGGGCCTGACCAGGCCGGATAGTGGAAAGCTGACTATTTTGGATCGTGACACCAGCAAACACGCCCGCGAGATTCGTTGTCAAATTGGCGTCGTGCCACAGATGGACAACCTCGACCCGGATTTTTCCGTGATCGAGAATCTGCGTACCTATGCCAGTTACTTTGGATTGCGCGCAAAGCAAGTCGCGGATCGTATTCAGCAGTTGCTGGAGTTTGCCCACCTGACAAGTAAAGCCAATGCGACCATTGAATCGCTATCCGGGGGAATGAAGCGACGCCTGACCCTGGCGCGTTCACTGGTTAATGACCCGCAATTACTTATCCTGGATGAACCGACTACCGGTCTGGACCCGCAGGCAAGGCAACACATCTGGCAACGCTTACGCGAATTAAAACAGGCCGGACGGACCCTGATCCTGACAACCCATTATATGGAAGAGGCGCAACGCCTGTGCGATCGCCTGGCGATCATGGATCAAGGTCAGGTGATTGCGGTCGGCGCGCCGCAGGAACTAATTCAGATCCACATCGAGCCACACGTGATTGAGGTGTATGGCAACGGTGCGGAGCAATGGTCGCGCCAGTATCCGATGCCGGCACAGGTTCGCGTCGAACGTGTTGGCGAAACCGTGTTTCTATATACCCAGGATGAAAAACCGTTCATAGATGATCTGTGCCGGCACCCACAACTGCAGTTTTTACACCGGCGCGCCAACCTGGAAGATGTCTTTTTGAAACTCACTGGCCGAGACTTACGCGAATGAAGCCGAATCTCGCGAGCCCGTGGTGGCGCTGGTACCCGGTGTGGTCTCGCAATGTACGGGTCTGGCGCAAGCTGTTGGGGCCGGCCTTGCTCGGTAACATCGGCGAGCCACTGTTGTATTTACTGGCACTGGGATATGGCCTGGGCAGTTTTCTCGGTGAGCTTCAGGGCCTGCCTTACGTGGTGTACCTGGCCTCGGGGATGGTCTGCGCCAGCGCCATGAACACTGCCAGTTTCGAAGGCATGTATTCCGCCTACACCCGCATGGCCGTGCAGGATACCTGGCTGGGTATGCTGACCGCTCCCCTGGATATTCGTGATGTGCTGGTGGCAGAGATCATCTGGGCCGGAACCAAGAGCCTGATCAGCGTGGCGGCGATCCTGGTGGTGGCAGGCGTAATGGGCCTGATCGCCGATCTGCGCGCTTTACTGGTGTTGCCCCTGGCCTGGCTGCTGGGCTGTTGTTTTGGCGCAATGGCTCTGATGGTCACCGCGGTAGCGCGCAACTATGACTTCTTTTTATATTATTTCACCCTGTTGATTACCCCGATGCTGCTGTTGAGCGGGGTGTTTTTCCCGGTAGCCAGTATGCCGGGCTATATTCAGGCCGGGGCCGCATTTTTGCCGCTGTATCATGCGATTGCTCTGATGCGGCCGCTCATGATCGGAACCTGGCCGATCAACACCATCCTTCACCTGACCGTTTTACTGCTGTATACCGTCGCTGCTTTCCCCTTGGCACTACACCTCATCCGTCGTCGGCTCATGAAATAATGTCTGATCCAGGATATTAATCCATATTAAACAATGGGTTATCAATTCGCCAATACTCGACCATTGTAGTCGAGAAAATTGTGTATTAATGGTTGACAGTAAATTATCAAATCATTATATTAGCACTTACTGAATTACTGCTCTCACGAGCTTTAATTTTGACTCCTCCATCCTCCTTATGGTGGTATTTTATTAGAAGGCGCGGTTCCCCCCTTTTCCGCGCCTCTTTTTTTGCCCAGAGAAAATATACCGTAATATAATTATGGCCAAAATACTCATTGGTAACGGCCACAAGAACGGGATTTCACCTTGTCTGGGGCCGTAAATTTCTGTACCATTCCGCCTCTTTTTCCGCGCAGTACGTCTTTATTTTGGAGCGAAGACCATGAAAACATTCAGTGCCACGCCGCAAACCGTCAAACGCGACTGGTACCTCATTGATGCCACGGACAAAGTCCTGGGCCGCCTGGCTACAGAAGTGGCGCGGCGCCTGCGTGGCAAACATAAGGCCGAATTCACCCCGCACGTGGACACCGGTGATTACATCGTGATCATCAATGCCGACAAGATCCGCGTGACCGGTAACAAGGAAAAGGCCAAGACCTATTACAAGCACAGCGGTTTTATTGGCGGCATGAAGGCTACCACCGTGGAGAAGATGCGCATTCGTGCTCCGGAACGCATCATCGAGACCGCTGTAAAAGGCATGCTGCCCAAGAATCCACTGGGTCGTGCCATGTTCCGCAAGCTCAAGGTTTATGCCGGTCCGGAACACAATCATCAGGCCCAACAGCCCCAAGTGCTGGACATTTAAGGAAGGTTACGTTTTATGGCAACACAAGCGCATTACAGCACCGGCCGCCGCAAAAATGCCAGCGCCCGTGTCTATCTCAAGCCCGGCAGTGGTGAGATCAATGTCAACAACAAGCCGCTGGACAAGTATTTTGGCCGCGAAACCGCACGCATGATCGTACGTCAGCCGCTGCAGGTTATCGACGGCCTCAACAAGTTCGATATCAATGTCTTTGTCGCCGGTGGCGGCAACAGCGGTCAGGCCGGCGCCATTCGCCACGGCATCAGCCGTGCGCTGATTGAATTCGATGAGACCATGCGTAAGCCATTACGCAAGGCCGGTTATGTTACCCGCGATGCCCGTGAAGTCGAGCGTAAGAAGATCGGTTTGCACAAGGCGCGCAAACGTCCGCAATACTCCAAGCGTTAATCGCGTATTTACTGGTACTACCAACAACGCCCGTTTCGACGGGCGTTTTTGTTTCTGGCACATGGCGACAATATGCGGGTATTGATTAGCCTATGTGGATGGACCGAAATTGGCGTGATTGTACGATGTATGTATTCATCGGCAGTGATGCAGGCGGTTTACATGCCGATGCCAGACTTTATACTGGTATCCAAATTAATGTGGGAGCGCCATTATGTCTGACAATCTGCCGACAGACCTGAAGAAGTTATTCAGTTTTTACATTGAGCAGCGTAAAAATCTGCCCAAAGACTTTTCCTATGCCGAGGGGCTGATCCCTTCACCCACATTCTTCTCAGTCGAACGGCTCCAGCAACACCTGAACAATCCGTTACTAAGCCCGGAATGGGTGCAATTGCGGTTTAAGGAAGAGTTTTTTCCATTGGATAAGGACATGTTCTGGAAAAGGGTACAGGAGAAGGAATTACGTTTTATCGATAAGTCCAGAATTGATGAAGTCCTTGCCAATGGTGGTTCGATTATTCTCGAAGGCCTCGACATCCTCGAACCCGTCATCAATGCTTTCCTGGCCAAGGTCGACGCCGCCATGCCGTGTGCGCTGTCGAATGCTGTGGCCTTTTTCTCGCAAAAGCACAACGAGGCTTACCGGGGCCATCGGGATGCGGACGACGTATTGGTGATTCACCTCTCAGGAGAAAAGAAGTGGCGTATCTTTGCGCCACAGCAGCGGCGCTATCTGGGCAATTTTCCATTAACTCTTGCGCAGATGGGCGAGCAAATTGCTGAAATTGTAATG
>JBECKZ010000167.1:0-11209 GCA_040235555.1 Thiohalomonadales bacterium | reverse complement strand
AAGCCGCGCATTTTGCGTGCCTGCCCCGGCTGTGTCAAGTTTTCTGGCCCTGACCTGGCCCGCCGTCCTGGCGCTAACCCTATATAAACCAATAACTTGGCGATTAGACGTTAAACCGAAAATGCATCACGTCCCCGTCCTGGACGATGTATTCCTTGCCTTCCAAGCGCAATTTGCCGGCCTCCTTGGCACCCTGCTCACCGCTGTACTGGATGAAGTCGTCGTAGCTGATGACCTCGGCACGGATGAAGCCCTTCTGGAAGTCGGTATGGATTACACCGGCTGCCTCGGGGGCAGTGGCGCCAACCTTGATGGTCCAGCCACGCACTTCCTTTACCCCGGCGGTAAAATAGGTCTGCAGGCCGAGTAGCTGATGACCTGCACGGATCACGCGGTTGAGGCCAGGCTCATCCAAACCCATCTCAGTAAGGAACTCCTGTTTTTCCTCGTCATCGAGGTCGACCATTTCGGATTCGATGGCTGCGCACACCGGGACCACTGGCGCCCCCTCGGACTCAGCCAGCTTTTTCACCGCTTCGAGTTGAGGATTGTTTTCAAAACCGTTTTCATCTACGTTGGCGATATACATGGTGGGCTTGATGGTTAACAGGAACAGGTCACGAAGCTGCAGACGCTCATCCTTGTCCAGCCCCATGGCACGCACCGGTTTGCCTTCATCCAGATGTGCCTTGACCCGTTCGAGCAGTGCCAGCTTGGCCTTGGCGTCCTTGTCACCTGACTTGGTCTGCTTGCTGACGCGCAAGATGGCCTTTTCCACTGAATCCATATCTGCCAGTGCCAGTTCGGTATTGATGACTTCGATATCATCAATAGGACTGATTTTACCGGCGACGTGTACGATGTCGTCGTTTTCAAAACAGCGCACGACGTGAGCGATAGCATCGGTCTCACGAATGTTGGCAAGAAACTTGTTGCCGAGACCTTCACCCTTGGACGCGCCTGCCACCAGGCCGGCGATGTCGACGAATTCCATGGTAGTCGGCAAGATGCGTTCGGGATGCACGATGGCCGCCAGTTTTTCCAGACGCGGATCCGGCACCGGCACGATGCCGACATTAGGTTCAATCGTACAGAACGGATAGTTCTCCGCCTGAATCCCGGCCTTGGTCAATGCATTAAACAAAGTCGACTTGCCAACATTGGGTAACCCGACAATTCCGCATTTAAATCCCATACCTGTCTCTTTTATTCACTTGAATTTGAACTGGTGTGCAGCTTATTCATTGCCTTCTGAAAGTCACCGCCAATCACCGTGGGTAACACATCCATGGCCGCAGCCATGGCATCTTCGATATCACGCTGATCGTCACTGGACACCTTACTCAACACATGCCCGGTGACACGACTCTTGTCGCCGGGATGGCCGATACCCAGTCGCAGGCGTTGAAAACCGTTTCCGCCACAACGCTGGCTGATATCACGCAGACCATTATGTCCACCATGACCGCCACCCTGTTTCAGGCGCGCTACACCCGTGGGCAGATCCAGATCGTCGTGCACCACAAGGACGTTGGACAAATCGATCTTATAGAACTGCATCAATGCCTGTACTGACTGACCGCTCAGGTTCATGTAGGTATCCGGTTTGAGTAACCAGATCTCCTTACCCTCGATCACACTGCGCGCAACTTCACCCTGGAATTTTTTTTCGAGTTTGAAACTACCGCCGTATTTGCGTGCGATGGCATCCACAAACCAAAAGCCGGCATTGTGGCGAGTATCGGCATATTCGCGGCCCGGGTTTCCCAGACCCACAATTAACTCAATACGCGCGGACAAGGCCGGCTCCGGTATAACTTGATACTGCTGTGTCTATTCGCCAGCGGCAGGTGCAGCTTCGCCACCTTCACCGCCTTCTTCCGCTGCTTCCTTGGCGGCACGCGGCAGGTGAATGCTGGCGACCGCCTGGTCGTGACCTTCACCGTGGGACAGTTCAACCAGCTCCACACCGGCAGGTAACTTGAGGTCAGACAGGTGGATAATCTGATTCAGGTCCAGGCTGCCGAGATCTACTTCGATAAACTCCGGCAGGTCTTTTGGCAAACACTGTACTTCTGCTTCGATCAGGCTATGGGTTACCAGACCACCACCTTTCACACCGGGGGAACCAGCTTCATTAATGAAGTGCAGCGGTACATGCACCCGGATGGTTTCCGTGGCGCTGACACGTTGCAGGTCGATGTGCAAAATGACGGGCTTGCTCGGGTGACGCTGTACGTCTTTCACAATCGCATTTTCATCATTACCACCGAGTTTGATGGTCAGGATGTGCGAGAAAAATGCCTCGTTCTCCAGCTGGTGAGCCAGTTCGTTATGAATCAGGCTGATGGAAGTCGGCTCCTGATGGCCACCATACATGATAGCCGGTACTTTGCCTGTGCTACGCAGGCGGCGGCTCGCACCCTTACCCATGTCGTTGCGCAGTTCTGCAGTTAATACGAAATCAGTCATTGCAATTACTCCAGTTTTGTTTAACAACACCCCCGCGACCAGAGGTGTGGCGTATTTTCCTCTCCCGGATGGAAGCGGAAAAATTCTAAAATTCTGTAAATGTAGGGTGGGTCCCACCCACCTTCCATTCGGCGGATGTCAGCCGCCCTACTAATCGATAAACAGTGAACTTACCGATTCTTCATCGCTGACGCGACGAATGGTCTCTGCCAGCATTTCCGCAATACTCAATTGACGGATGCGATTACAAGCCGCTGCTGCCGGTGATAACGGAATGGTATCCGTCACCACCAGTTCATCCAGTACCGAGTTGTTGATGTTGTCGACCGCCGGGCCGGACAACACCGCGTGCGTACAATAGGCAACCACCCTGACCGCACCATGTTCCTTTAATGCCTTGGCAGCCTGACACAGGGTGCCTGCGGTATCCACCAGGTCATCGATGATCACGCAACTGCGACCTTCGACTTCACCGATAATGTGCATGACCTTGGCCACATTGGCTCTGGGCCGGCGTTTGTCTATGATCGCCAGGTCGGCATCGTCGAGACGTTTGGCCAGGGCCCGGGCCCGTACCACACCACCGACATCCGGTGATACCACCATCAGATTCGGATACTTCTGTCGCCACACGTCACCCAACAGCACGGGCGAGGCATAGACGTTATCCACCGGGATATTAAAAAATCCCTGGATCTGATCCGCATGCAAGTCGACGGTCAGGACACGATCCGTGCCGACGGTGGCAATCATGTCTGCCACCACCTTGGCGGTAATCGGTACTCGCGCCGAACGCGGTCGTCGATCCTGACGCGCATATCCGAAATACGGCATGACGGCGGTCACACGTGCGGCGGATGAACGACGTACCGCATCCACCATCACCAGCAATTCCATTAAATTCTCGTTGGTGGGCGCACAGGTCGGTTGCAGAATAAACACATCGCGACCACGCACGTTTTCCATGATCTCGACCATCACTTCGCCGTCACTGAAGCGACCAACGACCGCTTTACCTAACGGCAACTGCAATCTCGCAGCGATATCATTTGCGAGCTTCGGGTTTGCATTCCCCGAGAAGACCATCATGCTGCCGTTTGCCACTATGAATTCCCCACCGGCGATGAATGTATGGCTTGGGTGTCAGATAACATTCCTGACGTGCCCTGTGTAGTAACACTCCACAAAAACCGTGTTAACGCGCATTTAAATTCGCTGGGATGCCAGGATATCTCCAGGCATCAAACCATGTAACTCTTTACCAGTGCAGTGTGTTACCGCACATTAAATTTGGCTGGGGTGCCAGGATTACTCGGCGCTGCGCGCCTCGCCCTTGCGGGCCAGCGTCGCCATCTTATGGACTCCGCTGTTCGACTTCACTTCGTGAAGTCGTCGAACCTTGCAGGTTCTCATCCTGGCATCATGCCATCGTTCACTTCTCTGATGCCGTGTTAACGTGCATCTCAAATTGGCTGGGGTGCCAGGATTCGAACCTGGGTATGCTGGAATCAAAATCCAGTGCCTTACCGCTTGGCGACACCCCAAAAATCTTTACTTACTACAAGCCCGGTTTCCCAGGGATAACTCTTTCGGGTTTCACTCCGTGAAACCCGCAGTGCCTTCGACTGCTTGTTCCCGACGCAGTCTACCTCGCACATCCCTGCGCTCGTACCGCTTGGCGCACTGCTTTGAACCCTGTGGGTTCATGCAGTATTTCCTACGCTTTGCTCCGGTCACACCCCAAAAACTTTTCACTCACTTGCTTGCTGCAATCTTGTCAGCAACGGTGAGATATTCTCACCCCTGGCAACGAAACCCTGCCACTGCCCGGTCAGTTCGGACCAGGCATTCCTGGCGTCCTGTTCGGAATCAAATGTTGCGAATACGCAGGCACCGGTTCCGGTCAGTCTTGCCGGAGCAAAGCGGGATAGCGCGTGCCGCGCTGAAGCCACTTCGGGATACTGCGCGCAGACCACCGGTTCGCACACATTTTGACCCCGCCCCGTCAGGAAGTCGCGTATTGTAATGGGTGGGCAATCCCGTATCAATTGCGGGTCGGAAAAAACCTTCGGTGTTGCGACATGGACGGCGGGGGCCAGCACCACGAACCAGCGTTGTGGGAGGTCGATGGCCTCCAGTTGTTCGCCCACCCCTTCGGCCCAGGCGGAATGGCCATGGACAAATACCGGGACATCCGCGCCCAGCTGCAAACCCAGCTGCGCCAGTTCAGCGGGTGTCAGCCCACATCGCCACAAATGGTTAAGCGCGACCAGCGTGGTGGCGGCGTCGGAGCTACCCCCGCCCAGTCCACCGCCGGCGGGCAGATGTTTTTGCAATCGGATTTTCGCACCCTGACTGCTCTGACTAAGTGCCTGCAAAACCCGCGCGGCCCGTACCACCAGGTCCCTCTCCTCTGCAACACCCGGTAGGTCGTACTCGCGTGTGATCACGCCGTCCTGCGTGATATCAAAATCGAGCTCATCGCCGACATCGAGTAACTGAAACACGGTCTGCAGCAGGTGATAACCATCGGCACGTCGCCCGGTGATATGCAAAAACAGATTGAGTTTGGCTGGTGCCGGCCAGCTGATACTGGATAACGCTGTCATGATGGGGGGAGTCTAACTAAAACGCGCCCAACTTCCACTCATCCACCACCAGCCGCACATTGATATCCTGCTCGGGTTTAGCGATGAAAATCTTGTCGGGCAATTGCAGTCCACTCACATTGGTATAGCGCCGGAAATTCACCCGCCAATGGTTATCTTCCAGATAGGCGAGCCGGCCCTGCGGGTCCAGTTTGGGTTGTTGTTGTTGTTGGGGGGTATTTAAGCCGAGAATCCAGTAACGCAGTCCTTCCACTGGCATCGAGACCCCGGTCCGCTCCTGTAGCAACTCGCCGGGATTGCTGGCATAGAAAGTTTGATTATCGGAATCGTGTAACGCCACACCGGCGGGATTGCCAATCAGTTTCACCTTGCCCGCACCAAACGGGCCGTTCAGGGTGATCTGATAGTCATCGCCCTTTTGCTGCCAATCCAGGTTGATGTTCCAGGCCTCATCACCATTACGCACCGCAAGACGGCCGGTAAGGTGCCAATAGGCAATCCGCGATAATTCATCACGGCGTTGTTGCCAGACCTGGTCCGGGTGATCAACGGGAGGCGGCTCAGGCAGACTGGCACAACCGGTCACCAGGATGGCGACCAGCAAAAGCAGATAATTTCTCATTGGGTAAAGCGTTTAATGACGTCCAGCAGTACTTTGTGCGAAGGTGTCTCGCGCCGTGCAGCCTCCCACACCGTGCGGGCAGAATCGTGATCGCCACTGACCCACAACACCTCACCTAGATGCGCGGCGATCTCTGGGTCTTTGAGTGCATCCAGTGCCTTGCGCAGATATTTGATGGCTTCGGGATACTTGCCCAGACGGTAATAGGCCCAACCCATGCTATCCAGAATCGCCGGATCATCGGATTTCATGTTGTAGGCCCGCTGGATGTAGTTAAAGCCTTCCTTGATCCGGTCCGTGCGATCCACCAGGGTATAACCATAAGCATTCAACGCCTGGACATTATTCGAATCTGCCTCCACCAGTTTTTTCAGATCCGCCAGGGCGACATCTGTCTTGTCGATTTTCTCTGCGCTAAGCGCACGTGCATAGAGCAGTGCCAGATTATCCGGCATCTTGGCCAGGGCTTCGTTATACAGATCAAAGGCCTCCTGATATAGTTTGGCATCAGTCAGGATCTCGCCTTCCGCCAGATACAGGCGCTGTTCCAGCTCTGCACTCTCCGGCGTAATCTCATGCAAGCGTTCACGTGCCTTTTCGACCTTACCCATGCGCGCCTCGATCAAGGCGATGCGGATCTGGGCGTCAATCTGATACCGTCCGCCTGTTACCGCCTCATACCGGCGAATGGCCTTGGCTTTGTCATCACGTTGTTCCGCGATCTGGCCGAGGTAATAACTGGCTTCGTTCTTTCGATCATGGATATCAACCAGGTGCTGGAAATGCGACTCGGCCCCATCCAGATCGTGCAACTGCATGCACAGCAGACCCAGGGCATATTCCGCTTCGTGGTTATTCGGTGAGTTATCCAGCAGGGTCTGGAATTGCTCGCGGGCCTTCTCATATTGCTTTAGATCGACGAGGCGCCGGGCATAGTAATCACGCAGCCGGGCATTGTCCGGATACTGTTCCACCGCGGCCTTCAAACTGGCCATGGCCTCTACCTTTTTGCCCTGACGGTACAGGATATTGCTTAACAGGATATGGGTCTCCGCCCAGGCCGGGCGTAAACTGCGTACTTTTTCAGCCGCTTTCTGGGCCTTGTCCAGGTCACCCACCAACAGGGCTAACTGGGCATAGGCGTAGACCGCATCCGGATTACCCTGACGCGTGGCAACCAGTTGATCCATTACCTTCAGCGCCACCTTTTTGTCTTTTTCCTTGCTTAACAAGGCAGTAATCAACATAAAGGTATGCCGGTCATCGCGTTTGCTATCGGAAATGATCTTTTCCAGCTGATCATGGGCCTGCTTGGTCTTGCCGGCGCGCACGTACATGGCAGCCGCCACCTGGTGTGCCTCAACACTGTGGGGTTGCAGTTGGGCCCAGAGCTTGGCGGCAACCAGGGCACTGGCGTCATCCCGGGCGTACACTGCAATGCGGGTGGCACGTGCTGCCACGGCGGGGTCACGAGATTCCTTCGCAGCTGCCAGATATTCCTTCACGGCGGTACGAATATGGCCACGTTGGCCAGCGATTTCAGCTGTTAACAAGCGGTCAAGCGTTACCGCCGACAGGTCTGTCTCGACCGGCTGCTGGTCGACCGGTTTAGTAGCTGCTGGTTTGGCCGGGGCCTGTGCAGCTTGCTCCTGGGTTTGGGTCTGGCTGGCAGTGTCTTTCGGGGTGGGAACCGTGCTACAGGCGACTAGAATCAGGGCCCCGCCAGCGGACAGGGCGAGTCGGAAAACCGCGAACAATCTACACATCGTTGAAAAACCATCCTAATTTAACAAACACAATAATAACTTTCGGCCACAGACCTTGTATAATTTAGAGACAACGAATTTTGCGAATCATCACAAGTTAGCATGTTTCAAGCCAGCTTGCCGGAATAAATATGACGCTTCTAGCCTTCGGTATTAACCATAAAACCGCCCCGGTCAATATCCGGGAAAAGGTGGCGTTCGCGCCGGAAAAACTCCAATTAGCGCTACAAAACCTGGTCGCAAAAGACATCATCCAGGAAGCCGTCATCCTCTCTACCTGTAATCGTACCGAGGTGTACTGCGGTTTAGACTATCCGGCCAACGATGCCGTTCTCGAGTGGTTAAGCGAATTCCATCAACTACCACTGGAAAGCATTTCTCCCTATATCTATGCATACCAGGACAGCGCTGCGGTCCAGCATATCCTGCGGGTAGCCAGTGGTCTCGACTCCCTGGTGCTGGGCGAACCGCAGATCCTTGGTCAGATAAAAGAAGCTTATATGACGGCCAATGCCGCCGGGGCCATTGGCGCACAACTCAACCGCCTGTTTCAGCACACCTTTGCCGTCGCCAAACAGGTCCGTACCGATACCGCCATTGGTGCCAGTCCGGTCTCTGTTGCCTTCGCTGCCGTGAGCCTGGCCAAGCAAATCTTCTCCGATCTGGGCCAGCACAAGGTTATGCTCATTGGTGCCGGTGAAACCATCGACCTGGTCGCACGCCACCTCAAGGAAAACCAGGTCAACCGCATGATTGTCGCCAACCGCACGGTCGAACGCGCCGAACAACTGGCCAAGACCTTTGGTGCCGAGGCGATTGCCCTGAAGGATATCCCCGAATACCTGCATGAAGCAGACATTGTGATCAGTTCCACCGCCAGTCCGTTACCAATCCTGGGCAAGGGTCTGATCGAGCGCGCGATCAAACAACGCAAACACAAACCCATGTTCATGGTCGATATCGCAGTACCGCGCGACATCGAACCGGAAGTCAGCGAGTTGCGCGATATTTATCTATATACCGTGGACGATCTACACGAAGTCATTGAAGAAAATCGCAAATCGCGCCTGGAAGCCGCCATGCAGGCCGAAGAGATCATCGCCGCCCAGGTGGATCACTTCATGGGCTGGTTGCGTTCGCTTGATGCCGTAGATGCCATTCGTGCCTACCGCGAAAAATGCCATATGCAACGCGACGACGCTGTGGCCAATGCCCGCCGTCAACTCCTGGCCGGTAAAGATCCGCAAGTGGTTGTCAGCGAATTGGCTCGCATCTTGACCAACAAACTCATGCACGAACCCAGTGTACAGATGAAATACGCCGCCTATCACGGTGAGACAGATTTGCTTCGCGACGCCAGTCGCCTCCTCGGTATTTCTACCGATAACCACAATTAGCTTCGTTAACCCGTATGAAAGAATCATTGCGCAATAAATTGCAGCATTTGTCCGAGCGTCTGGAAGAAATCAACGCGCTGCTGTCCGAACCTGACGTGATCAGCAATCAAAACAAGTTTCGCAGCCTGTCACAGGAGCATGCGCAACTGAGTCCGATCGTCGGTTGTTACAAGGACTATGAAGATGTGCTGACGTCAATCGATGACGCCAACACCATGTTGCTGGAAGCTGACCCGGACATGCACAGCCTCGCCGAGGAAGAACTGGCGACCGCCGATGCCCGCAAAGAAGTGTTGGAGCAGGAATTACAGTTGTTGATGCTGCCCAAGGATCCCAACGACGACAAAAATATCTTTCTTGAAATCCGCGCCGGCACCGGTGGCGATGAGGCTGCGATCTTCGCCGGTGACCTGTACCGCATGTATGCCCGCTATGCGGAAAAACAGCGCTGGAAACTCGAAGTCATGAGTGAGCACGAAGGTGAGCACGGCGGTTACAAGGAAATCATTGTCCGCATCGAGGGCCATGGCGCCTATTCGAAATTAAAATTTGAATCCGGCGGCCACCGGGTACAACGTGTGCCGGAAACCGAATCCCAGGGTCGCATCCATACCTCTGCCTGTACCGTCGCGATCATGCCCGAAGTTGACGAGATCGATGAGGTGGCGATCAACTCCGCAGATCTGAAAGTCGATACCTATCGTGCATCCGGTGCCGGTGGTCAGCACGTCAACAAGACCGACTCGGCCATCCGCATCACCCACCTGCCGACCGGGATCGTCGTGGAATGCCAGGACGAACGTTCGCAACATAAAAACCGTGCCCGTGCCATGTCGCTGTTACAGGCACGCATTCTGACCCAGGAACAGGAAAAGCAACAAAAGGAACAGGCACAGACACGCAAATTGCTGGTAGGCAGTGGCGACCGTTCCGAGCGTATTCGCACCTATAATTTTCCCCAGGGCCGGGTCACCGATCATCGCATCAACCTGACGCTGTACAAACTCGAGGAAGTCATGAACGGCAGTCTGGATGATGTTATCGGACCGCTGATTCACGAACACCAGGCCGACCTGCTGGCCAGCATGAGCAATGAGTAATGCCAACGCTGGGTGAGGTGTCACGCCAGGCCAGTCAATTGCTCGAAACCACATCGGACAGTCCCCGTCTCGATGCCGAACTACTGATAGCGTATGCGCTAAACATCCCGCGCTCACGCTTTATTGCCGATCCCGATCAGGTACTCAATGCACAGCAGCTAAATCAAATCCAAACCCTGATCGATCGCCGGGCACAGGGTGAACCGATAGCGTACATTCTCGGCTGCAAACACTTTTGGGATCTGGAACTCAAGGTAACACCGGATGTACTGATCCCGCGCCCGGATACCGAGTTGATTGTGGAAACTGCGCTCACACTGTTTCCTGCAGATGCGTCGATCAACGTATTAGATCTTGGTACCGGCAGTGGTGCCATTGCTATCGCTATCGCCAGGTCCCGCCCACACTGGCATGTCTGTGCCAGCGATGAATCCAGGTCAGCCCTGACCGTTGCAATCGAAAATGCCGAATATTATCAATTACACAACCTGTCCTTACTGCAAAGCCACTGGTTTGATGATCTGGTAAAAGATAAACGCTTCCACCTCATCCTCTCCAACCCGCCCTATATCCCGCAAAACGATCCGCATCTGCTGCAAGGTGATGTGCGCTTCGAACCACAACAGGCCCTGGTGTCCGGCGCAGATGGCCTCGATGCCATCCGTTATCTCGTCGCTGAAAGCAAACAGCACCTGCAGCCTGATGGCTGGTTAATGCTGGAGCATGGATATGATCAGGGAGATCCGGTGCGGCAGTTGTTTGTTGAGCATGGTTATCAGGATGTTCAGCAGAGGAAGGATTTGGGGGGGCATGTCCGAGTGACACTCGGCAAGTTTTGATTTCTAATTTTTATTCAATACTTTTCGCCTGCCACTGCGCCACTAATACGATTTATTTTTTAATGGAGTTTTTCGCTCTCACTGAGAGCGAGTGACTTTCTTTTTGCTTGTCAAAAAAGAAAGTCACCAAAGAAAAACGACCCTCCGCTCGGCTAAGCATTCGTAAAAACTGCCTGTACTCAGCAAGGCTGAGTGAATCGCCCTCCCTGGCTCATCACTCAGGCTCGGCTTCCCTGCCTCGCCCCGTTGGGCCTTGCTTGCGTGTCAGACACTTTTCCCTCATCGCCTGCGCATGGAGTGTTTCCATTGAGTCAGGACGAAGTATACAAATGAAGTATCACTCTATCTTGCTAAGTGGATAAAACCCCATGCTGGCGCAACAGGCGCGCGTTGAAACAGCGCAG
>JBECKZ010000013.1:0-39500 GCA_040235555.1 Thiohalomonadales bacterium | reverse complement strand
TATCACCCAGACCGCAATCCTGACAACAAGGAAGCGGAAGAGAAATTCAAGGAGGCCAAAGAGGCCTATGACATCCTGGGCGATGCACAGAAACGTTCGGCCTATGATCAGTTTGGCCACGCCGGCGTCGATCCCTCAGCCGGCATGGGTGGGGCAGGTGGTTTCGGTGGCGGCGCCAGTTTTTCGGATATCTTTGGTGATGTCTTCGGGGATATTTTCGGTGGTGGTGGTCGTGCTCGTGGCGGCGGCGGGCCTCGTGCCTATCGCGGTGATGACCTGCAATACAATCTCGAACTCAACCTGGAAGAGGCCGTCCGCGGTACCCAGGTGGACGTACGCATTCCCACCCATGTGGCCTGTGAGGAATGTGGCGGCTCCGGTGCCAAGAAAGGGAGTACCCCCAGCACCTGTCCTACCTGTGGCGGCATCGGTCAGGTGCGTATGCAACAGGGTTTTTTCTCCCTACAGCAGACCTGTCCACGCTGTCATGGCAGTGGCAAAATCATCAGTGACCCTTGTGAAAAGTGCCACGGCCAAGGTCGGGTGCAGAAACACAAGACCCTTTCGGTCAAGATTCCCGCCGGGGTGGACAATGGCGACCGTATCCGTCTGAGCGGTGAGGGTGAGGCCGGTGAACATGGTGGACCACCAGGCGATCTGTACGTCCAGATCGGTGTGCGCCCGCATCCGATCTTCGAACGTGATGGGACGGATCTGTTCTGCGAAGTCCCCATCAATATGGTGACCGCTGCCCTGGGTGGGGAGATGGAAGTACCAACCCTGGATGGTCGTGTGAAACTCAAGATCCCGGCCGAGACCCAGAGTGGTAAACAGTTCCGTCTGCGTGGTAAAGGCGTGCGTTCCGTACGCGGTGGTCAAACTGGCGACCTCATGTGCAAGGTACAAGTGGAAACCCCAGTTAACCTGACCAAGCGACAGAAGGAACTGCTGGAGGAGCTCAGCCAGTCCCTGCAGCAGGACAGCGTCCAGCATAGTCCGCGGTCCTCCAGTTGGCTGGATGGGGTGAAAAAGTTCTTTGAAGACATGAAGTTTTAGAGAATTCTGCCGTTAAACAGACCATATTCCATATTTTTTATCCGGGTAATATGGTTATGGGCTTACTGGACGACCTCAAACAACAAGCTGAACAACAACAGATCCCAACCACTCGTAGTAGCGCTATCGGGGATGCAGGGCCAGACGATTTTTACTGTGAGCAGGTCAAGCCGCGGATGTTGGCGGCGTATAATTTCCTGAACGAACTGGTAAATCAGCTCAACACCCTCAAGCTGGACACTCGCGTTGGCTATCCCCTCAGACCGGACGGCAAGACAGTTGCACTGCAGCAGCAGGATTATAAGGTTTACAACGACAGCATCACCGATCCACGGCAAATCAACTTCTCATTTTTTTGCAGTCTGGTAAATCCAACGGCATTCGAACTCAATGGGCGTGGTGTCGTACTGGCACAATGTGAGTTACTCGATCGTTATGAGTTTAAGTACGAAAAACTGGAACAAAAAGACTCACGCCAGATGGTGGTTGCGGCAAATTTCAAACTGATTGGGCCCCTTTCGATCAAGCTGGTCTTGCAGGTAGATGAGAGCAGGCAGGTCATTAAGCTGTTCCTGAGCAATTTCTCCGGGCCCGGTACCAGCCAGTATCACCTGAAACCCGAACAGCTGGATGAAGCCTTTCTGGACCATCTGGGCAAATACATCCTGCGCAAGGAATCTGCCCTGTTCAAGGAACACATCTCGGATGACGTCAAAGCCATGCTCAGGCAAAAACTTCAGGAAGAACAGCAACAACGAGAGAGCGAGTTGCAGCAGGCAGTGGAAGCACGCAAGGCCGAAGCTGAATTGCGAAAACAAAATTCGGCAAGCGGGCAGTTAAAAAAGGCTGTCAGTGAATCCATGGCCAAGAATACGGAAAAATTGAAACAGGCCATGAATGAACAACTCGGCGAAAAGACCGAGAAACTGAAAAATATTTTTGGCAAGCTCAAGAGCCAGATGAATTCAAAAAAATCTGAGCCATAGTCTCGACTGGTGACAGGAGTATTTGCTTACCTGCTACCATAGCGCCTATCATTCTTTCCTTCGCTAACAACCACAAGTAAAACAATGACTCGAATCGCCATTACCGGTGCGGCTGGCCGCATGGGCCGTGCCCTGATAGAAGCCACTCAACAAACTGACGGCCTGCAGCTGAGTGTGGCCCTGGAGCGACCAGGTAGCAGCGTGGTTGGCGCTGATGCCGGTGAATTGGCCGGAATTGGAAAAAACGGGGTAGCGGTCAGTGATGATCTGGCCAAAGTTACTGATCAATTTGATGTCTTAATCGACTTTACCCGGCCGGAGGTTACCAGCCAGAATCTGGCAATCTGCCGTGAAGCCAACAAGCGCATCGTCATCGGGACCACCGGTTTCAGCGATGCACAGAAGCAAGCCATCCAGGATGCCAGTCAGTCAATCGCCGTGGTGTTTGCGCCAAACATGAGCGTGGGTGTGAACCTGTGCTTGAAGTTGCTGGACATGGCGGCGCGGGTGATGGGTGACTACACCGATATCGAAATCATTGAAGCGCACCATCGTCATAAAATCGACGCCCCATCTGGTACTGCCTTGCGCATGGGCGAGGTGGTGGCGGCGGCACTGGGCCGGGACCTGAAAGATTGCGCGGTATACGGTCGCGAAGGCCAGACCGGCGAGCGCGATCGCAAGACCATCGGCTTTGAAACCATCCGCGCCGGTGACATCGTTGGCGAACACACAGTGATGTTTGCCGATATTGGTGAACGAGTGGAGATTACCCATAAAGCCAGTAGCCGCATGACCTTTGCTAATGGTGCTGTGCGTGCCGCAGCGTGGTTAATGCAGCATTCCTGTGGAGTATTTGATATGCAGGATGTGTTGGGTTTACGCGATTGAGCAAAAAAACCGGAGTCGGACTTAAGTCTGCAACCTGGCTGTGATACAATGCCTCCGGTCAGCGAAATATATGTGACCGAACCAAAATTTTTATCATGAACGGGAGTTCCCCTGCGGGTACCTCCCGTTTTTTGCAGCCTGAATTTTTGGAGGACACTTGAGCAAACCGGCGCTGTTAGCACTTGAAGACGGCACCGTCTTCCACGGTGACTCTATCGGTATTGATGGCAGTACGGTCGGCGAGGTGGTGTTCAATACCGCCATGACCGGGTATCAAGAGATCCTCACTGATCCATCCTACGCCCAACAAATCGTCACTCTCACTTATCCGCACATCGGTAATGTCGGTACCAATCCCGAAGATGAAGAATCCAGCTCGGTGTTTGCCACCGGATTGATCATTCGCGATCTGCCACCACGCATGAGCAACTGGCGCAGCCTGGAAACGCTTGATGCCTATTTACGCCGCAACAAAGTGGTTGCCATCAGCAACATTGATACCCGTAAACTGACGCGGATCCTGCGTGAAAAGGGTGCGCAAAACGGCTGCATCATGGCGGGTGACATTGATGAGGCCAAGGCGATTGCAGCTGCGAAGGGATTCCCCGGTCTTAAGGGCATGGATCTCGCCAAAGTGGTCACGACACACGAACCCTACGATTGGGCACAGGGCACCTGGACACTAGAAAATGGTTTGCCTGAAGCGCCGCATCCACTCAAGGAAAAATTACCACACCATGTTGTCGCCTATGACTATGGGGTGAAGCGCAACATCCTGCGCATGCTGGTGGATCGTGGCTGCCTGGTTTCCGTGGTGCCGGCACAGACACCGGCATCCGAGGTCATGAAACTCAAACCTGATGGTGTGTTTCTTTCCAATGGTCCTGGTGATCCTGAACCCTGTGATTATGCGATCAAGTCGATCCAGGAGATTGCAACTAGCGGTGTACCTATTTTTGGCATTTGTCTGGGGCATCAATTGTTGTCACTGGCTAGCGGTGCCAGGACGACGAAGATGAAGTTTGGCCATCATGGTGCCAATCATCCGGTGCAGGATTTGAATAGCAAACAGGTATTGATCACCAGCCAGAATCATGGCTTTGCCGTTGACGACACGAGCCTGCCATCAAATCTGCAACCGACGCATCGCTCCCTGTTTGACGGCACTCTGCAGGGTGTGGAGCGTACGGATATCCCGGCATTCAGTTTTCAGGGGCATCCGGAAGCCAGTCCCGGACCGCATGACCTCTCCCCCCTATTTGATCACTTTATTGAACTCATCGAAGCTTATAAGCAATAAATCACTATGCCAAAACGCACAGACATCCATAGCATCCTGATACTCGGCGCCGGTCCCATCGTGATCGGTCAGGCCTGTGAGTTCGACTATTCCGGGGCGCAGGCCTGCAAGGCGCTGCGCGAAGAGGGTTATCGCGTCATCCTGGTCAACTCGAATCCGGCCACGATCATGACTGACCCGGAAATGGCCGATGCCACCTACATTGAACCGGTGGTGTGGCAAACGGTTGCACGCATTATTGAAAAGGAACGTCCCGACGCCTTGTTGCCCACCATGGGTGGCCAGACAGCATTGAACTGTGCGCTCGATCTGGATCGCGAAGGGGTGCTGGAAAAGTTCGGCGTGGAAATGATCGGTGCGAAGAAAGAAGCCATCGACAAGGCGGAAGACCGCGACCTGTTTCGTAAGGCAATGAAAAAAATCGGCCTGCACATGCCGCGTTCCGCCATTGCCCACAGCATGGAAGAGGCGGCACAGGTCCAGGCCTCGATTGGTTTTCCCACCATCATTCGTCCTTCATTCACGATGGGTGGCAGCGGCGGTGGTATCGCCTACAACAAGGAAGAATTCGTCGAAATCTGCGAGCGCGGGCTGGACCTGTCACCAACCAATGAACTGCTGATCGAAGAGTCGGCGCTGGGCTGGAAAGAATACGAAATGGAAGTGGTGCGTGATCGCAAGGACAATTGCATCATCATCTGTTCCATTGAGAACCTGGATCCCATGGGGGTACACACCGGTGACTCGATCACAGTGGCGCCGGCGCAGACCCTGACCGACAAGGAATACCAGATCATGCGTGACGCCTCCATTGCCGTGTTGCGCGAGATCGGTGTGGATACCGGTGGCTCCAACGTGCAGTTTGCGATCAATCCAGAAGACGGTCGCATGATCATCATTGAGATGAATCCGCGGGTATCGCGGTCTTCCGCGCTGGCCTCCAAGGCCACGGGTTTCCCCATCGCCAAGGTTGCAGCCAAGCTGGCGGTCGGTTACACCCTGGACGAGCTAAAAAACGACATTACCGGCGGGCGCACCCCGGCCTCGTTTGAGCCGACAATCGATTACGTGGTCACCAAGATCCCGCGCTTTACCTTTGAAAAATTTCCCCAGGCCGAGGCCAAGCTCACGACTCAGATGAAATCCGTGGGTGAGGTGATGGCCATCGGTCGCACCCAGCAGGAATCACTGCAAAAGGCGCTGCGCGGTCTGGAAATCGGAACCGATGGTTTTAATGAAATGCTCGACCTGTCCGATCCGGATGCAGACAAGCGTATCCGCGCTGAACTCAAATCGGTGGGTCCGAATCGAATTTGGTACGTGGGTGACGCGTTTCGTGCGGGTTACAGTGTGGAAGATGTATTTGAATTGACCGCCATCGATCCCTGGTTCCTGGTACTGATTGAAGAAATTATCCTGCTGGAAAAAGAAATTCGTGCGCAGGGGATGGCGGCGCTGGACAAGGCACGCATGCGTTATTTAAAACGCAAGGGATTTTCCGATTCGCGTCTGGCCACACTGTGTGGGGTCGATGAAAAAATTCTGCGCGCACATCGTCATCAACTGGACGTGCGCCCAGTTTACAAACGCGTTGATACCTGTGCGGCCGAATTTGCCACCGACACTGCCTATATGTATTCCACTTACGAAGATGAGTGTGAAGCCGAGCCCACCAGCCGCGAGAAGATCATGGTGCTGGGCGGTGGTCCCAATCGCATCGGCCAGGGGATCGAGTTCGATTATTGCTGCGTGCATGCCTCGATGGCCTGTCGCGAAGAAGGCTACGAGACCATCATGGTCAACTGTAATCCGGAGACCGTCTCCACCGATTACGATACCTCCGATCGGCTGTACTTCGAACCGCTGACCCTGGAAGATGTACTCGAACTGATTCACCTGGAAAAACCCAAGGGTGTGATCGTGCAATACGGTGGCCAGACACCGCTGAAGCTGGCACGTGATCTGGAAGCTGCCGGGGCACCGATCATTGGTACCTCACCGGATTCTATAGACTTGGCCGAAGACCGCGAACGCTTCCAGCAGTTGATCCATGACCTGGGTCTAAAGCAACCACCTAACCGCACTGCACGCGCCGAAGAGCAGGCGGTGAAACTGGCGGAAGAGATTGGTTATCCCCTGGTGGTACGTCCTTCTTATGTACTGGGTGGTCGTGCCATGGAGATCGTATTCAATGTTGAGGAATTACGCCGCTACATGAAAGAGGCGGTGAAAGTTTCCAATGAGTCGCCGGTGCTGCTGGATCGTTTTCTTGATGATGCCATCGAAGTGGACGTGGACATCATCTGTGACGGTGAAGATGTATTGATTGGCGGTATTATGCAACATATCGAACAGGCCGGTATTCACTCCGGTGATTCTGCCTGCTCACTGCCACCATATCAGTTGGGTCAGGAACTGCAGGATGAGATGCGCGATCAGGTGACACGTATGGCCAAGGCACTCAAGGTCATCGGCCTGATGAATACCCAGTTCGCGATCCAGGGCGACACTGTGTATGTGCTGGAGGTGAACCCGCGTGCTTCGCGCACGGTGCCGTTTGTGTCAAAGGCGACCGGAGTTCCGCTGGCCAAGGTCTCTGCACGTTGCATGGTCGGGCGCAAGTTGCGCGACATCGGGGTAACAAAAGAGCGGATTCCCAACTATTATAGTGTGAAGGAGTCAGTGTTCCCCTTTATCAAATTCCCTGGTGTGGATCCCATCCTCGGCCCGGAGATGAAATCGACCGGCGAAGTCATGGGCGTGGGTGTGAATTTTGGCGAGGCCTTTACCAAGGGTCAGCTGGGCGCCGGCGAGCATCTACCGCGTACCGGCAAGGTCTTTATCAGTGTGCGTGAAGTTGATAAGTCGCGCGTGATAAATGTCGCCAGCGAATTACTGGATTTGGGTTTCAGCATCGTGGCGACACGCGGTACTGCCGATGCGATCAAACAGGCGGGCCTGGCTTGTGAGATGGTATACAAGGTAAACGAGGGCAGACCGGACATTGTGGACATGATCAAGAACGACGAGATTGATTTGATCATCAACACAACAGAAGGACGTCAGGCCATTGCTGACTCGTACACGATTCGCCGCAGTGCCTTACAGCACAAGGTACCCTATACCACAACGGTTGCTGGTGGCGAGGCAATCTGCATCGCCTTACAACAAAAGGACAATACAACTGTGAAGAGCCTTCAGGAATTGCACAAGGAATTGGTGGCATGAGTCGGGTACCCATCACCACAGCAGGCGCGGAAAAATTACGTGTCGAGCTGGATGATTTGAAGCGCAACAAACGCCCGGCCGTGATCCAGGCGATCGCTGAAGCGCGCGAACACGGTGACCTCAAGGAAAACGCTGAATATCATGCTGCGCGTGAACAACAGAGTTTTATTGAAGGCCGGATCCAGGAACTGGAAGGCGTGCTTTCCAACGCCGAGATCATTGATGTTAAAACCGTTGGCGCCAACGCCGGTAAGAAGATCGTGTTCGGCGCCACCGTCGACCTGTTCGATGTTGAACTGGAAAAAGACGTAACTTACAAAATTGTCGGCGAACTCGAGGCCGATATCAAAAACAATCTCATCTCCGTGACTTCCCCCATCGCCCGTGCACTGATTGGTAAAAGTGTGGATGATGTCATTACGGTCAAAGCCCCCGGCGGCGATCGTGAATATGAAATCGTGGATGTCAGGTACGAATAGTTACTGATTTCGATTTTTGATAATAGCGAGTGCGACAATAAACTCGATTGATTAGAGCATTCGTAAGTGGAAGAAAATCCGAATCGGTATTTTGTTGTTTATCCTGTTTCTGGTGGCGGCGGATTCCTATCTTACTCATTACCGGGCAGTAAGCTGGGATGAGACCCTGTGGGTGGCAATTTATCCTATCAATCCGGATCACGATCCAGTAGTTGAGCAATACATCAACCAGCTTTCCAGTCACAGCTTTGAGCCCATTGAGACATTTTTTGAAGATGAGGCGGGACGCGTTCATTTGCCTCTGGCGCAGCCGTTTAAAGTCTTACTTGCACATCCTGTTGATGCCCCGCCGCCAGCACCGCCAGCTGATCATAATGTCTTCAAGATTGGCTGGTGGAGCCTGAAGTTACGGTGGTGGGCATACAGTCACGATCACACGAATTTCTCGCCACATATCAAGATGTTTGTGCTTTATCACAACTATGAAAAAGTCCAAAACCTGAAGCACTCATTGGGCATGGAGAAGGGCATGATCGGTGTGGTGAATGCCTATGCGCATCGAGAACTGGAAGGCAAGAATAATCTGGTCATTGCGCATGAAATGCTGCATACCGTGGGGGCGACTGATAAGTACGATCTGCAAACCGATCAGCCTCTCTATCCCGACGGATATGCCGAACCGGACAAGGACCCGTTATATCCGCAACGCTATGCCGAGTTGATGGCCGGCCACATCCCGGTAGACAAGAATGAATCGGTGATGCCTCGCAGTTTGAATGCCGTCCTGCTCGGTCCTAAGACCCTAAGTGAAATTAATTGGCAGCACTGAGGAAACACAATCTAACCAGCTCAGCACTTCAAAACCCGGTTTTACCCATTAAAAAAATTCTTTTGCGGGAAAAAACTACATAATAATCATATGGTTATTAAATACCCCAAAATTTGTGACACTCGTCACAGTCTATTACACTTATAAGAAACACGCAGCATTTGGGGTGTTGGGTATGTCAGAACAATTAGAAGTGCTTGCCGGCGAGCGCAGATGTCACCAGGTTGAACGGCGTCAGGCTAATTTTCGCAGTATGGTGTATGCGCTGTTCATGTCGCGTCGCAAGACCCAGCGGCGCAGTAATGAAGCTGTGTGTTGTTATCGTGATCAGTATGGCCCGTATATGTTGACCGCGGCGTTATTGCTGATGCTCCTTTGTGTGCTCGACTCCTATTTCACTTTAATACTGATTCAGTATGGTGCTTCCGAACTCAATCCACTATTGGCTTGGGCGCTGAATAAACATGTCATGTTCTTTTTCATTCTAAAATATGTATTGACTGCTTTGTGTGTGTTAGTGGCAGTCGTACATAAGCAGTTTCAGGTATTTGGTCTGAAAGGTTACCAGGTATTGATTATCTGTATTTTGGGTTATGGTATTCTTATTCAGTATCAACTGAGTATGTTGTTACCCCTTCTGTACTGATTCTTTCGAATAATTGATTACAAAGGAGTCCCTGACATGCGGCAAGGCATGGAGCGGTTTTTACTCACCGTATGGGTAGGCGGAATGTGGACCGTGGGCTATATCGTTGCACCTGTCTTGTTTCATATGCTTGACCGGCTACAGGCAGGCACGGTGGCTGGTCAGTTATTCAGTATTTTAAGTTATGTGGGGCTGGTCAGTGGTGGATTATTACTGATCAGTTTGCTGTTAGATACGGGTAAAGAGCTGTTTCTGCACTGGCGCGGTCCGGTGCTTGTCGTGATGCTGCTGGTGATCTGCGTTGGCCAGTTTATTCTGCAGCCACAGATGGTGGCACTGCGCGAGGCCGGTTTAACCGGGAATAATTTCCATGCCTTCATGCGCCTGCATGGTTTTTCGCAAATCCTGTTTTTGATCGCCAGTCTGGGTGGCCTGGCACTGGTGCTATTCGGGCTCAGGGCAAAACCAACTACTTGAGTTCTATTCGCGGTTGTTCAGCGCGTCGGAAAAACGTCCCGATGTGACCAATGCGTTGTACGACATCACTGTGGGTTTGCTGGGCAATGCGGTCAATCATGGCGTTACGTTCTTCGCGTTCCCCGGCATTAACGCGCACCTTCACCAGTTCGTGGACCTCGAGTGCCTGTTCAATTTCTGCCATGACGTTATCGGTGAGGCCGTGTTGACCGATGATCACAATGACTTTGCGATGGTGAGCCAGTTTGCGTAATTGTTTGCGGTGTTTTTCGGAGAGCATGGAATGTGGAATTCGTTTAAACTGGCGGCAAGTTTAACAGTAAATCACCATTCCAACCTCTCCCAATCGAGAGATAGTTAATGCCGCGTTCCAAACAAAGTAAAAAATGGTTGAAGGAACACTTTGACGACGCCTATGTCAAACGTGCCCAGGAAGCCGGTTATCGTTCCCGCGCGGTGTTCAAGCTCAAGGAAATCGATGAAAAGGATCGCCTGTTTCACCGGGGCATGTCAGTAGTGGACCTGGGGGCAGCGCCCGGGGGATGGTGCCAATATGCCCGGGAACGGCTGGCGCCGGAGGACAAGGTCATCGCCCTCGACATCCTGGAAATGGCCCCGATCCCCGAGGTGACGATCATCCAGGGCGATTTTACCGATGAAGCTGTGCTGGAGCAGTTATTGGCTGAACTGAAAGGACAGCGGGTAGACCTTGTTTTATCGGACATGGCACCCAATATCAGTGGGATGAAGGTGGTGGATCAACCGCGAGCGATGTATTTGACCGAACTGGCGCTGGATTTTTGTCAGCGGGCCCTGGCACAGGGTGGTGATTTCCTTGTCAAAATGTTCCAGGGAGAAGGTTCCGATACCTATATAAAGGAGTTACGCCAGCAATTTGATAAAGTGATCATCCGTAAACCCAAGGCCTCAAGACCCCGCTCTCGGGAGGTGTATTTACTGGCCAGGGGGTTTAAGGCACCCCAGACCTGAACCGGTATGGGTCTTGCTTGAGATACCGGCGTAGAGCTTCCATAATGTACCTACTTAACCTAAACAACACTTCGAGGCATTAAATTGAACGATTTAGCCAAGAACATCATCCTCTGGGTCATCATTGCGTTTATCCTGATGACGGTTTTCAAACACCTCAGTGGTCCCAGTAACAGTGGTGAGATCAATTACAGCGAATTTTTGACGGATGTGGATGACCGTGGTATTGCCTCAGTCACCATCAATGGCCGGGTCATCACCGGCAAGAAGAAAGATGGTACCCCGTTCGTGACCTATAGCCCCGAAACCGATAACAAAGCATTGGTCGGGGAGCTCAAGCAGGGCGGCGTGGTGATCAAGGCGGAACCACCCGATCAAGGCCTGTGGACGCAGATCTTCATTTCCTGGTTCCCGATCTTCCTGATTGCCGGATTGTGGATATTCCTCATGCGCCAGATGCAGGGTGGCGGTGGAGGCCGAGGTGCCTTGTCGTTCGGTAAGAGCCGAGCGCGCATGCTGGGTGAAGACCAGGTGAAGGTCACCTTCCAGGATGTTGCAGGTTGCGACGAGGCCAAGGAAGAAGTGGCGGAGCTGGTCGAATTCCTGCGCGACCCAGGCAAATTCCAGAAACTGGGCGGTAAAATTCCCCGTGGTGTACTGATGGTTGGCCCTCCGGGTACCGGTAAGACCCTCCTGGCCAAGGCCATTGCCGGGGAAGCCAAGGTGCCGTTCTTTACCATCTCCGGTTCAGACTTCGTGGAAATGTTTGTCGGTGTCGGTGCCTCGCGTGTGCGCGATATGTTCGATCAGGCCAAAAAGCATGCACCGTGTATTATCTTTATCGACGAAATCGATGCCGTGGGTCGTCACCGTGGTGCCGGTCTCGGTGGTGGCCACGACGAACGTGAACAGACTCTCAACCAATTGCTGGTGGAGATGGACGGTTTTGAAGGCAACGAAGGTGTAATTGTGATTGCCGCCACCAACCGCCCTGACGTCCTCGATCCGGCGTTGTTGCGTCCGGGCCGTTTCGACCGCCAGGTAGTCGTGCCTTTACCCGACTTACGTGGTCGCGAGCAGATCTTGAAAGTACATATGCGCAAAGTGCCGTTGGCGGATAATGTGCAACCGAAGATCATTGCCCGTGGGACTCCGGGTTTTTCCGGTGCCGATCTGGCCAACCTCGTTAACGAGGCGGCGCTGTTTGCGGCACGTGCCAATCGTCGTCTGGTAGGCATGGACGAATTCGAGCGCGCCAAGGACAAGATCATGATGGGTGCTGAACGCAAGTCCATGGTGATGAGCGAAGACGAGAAGAAGCGCACTGCCTATCACGAAGCCGGTCATGCCATCGTGGGTCTGAGTGTGCCGTCCCATGATCCGGTGTACAAAGTGACGATCATTCCGCGTGGTCGCGCCCTGGGTGTAACCATGTTTTTGCCGGAAGAAGATCGTTACAGCTACAGCAAAGAACGTCTGGAGAGTTCCATTTCCAGTCTGTTCGGTGGGCGTATTGCCGAAGAGCTGATCTTTGGTCTTGAGCACGTTACCACTGGTGCCTCCAACGATATTCATCGCACCACGGAAATTGCCCGCAATATGGTGACCAAGTGGGGGCTGTCGGAGAAGCTGGGGCCATTGACTTATAGCGAAGAAGAGGGTGAAGTCTTCCTCGGTCACTCCGTCACGCAACACAAAAACGTGTCCGATGAAACGGCGCATATTATCGATGAAGAGATTCGGTCCATTGTCGATCGCAACTACAAGCGTGCGGAAAAGATTCTGACGGAAAATATGGACAAGTTGCATGCCATGGCTAAGGCCTTGATCAAATACGAAACCATCGATACCGATCAGATCAAGGACATCATGGCGGGACGTGAGCCGCGGACGCCCGAGGGTTGGGATGATCATGAACCTATGGGTGGCGGACCCACTGCCACGGCCAGCGGTGACTCTGGCAAGAGCGATGGCAAGATTGGTGGCCCGGCCTCTGAGCACTAAATTTCATTGGATATGAACCAGAACGCCCCGCTTTCGCGGGGCGTTGCCGTTTACCGCCATGCAATTCAAACACAAATATCTCGACCTCTCTCCAGCCCGGGTGATGGGCATTCTGAATGTCACTCCGGATTCCTTTTCTGATGGTGGGCGTTTCACCCAGGTTGATTCCGCCCTGCAGCAGGCCCGACGGATGGCGGAGGAAGGGGCAAGTATTATTGATGTCGGTGGCGAGTCTACTCGTCCAGGTGCTGAGTCGGTGACTGAACAGCAGGAACTGGACCGGGTGATTCCCGTTGTGGAGGGTATTGCTCGGGAGCTGGACGTCATCATTTCCATCGACACCAACAAGCCAGGTGTCATGCGGGAGGCCATCGCGGCCGGGGCGCACATGATTAATGATGTGCAGGCCTTACAGGCTAGTGACGCTTTGAATACTGCAGCGCGGTTACAGGTGCCGATATGTCTGATGCATATGAAAGGGGAACCCCGTACCATGCAAAGCCAGCCGGAGTACCAGGATGTCGTGGACGATGTCCGGGATTTTTTGCAGCAACGGGCACAGGCTTGTGTGGCTGCTGGAATAAGCCAGGATCAGCTCATCCTCGATCCGGGTTTTGGATTTGGTAAAAATCTGCAACATAATTTGACGCTGTTCAAACATCTGCCGGATTTTATACAGCTGGGCTATCCGGTGCTGGTCGGTGTCTCAAGAAAATCCATGCTGGGGTCGATTCTGGATTTACCGGTTGAACAACGCCTGTATGGCAGCCTAGGGCTGGCAGCATTGGCGGTTTGGCTGGGGGCCAGTATCATACGGGCCCACGATGTGGCGGCAACCGTTCAGGCTATTCAGGCGGTTCAGGCAGTTCGAGGAGCAAGGGAGAAACACGATGGGACGTAAGTATTTCGGGACCGATGGTGTCCGTGGCAAGGTAGGTGAGGGTCCGATTACTCCGGATTTTGTCATGCGTCTGGGCTGGGCTGCTGGCAAGGTCTTTGCCGGTGAAAATGGCAGCAAGGTCGTTATCGGCAAAGATACTCGAATTTCCGGCTATATGTTTGAATCGGCACTGGAAGCAGGTCTTGCTGCGGCCGGCGTGGATAGCCTGCTGCTGGGACCCATGCCCACCCCTGCCATTGCCTATTTGACCCGGACCCTGCATGCCAATGCGGGGATCGTCATCAGCGCCTCCCATAATCCGTATTTTGATAATGGGATCAAGTTTTTCTCAGGTCAGGGCACCAAATTGCCGGACGAAGTGGAGTTACAGATCGAGGCGCTGCTGGACCAGCCCCTGCATTGCAATGAATCTGCAGAACTAGGGAAAGCGGCCCGTATCCATGATGCAGAAGGCCGTTATATCGAATTCTGCAAGAGCTCCGTCCCCTATGCCCTTAGCCTCAAGGCCCTGAGGATTGTGGTGGACTGTGCCAATGGTGCCACATACAAAGTGGCACCCAGTGTGTTCGATGAATTGGGGGCAGAGGTCATTCCTATCGGGGTGGACCCGGACGGCCTGAATATTAATGAAGATTGCGGTTCCACGGCGCCCAACACCCTGCGTGATGTCGTGCTGGAAACCCGTGCTGATGTCGGGATTGCCCTCGACGGTGATGGTGATCGTCTGATCATGGTCGACAACAAGGGGAATCTCGTCGATGGCGATGAAATTCTTTATGTCATTACCCAAAATCGTGTGCGGCAGTCCAGCATGTCGGGGGGGGTCGTCGGGACCTTGATGACCAACCTTGGGTTTGAGCATGCGCTCCATCGTCTGAATGTTCCCTTTGCCCGGGCGAAGGTCGGTGATCGCTATGTGATGGAAATGTTGCAGGCGAATAACTGGGTACTGGGCGGAGAGTCTTCCGGTCACATCATTTGCCTGGATCGCACAACCACCGGCGATGGCGTCATTTCCGCCTTGCAGGTCCTGACCGCCATGATCGAGACCGGCAAACCCCTGAATGATCTGGTCAATGGCATGCATAAGTATCCCCAGACCTTGCTGAATGTCCGGGTAGCTGAGCGCATCGATATCGACCATTCCGACCGCATTCAGTCAGCCGTGCGTGAGGCCGAACAGGAGCTGGCCAAGACTGGCCGGGTGTTGCTGCGGGCCTCGGGGACTGAGCCCGTGATCCGGGTCATGGTGGAGGGGCAGGATGCTTCGATCGTCAAGCGCCTGGCCCAGCAACTGGCCAATGAAGTCAGGGCGTCCGTTGCCTGATATCATACTGCCAGCTGATATCTAAGCCCTTCATTTCCGGTCATTTCATTGATTTCTGACGCCGCTGACGGTAAGCTTGCGCGCTCATTTTTGCCATCCAACACATGATGTAGCGCAGAGTCAGGGGACAAAGCATGCGAAAAGTTTTGATTGCCGGTAACTGGAAAATGAATGGCTCACGGGCCAGTATCAAAGAATTACTCGATGGGCTCAAAGCCGGTATCAGCAGTGTCAGCAAGGCCGACGTTGCGGTCTGTGCCCCTTACATCTATTTGCCGGATGTCGCGGCTCAACTGGCGGGTACGCCGATTAGTTGGGGTGCGCAAAACGTCAGTACCGAGGCGAAAGGTGCCTTTACGGGTGAAATTGCGGCGTCCATGATCGCGGATTTCAACTGCAAATACATCATCGTTGGTCACTCTGAGCGCCGCACTTATTATGCCGAGACCGACGAGATCGTGGCGAAGAAATTCGGTGTAGTTTTAGCGGCGGGCATGACGCCGATATTCTGTATAGGCGAGACCCTTGAAGAACGTGAAAAAGGCATTACTGAACAAGTTGTCGAGCGCCAGGTCAAAGCTGTCATCGACATGCATGGTGCGGCGACGTTGGGTAAGGGTGTGATCGCCTATGAACCGGTTTGGGCGATTGGTACCGGCAAAACTGCGACGCCGGAGCAGGCACAGGACGTTCATGCCTTCATCCGAGGTGTTATTGCCAATGCAGACGCGAACGTAGCAGAAAACATTATTATTCAATACGGTGGCAGTATGAATGCCGCCAACGCCAAGGAACTCCTGGCACAACCGGATATCGATGGTGGTTTGATCGGTGGGGCGTCACTGAAGGCGGAAGACTTCCTGACGATCTGTACCTCGGCCCCATAAACAAATAGGTAATGATATGTTAAACAATATTTTACTGGTGGTTCATGTTCTCATTGCCGTAGCGATAATTGCACTGATCCTGTTACAACAAGGCAAAGGCGCTGATGCTGGCGCGGCATTTGGTAGCGGTGCCTCGGGCACGGTATTTGGTTCACGCGGATCGGCATCATTTCTTAGCCGGGCGACTGCTGTACTGGCGACACTGTTTTTTATTACCAGTCTGAGTTTGGCTTATCTGGCGAGCTCCAGCGCCAAGTCAGCGAGTGTGTTGGAGAAGGTTAAGACCGAACAAACAGCACCGAAGAAGGCACCGCCACCGGGAGCTGCTGATACGACCAAGCCGGAAGCCAGCAAGTCAGCGCCAGCGAAAACGGAGAACAAGACGCCTGAAAACAAATCGGCGCAACCGGAAACACAAAAGCCGAAGACAAATCTGCCGGTCGGCGAGTAACAGCGTAAAATAGCCCAAGTGGTGGAATTGGTAGACACGCTATCTTGAGGGGGTAGTGGCGAAAGCTGTGCCGGTTCGAGTCCGGCCTTGGGCACCATTCACACAGAAATAAATTTTTTCGAATTGGCTTACCTGACAAGCTCTTCAAGCATGTGAGGTTTGCCCACACCATAGCCTTGGGCGTAATCGACGCCGATGTCTTGCAGAATTTTCATGGCCTCCTCGTTTTGCACGAATTCTGCGACGACACGTTTTTCCATGAAATGACCGATCTCGCAGATGGATTTTACAATGGCAAAATCACTGGGATTTTTCTCAATCTCGCGAATGAAGGCACCATCTATTTTCAAATAATCGACCGGCAGACTCTTAAGGTAGGCATAGGATGACATCCCGGCGCCGAAATCATCCAGAGAAAATCTGCACCCGGTACCCTTGATCGTGTTAATAAAATCAGCGGCATCAGACAGGTTGCTGATCCCGGCTGTTTCAGTGATCTCAAAGCAGATACGTTCGATGGGTACCGCTGTCTCCCTTACCTGCTGGTAGATGAAGTCAATCAGGTGTTCATCATTAAGTGAATGGCCGGACAGGTTAATCGAGAATCCTGCGATATCGGTTAACATATCTTCGTGGTCTGCCAGCCAGTTGAACGTTGTTTTGATCACCCAACGATCGATATCGATCATTCTGTTATAGTGTTCTGCAGCACGGATAAAATCCTGCAATGCCGCTTGTCCGCCAATTTCCTCTGATAGCCCCAGCAGGATTTCATAATGCACACCCTCCTGGAGATGTGATTGTATCGGGACGAGTTTCTGGCAACGCAGGTAGAGTGAATTTTCATCCAGGGCCTTGTCAACCTTGGTAGCCCAGACCATTTCTTCCTTACGGCGTGACAGTTTTGAGTGGCCGCTGTGGAAAAGCTGGATGCGATTCCCACCCATCTCCTTGGCAAGGGTACAACTGGATTCTACGGCCTGCAGTACAGATGTGACATCCTTGGATTGACTGTTAATCATGGCCAGGCCAGCACTGATTGTTATAGAGGTACGATCGTTATTCCACTCAAAGCGAAAGTCTTCGAGTGCAATCATGATTTCCTCAATCAGGGTCATGGCGTCGTCCAGGGCAAGTTCCTGGAAGATTAAACCGAATTCATCCGCGCCAATGCGGGCAAGAACATGATCCGATTCAACACTTTTTTCAACCAGTTCCACTATCTGTTTGATTAAGGCATCACCGGCTTCGTAGCCATACGTGTTGTTGATTAACTTGAATTTGTCGACATCAAATTGGCAAATAGCATGTTTGATACTGTCACTTGCTGCATCCTTGATTGCCTCCTGGATGCTTTTTTCGAATTCCCTGCGGTTTATCAGACCGGTCAATTCATCATGTGAGGCCTGGTATAGCAATTGTTTGTGTAAATTTTGCAACATCGTATATTGGGCTCTATCCATGACCGGTTCATCAAGCCCGTCGAGAACGACGGCATCCGCCGTATGTAACAAGCCGGCAAGTTCTTTATCACGCAAAACCCGGTCTTTTCGGCCCATTACATTCACAAATACATATTTACCGGAACGCTGAGCTATCCATGCCAGTTTAAGGCGTTTTGGATCATCCGTGTTTGTATCAAATAAAATCCAGTGTCCTTCCTTAAGTCGATGAACACGGCGTAGCCATTCGTCATTCTTCAGCTCTTCCGTGCTGGCTTTGGCGCTATCAGCGTTTTCAGTCTCTTGTAGCCGATCTTCCTGCATGAATTCGGAAATAACCAGCTTGAGATTTTTTTCATAGGATTCTTTCTGGATTTTGCTCAACAGATTCAATTGTTGCAAAGCTCGTTCAAAAACGCGGGTTGTGCCATCAAATTGATCGTTGATTAATCCTATTACCCAGGCGAACGCTCGTTTAATCGCCTGCTGATCCTGGTCGTCTTCTGCTTCTGCAAGAATCTCGAGGTCAGCCAGTTTGTTAATTACCTGGCGTACTACATGGGATCTATCCACAAAGAGATTCTTGTCCAAAAGTGCCATCTTGATGATGGGTACACCCAGTTTTTCCAGCCAGGGTCGAATGCTATTGGCGACTTGCTGATCGGTCAGTAAAGTGGAAATTATGTTTTCGGCAACATCGAGAACATACACCTCTTCCTTGCCAATCGTTTTGTCAGCAGCCTCGCCATACTTTGATCGTAATGCATTCTGTAATTGTTCTATGACACCCGTAGTTGTCGCTGAACCGGGCTCATTCCTGACAGGAGCAAATTTGATATTAGACAATGCATCGAGTAATTCCGGCTTGCTATAGGCAGGCAACTGTATCACCGGCTGTGGTTGCTCGGCTGCATCTGCTGTTATTGGTGAGTGTCCTGGTTGTAATTCCGGAGGAAAATATGTTGATTTCAGCCGATTTTGTAAATCCCGTAGTTCCCCCATGAGTGAATACAGGTCCTGCTGCGGTGGCGCCATTTGCTGCGCAGATATTTGTGCTGTTGCCGGGACTAGCGCATTGGATGTTTGAGCAGTAGTGTCAGTTGCTGCGGAAGCCTTTTTATCAGTTAAGGAGGATTGATTTTCCTGTTCCGGTTCATCTGTCGCAGAAGGCGTTGTTGATTTTTCCTGAACGTCGGTTCGTTGCGGGCGGATTTTATCCCGCTTGATGACAGGCAGGACATCCTGTTCGATCAGATATTTGTTGATTTTTTGATAAAAAACATTTGCAAACGCTATAAACACCTTGTCGAAAACTTCATGACACTTAATCGTTGCCTGATGCGAAATTTCAAAAAAATCCAGCGCCTCCTGAAAGGACCGGACAAAAACGCATGGGCTATATGGGTTGGTTTTTTTGTCAATCTGTTTATCAAAAACAAGACTTAAACGTTTCTCCAGAGGATTCAGTATTTCAACCAGATCAGATTCCACTCGATTGACAGTGCTCGACACGGCTAACCATTTATCAAAGGCTTTGTCTTCAACCAGCTCCAGTGATTCTGCCGTAAATTCCTGCTGGTCTTCGTTAGCAGGATTTTCATCTGTTTTACCGTTCAGCAATCGGTCCTTGAGGGCTTCCATGAATAATGATTTGAGCTTGGCGGTATTGTTTGTGATGGTGCTAAGCGCCTGAAAAAATGCATTCTGGATCGTCAGATCCTTCGTCTCTTTGGCATATTCAAACAGATTATCAGTGACCACATCGTTGAACTCGTTAATAAGCGACGTTGCGCTATTGAATGTGATGTCATTGCATGCGGTGATCAATTGCTGGCGAGTCTGACCGTTGAAGCTCTCCTGTCTGGCAGGCTGAGACTGCCCTGTAATAACCGGTGTCTCTTCGGGAAGCGGGTTTTGTCTTGAGTATTGTCGGATTAACTGAAGTGCGATCATATCCGGGTTCATGAATGCTATCCCGGCAGAGTGTGAATCCGTATGTGCGATGCGTGCTTTGAATTTGAGCCTGTTTTGTCTGCCTTCCAGGCTAACAGCACACTGGATGCCGATCAGATCATTGGTACTTAAACGAATATCTATGGGTGGAACACCTTCATCGGCTGTCTTGGCTTGGTCAAACACCAATAACATGCCGCCCAGGCAATAGTCTTTCACGATGCAGGGTTGTGAACCTACACCGTCGATGACGATTTCCGCCGGTAAGTGAATAGGATGTCGCTCGTAGGCGCGGCGTTCAGCTCCGGTCCGTTTGACATCGTTCGCAGTTGATTCTGAGCCTGACATTGGATAAAAATATATAATTAAAACAATTAGTTATAAGAATAGCCTTATTCGGCTTGCCGTATATCGATATACAGCTATACATCGACTCATGAGGTACGACGCTTTAGCCAATTCCATGTATTTGCTTGGATTTATCGTCCCCAGTCATTCGTCCCGGATATAAGTTGAGGCGAAGCAGCATTCCATTCAGGGGCCAGGCATGTCGGGTGTGCGTGAACATCGCCATCTATATAGGGTGTGGGTCTAACTGTCTCGGGTAGCGGATTACTTGGTGGGAACGGTTTTTCCGCCCAGTCGACGTGAAAGTTAATAACCAATGGAATTTGTCGACTTTAGTACAGACTCCGCATCTGGAATTGATGAAAATTTAAGCGCTTATATTAGTAACAAAATGCAGGATAATGGCCAATGAGCGCAATCTTGCGGTCCTGAATATCGAACTGAATTCAGGTATTGTTGTAAGACTTGTATCGTGCGTTCAGTATTTTTCCAGCATCTTACGAATTAGAGACATTTCATGTTTGTTCTTCATCCACAATTAATGAAAGACTGTTTTGTGATTGGTCGTTTTTCCTTATGCCAGTTATTGATCATGAATGACCGAACATATCCCTGGTTTATATTGGTACCGGCGCGGGAGAACGTCAGTGAGATTTTTCAGCTCAGCGCCACCGATCAGGCCTTGTTATGGCACGAGTCAGGGTTGCTGTCTGAAACACTGTACCGGCATTTCACTGCGGACAAGATGAATATCGCAGCACTGGGCAATGTGGTGCCGCAGTTACACATTCACCATATTGTGCGTTATAAAAATGATCCTGCCTGGCCAGCACCGGTTTGGGGTAAACTATCGGCTGAACCTTATCCAGAGAACGAGTTACAAAAATTGCTAACGAACCTTCTCCCTGTTCTGGGCGAACATCTGCATTTGGCCTAGGATAGATTAAGCATGCAACGCACTCTTCAGAAAAGCATTGCCGAACAGCGCGATATTCTGAGTAAAATGTTATGCGACCCGCTTAAACATGCAGCTCAGGTTTGTGCAGCGGTTTGGGGTGATCGCCAGGCCATGGACGAGGCCCTGAATCAGATACTGCAAACCATGCCTTATTGCAAATTCCTTTATGCACTTGATACGAACGCGATTCAAATCAGCGACAACATTAGTCATGAAGGCATTATTGAGGAAGATTTTGGGCGTAATCGTGCAAACCGGCCATACATGAATGAAGTTGTGCCCAGCACAGATTTTGTCTTGTCCGGTGCGTATATCAGTTTACGGGCGAAACGCCCTTCACTGACTGCGATACAGATTGTGCGTAGCAGTAACGGCCAGGCACTGGGTTTTGTAGGTGCAGATTTTGATCTGCGTAATCTGCCGCTGACTCGTGATCTATATGAAGAACCACGCCAATGGCAACAGATGCGCGGTGATCCTTCCATTCGTGGCAACGTGTTTTACCAGACTCGAGTGCATAGCAAAATGGACCGACATATTGATACGGTCCTTGGCGTGCTCGAGGAACTTATGACTGATCATGGCGTCTTTCATGCCAAGTTGCACTTTTCCAGCAATCGTGCGGTGATCTGGTTGTATGATGATCCGTATCGTTATCGGATGCTGGATATCAATTCACTCATTGATCCCAATATCTGTCTGGTGTATCCAACACGTGCTTATCCGGATAATGCCCTGATTACGGCAGATAAAATCCGGCCAATACTGGATGGTTTACACCAATTGCGTTACATGGATGAAACTCTGTATCTGCGTTCCGGTTCCCTGAATATCTTCAATGGAATCGTGAATCTGACATTCTCCTGCGATGGTTCGCATTACATTCCATTTGATGAATTTCTCAATAAGGAACATGCCTTCTGGAGTAGCGGGATGAATGCGGATACGTTACAAGTCAAACCATAATCCAATACTGGCGTAGCGTTCATTGTCCTGAAAAAATTCGCCCAGTTGGGAACGGCCATCATAGAATTCCAGGCCCAGACGCCAGTGATGAGTTCCTGATACTGCAGCAAACCCGAGCTGAATCGTAGTATTGATATCCCAGTTATTTTCTTCGTATGCAGACAGGTCAACAGCACCATACCACTCGCGTATTTTCTGCCAGAGCATTACAGTGCCCTGGTGTTGCGCTCCTAGCTGCAGGCGCCACGGCCTTTGCACCACTTCATTACGCAGGTCATAGGCATAACCGGCTTCGCTATAAATCGTTGTCTTGGTTTGCGGTGACCAGGCCAGACCCATGCGCCATTCCTGACGGGTATAGGCAATACGGCTGCGACCCGTACGTTCTATCAACTCGTCACCAATATGCGCAGAAATGTGTTTCATTCCAAATCGCCAGGCGAGCTGGCGATTCTGTCGTGTCGTAATGCTAAAGCCATATATACCGTCCCAACCGATATTATCCTGCGAGTGGTCATTATCGAACTGGCCATGGAAACCACCGATTAGCGATAATTGCCAGGGTTGTTGCAACAGGTCTGTCTGATACACCAACAAGTTGGCACCCAGCTTTAAATCAAAACGGTTTTTACCGGTATTGGCGATTGTTGAATGGGCATAGAACTGGATTTGGGCATTAAAGGTAGGACGTAAAGGGTCAGCAATGTATACCGGATAAATGGCTTCATGCGGTAACAGGACCGATGTTGGGGCAGCCAAACTGTGTGTGGCAAACATCCCCAGCACTGGCACTCCCCAGAGCCAATTGCATAAATACCATTTCATATTTTTATCAGTATGACATCGAATTCCGTGGTGTCATGCTTGACTTAAACGCACAGCGAGTTTGGTTATTAATGAGTCAAACCACGTCATGTGCTGTCACTAAGAATTCCGAGTCGTTTACAGCGAAATTTTTTATACCCCCAAAAGTCCAATAACTGACTGAAATTTATAGTAAATTCGGAGTGTGACAAACTTGACACTTTAACAAACAATCACCTAGACTGACCGCCCTGTCAAAGGGTTAACACAAAATATAACTAGAAAATATAAAGCGTCAGGTTTAGGCTGCTGGAAAGCAGGGGAGTGCAACACCGGATGTTGGCGACCAAAGACGCGCTATCAGGAGCGAGGACGACAACGGTATGCTTGAGCAATACCTGCCAGTGATTCTGTTTTTGATCGTGGGGGCCGCGTTTGGCGTTATCATGATCGCAATCGGCTTTATTCTCGCCCCTCACCGTCCAGATTCCGAAAAGCTCTCACCGTATGAATGCGGTTTTGAGGCCTTCGAAGATTCACGCATGAAATTCGATGTGCGCTACTACCTGGTTGCTATTTTGTTCATCCTGTTCGACCTGGAAATTGCCTTTTTGTTCCCCTGGGCCGTGGTACTGAACAAAATTGGTCTTTTTGGATTTTGGGCTATGGTGATATTTCTCGGCATCCTTGTTGTCGGATTCATATATGAATGGAAAAAAGGAGCCCTGGAATGGGAATAGAAGGCGTTCTCGAGAAAGGCTATGCCACGACGACCCTCGACGCGCTGATCAACTGGGCGAGAACGGGATCGATGTGGCCAATGACGTTCGGTCTGGCCTGTTGTGCCGTGGAAATGATGCATGCTGCAGCTGCCCGTTATGACCTGGATCGTCTGGGGATGATCTTTCGCCCCAGCCCGCGTCAATCCGATGTGATGATCGTCGCAGGTACCCTGATTAACAAGATGGCACCGGCTTTGCGTAAGGTGTATGACCAGATGGCGGAACCACGCTGGGTCATCTCCATGGGATCATGCGCCAACGGCGGTGGTTATTATCATTATTCCTATTCAGTGGTGCGCGGTTGCGATCGTATTGTACCGGTGGATGTGTATGTGCCGGGTTGCCCGCCAACGGCCGAAGCACTGATCTACGGCATCATTCAACTGCAAAATAAAATTCGGCGCACTAATACCATCGCGCGGTAACACACCAGAATTAATCCAAACTGCCATGTCTGATTACTATAACAAGCTTGCTAAACGCATCCAGGATCGCTTCGGCGATCGAATAAGTGACGCGGTGGTTGCCCATGGTGAATTGACTGTCATCATCGAGAAAGATTGCGTCATTCCGGTTACCGAAGCGTTACGCGATGATGACGACTTTGCCTTTGAAGAATGTATTGATGTCGTTGGTGTAGATTACATGGAGTATGGCAACGGTGCCTGGGAAGGACCACGTTATGCTGTGGTCTATCATCTGCTTTCAGTACGGCATAATCATCGTTTACGACTGAAGACGTTTGTTGATGGTAATCCACCCATTGTGCAATCGGTAGTCGGGATCTGGGCCGCTGCCAACTGGTACGAACGTGAAGCCTTTGATCTGTTTGGTATCGTGTTTGAAGGCCATCCGGACCTGCGTCGTATTTTGACCGATTATGGTTTTGTCGGTCACCCCATGCGCAAGGATTTCCCGCAGATTGGGCAGGTTGAAATGCGTTACGACCCGGAACAAAAACGCGTCATCTATCAGCCGGTCAGTATCGAATCGCGCATCAATCAACCTCGCGTTATTCGCGATGATTCCCGCTACGCCGGTGGTGTTGCTGAAGGAGAGGGCAACTGATGCCTGAGATTCGCAATTACACCCTCAATTTTGGTCCGCAGCATCCGGCAGCACATGGCGTCTTGCGCCTGGTGCTGGAGATGGATGGCGAAGTCATAGAGCGTGCCGACCCGCACGTGGGTCTGTTACATCGTGCGACGGAAAAACTGGCTGAGAGTAAACCTTATAACCAGAACATCGGCTACATGGATCGCCTCGACTATGTGTCCATGATGTGTAATGAACATGCTTACGTTATGGCGATTGAAAAGCTCCTGGATGCTGAGGTGCCGATACGGGCGCAATATATCCGGGTCATGTTCGACGAAATTACACGTCTGCTGAATCATCTGATGTGGCTGGGCACGCATGCCCTCGATATCGGTGCCATGACAGTGTTCCTGTATTGTTTTCGTGAGCGGGAAGAGCTGTTTGATATGTATGAGGCCGTATCCGGTGCACGCATGCATGCGACATATTATCGGCCGGGTGGTGTCTATCGCGATCTGCCCAACCAAATGCCGCAGTATGCCTATTCGAAATACAAATCCAAAAAGGAAGTGGATGAACTCAACCAGGCGCGATCCGGCAGTCTGCTCGATTTCATCGAGGACTTTACCAACCGGTTCCCCAAGCTGGTGGATGAATATGAAACGCTGTTAACGGATAATCGTATCTGGAAGCAACGCACCGTTGGGATCGGTGTGGTCTCACCGGAACGTGCCCTGCAGTTGGGATTCACCGGGCCGATGTTGCGCGGTTCCGGCGTGGAATGGGATCTGCGCAAGAAGCAGCCGTATGAAGTCTACGATCAGCTGGATTTCGATATCCCCGTTGGCGTGCATGGCGATTGTTACGATCGGTACCTGGTTCGTATGGAAGAAATGCGCCAGTCCAATCACATTATCCAGCAATGTATTGCCTGGCTGCGTGCCAATCCCGGTCCGGTTATGCTGGAAAACCACAAGCTGACACCGCCGCAACGCACCGAAATGAAAGGTGATATGGAGTCGCTGATCCATCACTTCAAGCTGTTTACTGAGGGGTATACCCTGCCGGCTGGAGAAGTCTATTCAGCGATTGAACATCCCAAAGGTGAGTTCGGCATTTATCTTATCTCAGATGGCGCCAACAAACCCTATCGTTTAAAAATACGCCCATCGGGTTTTGCACACCTAGCCGCGATGAATGAAATGTCACAAGGACACATGCTTGCTGACGTCGTGGCGATCATCGGTACCATGGATATCGTATTCGGGGAGGTTGATCGATGATTTTCGCCCATCGCGAAAAAGATCGTAGCAAGCTGGATTTGATCAGTGAGGCATCTAGGTCTGATATCGACAACTGGATTGCCAAGTATCCGACTGAGCAAAAGCAATCAGCGGTGATGGCAGCGCTGCGGATTGTGCAGGATCAAAACGGTGGCTATCTCACAAACGATTTGATTGAAGCCATTGCCGAATATCTGGACATGCCGGCAATCGCCGTATACGAAGTGGCGACCTTCTATTCCATGTATGAATTAAAACCGGTCGGCAAATACAAGATTTGTATTTGCACCAATATTTCCTGCATGCTGTGCGGCTCCGACACGATCGTTAATCACTTACAGAAAAAATTGGGCATTAAACTGGGTGAAACAACTGCAGACGGCAAGTTCACCCTGAAAGAAGTTGAATGTCTCGGTGCCTGTGTTAATGCACCGATGTTACAGATCGGGCAACAGTATTTTGAAAACCTGACCCCCGAGAAACTCGATCACATAATCGATAGCCTGGATTAATCATGAACGAGCAAGTCTGTTTCCGCACATTGCAGTTTGACCAGCCCTGGACCCTGGAAAATTACCGGAAGGTCGGGGGCTATAGTGTGTGGGAGCGTATCCTCAAGGAAAAGATCCCGGCCGAGAAGATCATCGAAGAATTAAAAACCTCGGCCTTGCGCGGTCGCGGTGGGGCAGGCTTCCCCACCGGGCTCAAGTGGAGCTTTATGCCACGCCAGGCACCTGGCCAGAAATACATTGTGTGTAATTCCGACGAAGGCGAACCGGGCACCTGTAAGGATCGCGATATCCTGCGCTATAACCCGCATCAATTGATCGAAGGTATGGCTATTGCCGGTTATGTTATTGGTGCCACTGTGGGTTACAACTACATACGCGGCGAGTTTTGGGAACCCTATGAACGTTTTGAGCACGCCCTGGCCGAGGCGTACAAGGCCGGCCTGTTGGGTAAGAACGTGCTGGGTTCCGCTATCGATTTTGATTTGTATAGCCATTTAGGTGCCGGTGCATATATCTGTGGTGAAGAGACGGCATTGCTTGAATCAATTGAAGGCAAAAAGGGACAACCCCGGTTTAAACCACCATTCCCGGCAGGATTTGGTCTGTATGGTCGTCCGACCACGATCAATAACACCGAGAGCCTGGCATCTGTGCCGGTGATCCTGGAAAAAGGAGGGCAGTGGTTCCTCGAACAGGGCAAGCCCAATAATGGCGGTACCAAGATCTTCTGTGTTTCCGGCCACGTCAACAAGCCGGGTAATTTTGAAGTGCCAATGGGTACACCGTTCAGTAAATTGCTGGAGATGGCCGGTGGCATACGTGATGGACATCAACTCAAGGCCGTGATTCCCGGTGGTTCATCGGTGCCGGTACTGCCTGCCGAGACTGCTATGGCCATGGACATGGATTACGACTCTATTGCCAAGGCCGGAAGTATGCTGGGTGCCGGGTCGGTCATCGTCATGGACGATTCAACTTGCATGGTACGGGCCCTGGCGCGCTTATCACATTTTTATTACGAAGAATCCTGTGGCCAGTGCACACCGTGCCGTGAAGGTACCGGTTGGCTGGCACGCGTAGTACACCGGATTGAGCACAGCCAGGGTAAACCGGAAGACCTCGCATTGCTGGATGACGTTGCCAGTCGTATTGGCGGACGTACCATCTGTGCCCTTGGGGATGCGGCAGCAATGCCGGTACAAAGTTTTCTTAAACACTTCCGCCAGGAGTTCGAGTATCACATCGAACATGGCAAGTGCCTGGTCGGCTGAACGAAAGAACGCGAACGATGAGTGATTTATTAAACATCGAAATCAATGGCATACCCCTGCAGGTGAAGCCGGGCACGATGGTAATCGAGGCGGCGGATGAAGCGGGTATCATTATTCCGCGTTTTTGTTATCACAAGAAGTTATCTATTGCTGCCAATTGCCGCATGTGTCTGGTGGAAGTGGAAAAGGCGCCGAAACCGTTACCGGCTTGTGCCACCCCGGTTACCGACGGCATGAAGGTACAGACCAAATCAGCCATGGCGCTCAGGGCGCAAAAGAGCGTAATGGAATTTCTTCTGATTAATCATCCTTTGGATTGTCCGATTTGTGATCAGGGTGGTGAATGCGAACTGCAGGAAGTCTCCATGGGCTTCGGCAAAGACGTATCCCGTTTCAGAGAACAAAAGCGGGTAGTCAGCAATAAAAATATTGGTTCCCTGATCTCGACAGACATGACCCGGTGCATACATTGCACGCGCTGTGTACGTTTCGGTCAGGAAATCGCGGGCATCATGGAGCTGGGTGCGCCCGGCCGTGGTGAACACATGGAAATCAACACCTATATGGAACGAGCAGTGGGTTCCGAGTTATCAGGGAATGTCATCGATCTGTGTCCGGTAGGCGCACTGACTTCAAAACCGTATCGTTACACTGGCCGCCCCTGGGAAAATATCACGGTCGATGCGATTGCGCCGCATGATTGCGTGGGATCAAACCTGCATGTCCAGGTGCGTCGCGACAAGGTCATGCGGGTGCTGCCCCGCGAGAACGAAGCGATTAACGAATTATGGTTATCGGATCGTGACCGTTTCAGTTACACCGGCCTCTATGCTGAAGATCGGTTGACCCAACCCATGATCAAGCAGGGTGACGAATGGAAGTCTGTTGAGTGGGAAACCGCACTGGAATATGCCTGTGAAGGTCTGCAACGTGTGATCCAGAATTCAGGCGCAGAAAGCATTGGTGCACTGGCCTCTTACAGTAGTACGACAGAAGAACTGTATCTATTGCAGAAGGTCATGCGCAGCCTCGGCAGTAACAATATCGACCACCGATTACTACAGATGGATTTCAGCGGTGAGGAACAGGCACCGTTATTTCCTTATCTCGGGCAATCCATTGCAGAACTGGACAGCCTGGATGCGGCACTACTGATTGGCTCCTATATCCGTAAGGATCAACCGATACTTGGACACCGTTTGCGCAAGGCAGCCAGGCGGGGGGCAAGGATCAGTGTAATCAATAGCGTGGACTATGAATTTAATTTTGATCTGGCCCAAACGATTGTCGTAAACCCGCTTGCCTTAGCCGGGGAATTGGCCGCAATCGTGAAAGCCCTGTCGGAAAACACGGGCAAAGTCGTACCCGCGGCGATTGCTGAGACTGTTTCCAGCGTCACTGTTTCCGATGCACACAAAGCAATTGCCCAGGATCTTGTGCAGGCGAATCAGGCAGCAGTCCTGATTGGTTTGCATGCGATGGCCAATCCAGCATTCACCACGATTCGATCCCTTGCCAATGCGATTGCTGAATTGAGTGGTGTGCGTTTGGGTTATCTGCCAGCCGGCGGTAACACCGCGGGAGCCTGGCTTGCAGGGGCAGTGCCACACCGAGGTCCCGGTAAACAGGCGGTGACAGCACCTGGCAAAAATGCCATGCGGATGATCAGTGAAGACATGCATGCATTTGTGCTCATGAATACGGAACCTGAATTCGATTGCACCAATCCTGGCGATGCCTTGAGTGCCCTGAACAATGCAGACTTTGTCATCTGCCTGACGCCTTATGTCACCGATACCATGCGCGAATATGCCGATGTGCTGTTACCGGTGTCTGCCTTTACCGAAACCGCGGGTACTTATATCAATGTCGAGGGACGCTGGCAAAGTTTTGCTGGTTGCGTGGCGCCATATGAACAGGCGCGTCCTGCCTGGAAAGTGCTACGGGTAATGGGCAATTTCCTCAAGTTACCAGGCTTTGACTATGTCACGTCTGAAGAGGTGCGGGACGAGTTGTATCACTTCACCAGTGGTTATCAGCCCGATGCGCGCAGTGAAATATTGCCGATTTCATTGTCCAGCGATGTGCCGGATCTGACCCGCATCGGACATTTTCCCTTGTATGCGGTCGATGCCCTGGTGCGTCGGGCGCCACCATTACAGCAAACCAGTGATAGCCTGGTTGCCATGATTGCCGTGAATAAGGCCACCGCAAGCAAGCTGGGGCTGAATGGTAGCCATATGGCGGTCGTGGTCCAGAACAATAAGCGAATCAGTATTCCTTTATATATAGAAGATGCTATTCCGGATGGATGCGCCTTTATCCCTGCCGGTGTCATGGGCACAAATGAACTGGGGCTCAACTATGGCCCGGTGGAAGTGGATGCGGGGTAGCCGGGATGGGATGGTTGAGTAAAAGCTGGGACTGGTCAGTTCATCTTTACATGAGCCTGATGCCTTTATCCGGTATTCTTACAATCACAATCCCGTTGTTTGTGACTGTTGCCTATACTACCTGGCTGGAACGCAAGGTCATCGGTGCCATGCAGGTACGGGTTGGACCTTACAATGTCGGCTGGCGCGGTTTACTGCAACCCTGGGCTGACATGTTCAAACTGATCTTCAAAGAGATCATCATCCCCAGTGGTGCGAACAAAGTTCTGTTTGTCCTGGCACCGGTCATTACCCTGGCATCGGCACTAGCAGCCTGGGCCGTCATTCCGTTTGATGCCACCAAGGTATTGTCCAGTATTAACGCCGGTCTGCTGTACGTCCTGGCCGTAACTTCGATGGGTGTCTACGGCGTTATCATTGCAGGCTGGGCATCGAATTCAAAATATGCCTTGCTTGGGGCGATGCGTTCGGCAGCACAAATCGTGGACTACGAAATTGCCATGGGTTTTGCCCTGGTCGGGGTCCTGATGGCCGCCGGTAGCATGAACCTGGGGGAGATCGTCAAGGCCCAGGCCGGACCCTGGGGCATGTTCAGTTGGTACTGGTTACCGCTGTTGCCCTTGTTCGTGGTGTATTTTATTTCCGGTGTCGCCGAGACCAACCGCGCCCCCTTCGACGTGGCAGAAGGTGAATCAGAGATCGTGGCTGGATTCCATGTGGAATATTCTGGTATGACCTTTGCCGTCTTCTTCCTGGCGGAATATGCCAACATGATCCTGATCTCTGCCCTGGCCTCGATCATGTTCCTCGGTGGCTGGCTGTCGCCGTTTAACGGGATTCATGATTTTCTCTGGCTGGGTATCGACCTGGAAAAGCTATTCGCCTGGGTACCTGGCATGATCTGGTTCTTCCTCAAGATCTTTGTCTTCCTGTTTTTCTACCTGTGGTTGCGTGCGACCTATCCGCGGTACCGCTATGACCAGATCATGCGTCTGGGCTGGAAGGTGTTCATCCCCGTTACCATCGTCTGGATCCTGGTTGTTGGTGGTATGGTGCTGGGTAAGCTGTATCCCTGGTGGGCAGTGCAAGGCTAGGAGGCGACGATGCAGGCAATGACACGTTTTTTTAAGAGCCTGTTCCTCATCGAGCTGATGAAGGGACTGTCTATCACGGGCAGATATCTGTTTGCGCGCAAGTTTACCTTGCACTATCCGGATGAAAAGGCGCCGATGTCACCGCGCTTTCGTGGACTGCATGCATTGCGCCGTTATCCGAACGGTGAGGAACGCTGCATTGCATGCAAGTTGTGTGAAGCAGTCTGTCCGGCACTGGCGATCACCATCGAGTCGGAGTTGCGTGAGGACGGTACGCGCCGTACCACACGTTACGATATCGATCTGAGTAAATGCATATTCTGCGGATTCTGTGAAGAGTCATGTCCAGTGGATTCGATTGTTGAGACACACATCCATGAATACCACGGGGAAGTACGCAGCGATCTGCTAATGACCAAAGAAAAACTGCTGGCGGTAGGCGATAAATACGAAAAAGAAATTGCCATACGCCGAGAGCAGGATGCGCCTTATCGGTAAACAAGAAGAGACACATGAGCGTCAAAATACTGTTTTATCTGTTTTCTTTCTTCATGCTGGCGAGTGCGACAGCAGTGATCACTGTGCGCAACCCGGTGCGCGCAGCATTATTTCTGGTGCTCACGTTTGTCTGCAGCGCAGTGTTGTGGTTGCTGATGCAGGCAGAGTTCCTCGCCATTGCCCTGGTGCTGGTATACGTGGGGGCGGTAATGGTGTTGTTCCTGTTCGTGGTAATGATGCTGGATATCAACATTGCCCGACTGAAAGAAGGTTTTATCCGGTTTTTACCCATTGGGATTGGGGTGGCTTTATTGTTGGCTGGGATGCTGACCTGGTTGTTGCACCATACTTCCGGTGCGGATTACCAGACCTTGTTGCATTCGTTGTATCCACCACACCCGAAAGGTCTGGAATTCAATAATACCGCGGCCCTGGGTAGCATTCTGTATACGGTCTATGTGTATCCGTTTGAAATTGCTGCGGTCATCTTGCTGGTGGCCATTGTTGCCGCGATAGCATTGACCCTACGCCACCGGCCAAAAACCAAGTATCAGAACCCGGATAAGCAGATTGCAGTGCAACGCAAGGATCGGATTCGCATGGTCAGCATGAAGGCCGAAGAGAAAAAATAATCAGCGGAGCAGCCAGAGATGATTACCCTGACAGAAGTCCTGAGCATCGCAGCCATATTATTCAGTCTGAGCGTGGCGGGGATCTTCCTCAATCGCAAAAACCTGATCGTGTTGTTGATGGCCATCGAGTTGATGTTGCTTTCAGTCAATATCAATTTTATTGCCTTCTCCCAGTATCTGGGCGATATGGCGGGACAGGTCTTCGTGTTTTTTATCCTGACAGTGGCCGCGGCCGAGGCGGCTATCGGACTGGCGATCCTGGTGGTGCTGTTCCGCAACAAGCACACCATCAATGTCGATGATCTCAACGAGATGAAAGGATAGCCACGTGATTGCAACATTCCTGGCGGATATGCCGCACGTCTATCTCTGGATTGCCCTGTTACCCCTGGTCGGTTCTATCATCGCCGGTCTGTTTGGCAAAACAATTGGTCGCAGTGGTGCCCACTGGGTAACCATCATCGGCGTTGGTCTGTCCTGTCTGCTATCGATGTACGTGTTCAAGTACCACATTATTGATGGCAACCCCGATTTTAACGGTACGGTGTATACCTGGCTGGTGACCGAAGGTGTGCGTTTCCAGGTTGGTTTCCTGATTGATCATCTCAGCGCTATGATGATGGTGGTGGTAACTTTCGTTTCCTGGATGGTGCATATCTACACTATTGGTTATATGCACGATGATCCAGGCTATCAGCGTTTCTTTAGTTATATCTCGCTGTTTACCTTCGCCATGCTGATGCTGGTGATGTCGAATAATTTTGTGCAATTGTTTTTTGGCTGGGAAGGCGTTGGTCTGGTTTCTTATCTGCTCATCGGTTTCTGGTACACCCGTGAAAGCGCTATTTTTGCCAACCTGAAGGCCTTTTTGATCAACCGGGTCGGTGACTTCGGGTTTGTCCTGGGCATAGCCGGGGTGTTGATGTATTTCGGTTCGCTCGATTACAGCACTGTGTTTGCCAATGTGGATAACGTATCCGGTCAGCAAATGGAAATTATTCAGGGTATGCCGTGGTCGGTGATGACGGTGATCTGCATCCTGTTATTTATCGGTGCAATGGGTAAATCGGCACAGGTTCCCTTACATGTGTGGCTGCCTGACTCAATGGAAGGCCCGACACCAATCTCTGCCTTGATCCATGCGGCGACCATGGTAACGGCCGGTATCTTCATGGTGGCGCGCATGTCGCCGCTGTTTGAGTTGTCCGAGACCGCCCTGACGTTTGTCATGCTGATCGGTGCCATTACCGCATTGTTCATGGGTTTCCTGGGCCTGGTGCAAACGGATATTAAACGTGTAATCGCCTATTCGACCTTATCGCAATTGGGCTACATGACTGCTGCCCTGGGTGCCTCGGCCTATGCCGCCGGTATTTTCCATCTGATGACCCACGCCTTCTTCAAGGCCTTGCTGTTTCTGGGTGCGGGTTCCGTGATCATCGCCATGCACCACGAACAGGACATGCGCAAGATGGGCGGATTGCGCAAGTACATGCCGATCACCTGGATTACCTCTCTGATTGGTTCACTGGCCTTGATTGGCACCCCATTCTTTGCCGGTTTCTATTCCAAGGATTCCATTATCGAGGCGATCGGGGAATCCAAACTTCCCGGACATGAAATCGCCTATCTCTTCGTACTTGGTGGTGTGTTGATTACGGCCTTGTATACCTTCCGTATGTACTTCCTGGTCTTTCATGGTAAGGAACGCATGGATGAGCATACCCGCGAACATCTGCATGAGACACCGTGGGTGGTAACCGTGCCCCTGATCGCACTGGCAATCCCATCGGTGGTCATCGGTGCTTTCTATATCAAGCCTATGATCTTCGATGACTTCTTTGGGGAGTCAATCTTTGTCCTGCCGCAACACAATGTGTTGGAAGAATTGCCAAAAATGGATTGGCTGCACATGGGACTGCACGCCTTTGCCGGCTTGCCGTTTTATATTGCCGCCGCCGGTGTCTTTATCGCCTGGTTTCTGTACATGAAGCGACCAGAGCTGCCTGCTGTAATCCAGGCTAAGGTCCAGTGGTTATATGACCTGCTGGTGCAGAAATATTTCATGGACCATTTCTATATCAAACTCATCGCGCCGATTGGCCGCTGGATTGGCAATTTATTGTGGCAATGGGGTGATGTGAAGATTATTGATGGCGCATTGGTAAACGGATCGGCGAACACGGTTGGGCTGGTTGCACGTGTCGTACGGCACGTTCAATCCGGGTATCTTTACCACTATGCCTTTGCCATGATCCTCGGCCTGATGGTATTGATTGGTGCCTTTACCTTCGGCTGGATAAAAATATAAATAAATAGGGTATGACATGTTTGTAGGTTGGCCATTACTCAGTCTGGTAATCTGGACGCCCATCATCGGCGGGATCCTGGTACTCGCGACCGGTGGCGATAAGAACGCAACCGAGGCCCGGGTGCTCGGCCTGGTGATAGCGATCGTCACCTTCCTGTTGTCCATTCCTTTATATACCGATTTCAATGCCAACACTGCCGCCATGCAATTCATTGAGTTCCATGACTGGTTTTATCTGGGGAGTTGGAAGATCTATTACCACCTGGGTGTAGACGGTATTGCCATGCCGTTGATCTTGCTGACCAGTTTTATGACGGTCATCGTCATTATCTCCGCCTGGGAAGTGATCCAGTTCAAGGCAGCTCAATACATGGCAGCCTTTCTGATTATGGAAGGCCTGATGATCGGCGTGTTCTCGGCCCTGGATGCGGCGCTGTTCTATGTATTCTGGGAGGCAATGCTGATACCGATGTTTATTGTTATCGGCATCTGGGGTGGGCCGCGTCGGGTGTATGCGACTATCAAGTTTTTCCTCTATACCTTCCTGGGTTCGGGGTTCATGCTGGTTGCATTTATCTACATGGCATCCAAGGCTGGTAATTTCGAAATCCTGCAACTACATGCGCTCAAGTTGAGTATGAAAGAGCAGATCCTGATCTTCTTTGCCTTTTTGTTCGCTTTTGCCGTCAAGGTACCAATGTGGCCGGTACACACCTGGTTACCGGATGCACACGTGGAAGCCCCGACAGGTGGTTCGGTCATCCTGGCAGCGATCATGTTGAAGTTGGGTGCTTACGGTTTCCTGCGTTTCTCGTTGCCGATTACCCCGGATGCCAGCCATGCCCTGGACTGGCTGATGATCCTGTTGTCCCTCGTCGCGGTGGTCTACATCGGCTTCGTGGCACTGGTGCAGCAGGATATGAAGAAACTGATCGCTTACTCGTCGATTTCACACATGGGGTTTGTCACCCTCGGTTTCTTTATTATGTGGACAATCTTCACCCATACCGGCAGTTACAAAGGCGCAGTCACGGGGATTGAAGGCGGGATGGTGCAGATGATCTCACACGGATTTGTTTCAGGTGCCATGTTCCTGTGTGTCGGTGTGATGTACGATCGTTTGCATAGCCGTCAAATCAGTGACTATGGCGGTGTGGTAAACACCATGCCGACTTTTGCCGCCTTTATGGTGTTCTTTGCCATGGCCAATGCCGGTTTACCCGGGACCTCCGGTTTCGTCGGTGAGTTTCTGGTGATCCTGGCGTCGTTCAAGGCCAATTTCTGGTATGCCTTCCTGGCTGCAACCACGTTAATCCTGGGCGCTGCCTATACCTTGTGGATGGTCAAGCGCGTAATCTTTGGTGCAGTTGCCAATGATAAAGTTGCCATGCTCACGGATATCAATTCTCGTGAATTTTTGTTTCTGAGTCTGCTTGCCGTGATCGTGCTGTTCTTTGGCCTGTATCCGGCGCCCTTGTTACACGTCATGGATGCCAGCGTGGCCAATCTGGTCAAGCATGTCGTTCAGAGCAAATTGCCGGTACCTTAAGAGTGATGCTATGGAAGTAATATCTGCCTATGTACCCAGCGCCGTTTTGAATGCGCATACCATTTCGCAATTGCCATTGGCGTTGCCGGAACTGCTGTTACTGATCCTGACATCGATCATTCTGGTGGTCGACCTGTTTGTAAATGACAAGACCCGTGGTGCAACTTATATCCTGGCGCAGGCTACCTTGCTGGGGCTGGCTGCCCTGACGATCGTCACGTTTAGTAGTAAGGCACAGCTTGCTTTCTCCGGGACCTTCATCCGCGATGCAATGGGGGACCTGCTCAAGATATTTGTCTATGTCATTACCTTTGCAGTATTTTTGTATTCCAAAAATTATCTCAAGGCGCGGGATTTATATCGCGGTGAATATTACACGCTCGGTTTATTCGGTGTGCTAGGAATGGCCATCCTGATATCGGCACACAATTTCCTGACGGTGTACCTGGGCCTGGAATTATTATCACTTTGTTTATATGCCATGGTGGCATTACAACGGGATTCCAGCGTGGCCTCTGAATCCGCCATGAAATACTTTGTGCTGGGTGCGATTGCCTCCGGTATGTTGCTGTATGGCATGTCCATGATCTATGGCGCAACCGGATCGCTGGACCTGGCAGTTATCAGCAAACAGGCGGTGGTTGCACAACATAATATCGTGTTGATATTCGGGCTGGTGTTCGTGATTGTCGGCATTGCCTTTAAGTTGGGCGCGGTACCATTTCATATGTGGTTACCCGACGTTTACCAGGGTTCGCCTACTGCGGTGACCGTTTATCTGGGCTCGGCACCGAAGATCGCTGCCTTTGCTATGTTGATGCGTTTATTGGTGGATGGTCTGGGTGGCCTGCATGTCCAGTGGCAGGACATTTTGATTATTTTGTCGGTTGCGTCGATGGCCGTGGGTAACCTGATAGCCATCGTCCAGACCAATATCAAACGCATGCTCGCGTACTCCACGATCTCGCACGTCGGTTTTTTGATGCTGGGTGTGATTGCCGTGAGCAAAGATGGTTATGCCTCGGCAATGTTTTACACCCTGGTCTATACGCTTATGGCACTGGGAGCCTTCGGTATGATCATGCTCATGAGCCGGTTTGGTTTTGAATCGGAAATGCTGGATGATTTCCGTGGACTTAATCAACGCAGTCCGTGGTTTGCCTTCGTCATGTTGATTTTCATGTTTTCCATGGCAGGTGTGCCACCTTTTGTTGGCTTCTGGGCGAAACTGGCGGTGCTCAAGGCGATTGTGGCTCAGGATATGGTCTGGCTGGCAGTGGTTGCCGTCGCGTTCTCGGTTATTGGCGCATTTTACTATCTGCGGATTATTAAATTGATGTATTTTGACACCCCACAAGAGAGCCAGGCACTGGAGGGAGCGACGGACTTACGGGTCCTGCTTAGTCTCAATGGCTTGGCTATCTTGTTCCTGGGTTTCAAACCGGATTTATTATTAGCCCTCTGTAACACTGTCTTACGCTAGCTGTTAGACGGTATAATCCGTCTCTATGTTAAATGCAGCTGTTATTACGTTATTCCTGGTGGCTTTGTCTTTGGCCAATTTGCCCTGGCTGAATGAGCGATTTTTTATCTTTTTTGCAGCGCCGGGCGGGCAGAAACGCCTGTGGATGTGCCTGTGCGAATGGTTTGCCTATTACATCATTTGGCTTGTCCTGGCCTTCGGCGTCGAAAAAAAGCTGATGGGGGAAATCACCCGGCAAGGTTGGGAATTCTACGTCATCACACTTTGTCTGTTTGTTGTCTTTGCGCTTCCCGGCTTCATTTATCGTTACGATTTGCGCCCGCATCTTGAGAAACGGCAACGCCGAGAAAAATAGCATACTGCAAATTGCAACACACCTCATAACTCCATTAGTAAATTCTAATATAATTAGGTTATTATTTATACAAATTTCTGGTTTATTTGGTTAGTCCACTGCTATACTGCTGCAAATTGCATAATACATAGCATAAAGCAGTATGCAGCTACGCCTTAAATTCTTCATCGTTTTCAGCTTGATAACCGCTGTACCGCTACTCATCCTCCTGTTTGGTGTTGTGGACAGGATGGAGACTGAACTCTCGGGGCGCACCGAGAAAGAACTCCATGTCACTCTCGACAAGATGGCAGATGAATTAACTCTGATCCTGGACAACCAGAAGGCAATTGCCAGGGGACTTACCTATGTGCCAGTGGTGCGAGCATTTGCATCAGTGGTCGGGAAACCAATAGGTCAGGGAGTAACTGCCGAAGAGTATCAGCGACGTGCTGATGATTTGGAACAATTCTTTTTGAATTACCAGCGCATGGTACCCAGTATCCAGGCATTACGGTTCATTGATACGTCTGGCAAAACAGTCGTCAAGGTCAAGGAAGGAAAGCCGGTTGAGGCGAAGCTAAAGGATGCTGATTTTCATCGCCTCTATATTGCTGACCAATCAAATAAAGATTTCTTCAAGAGTACGCTAGCTGAAAACAAAGACGTGGTGATGTCTAATTTTGAACTTGGACAGGTCTCGGCTGATGCAGACTTTTGTCCTGCAATGGTGCGATATTCTGCGCAAGTGAAGGATGAAGTTGAACGTCTTGAGGGGATGGTCGTTGTCAATATGTGGGGAAGTCGGCTGGATTCAACAATCGAGGCATCACTGGGCGGTTATCCAGGGACTGCTTATGTGGTTGAAATCAGCGATGACATAAGGCGCGACGGAATCTACCTATACAACCGAGACAGCAAAAAACGATTTGGTGACCAGTTAAATACTAAGTATCGATTCACAAATGAAATCAGCCAGCAGGATTGGAAGATAATCAGGCAAGGACTCAAGAATGGTTCATTGTTTTTATCCGACGGTCGAATGCTGTTTTATCGCATACTTCGGCCCTATCCCTCACGCCCAGGCACAGCGTGGGCATTACTGATACAAACAGACAGCAAAACGCTTTTCGCAACAATTGATAAAGTACGGAAATCCATCTGGTTATTACTTGGCCTTTTGTTGATTGTCAGCGTACTTATTTCAGTCTGGGCCTCCTGGCAACTCGCCAGGCCTGTGAATTCACTGGCCAGGGTCATTACTGATTACGCCGACGGAAATCATAGTGCACGTTATCATGATGTACGTCATGACGAAATTGGAACTGCGGGAGTCGCGTTCAACTATCTCGCAAGTAGCCTGGAAAATGCGGAAAATGAACGTGATAAAGCTGAAC
>JBECKZ010000199.1:0-4796 GCA_040235555.1 Thiohalomonadales bacterium | reverse complement strand
GGGCTGTTCCTGCCCGCCTAACACCAGCGCCGCCTGGCCACCGGTCATTGCCAGATAGACTTCTGCCAGGATTTCCGCATCCAATAAGGCACCATGTAACTCGCGCTGGGAATTATCCACCGCATAGCGCTTACATAAGGCATCCAGGTTGTTTTTCTGGCCGGGATGGAGCTTGCGGGCCATCTGTAGGGTATCTGTGATCTGACAGGCTTTCGCGAGGCCAGCCCAACGGCCATCCACCCGGGTAAATTCAGCATCCAGAAACCCCACATCAAAAGGGGCATTGTGGATAATCAGTTCGGCATCCTGTAAATATGCCAGTAAATCTGGTGCAACTTCTGCAAAACCGGGTTTATCGGCCAAAAACTGGTTCGTCAGACCGTGGACCTCCACCGCCCCCTGATCAATTTCACGCTCAGGATTCAGGTAATAGTGGAAACGATTTTGGGTAATCCGGCGGTTAATAAGCTCAACACAGCCCACCTCGATGATCCGGTGCCCCTCTGAGACTTCCAGTCCGGTGGTTTCGGTATCCAGTACAATCTGGCGCAAGGTCTGGTCTCCCTGTTGTGATTCTGCCAACTCACCGGTGTGAGTCAGGTTCTGAGTTCATCAATCCCGCGATTCGCAAGCTGATCTGCACGTTCATTTTCTGTATGGCCACTATGACCCCGCACCCAGTGCCATTGGACAGTGTGTTGCGCTGCTGCCCGCTCCAGTCGCTGCCACAAATCGGCATTTTTCACCGGAGACTTACTGGCCGTACGCCACCCACGCGCTTTCCACTTGGGTAGCCATTGCGTTATGCCATTTTTGACATACTCTGAATCCGTGGTCAAACGTACATGGCAGGCCCGATTCAGGCTCTCCAGCGCCATAATCGCTGCCATTAGCTCCATTCGATTGTTGGTCGTCGCAGACTCGCCACCATATAACTCTTTCTCCTTGTCGCCAAAGCGCAGCAACACCCCCCAGCCACCCGGACCAGGATTCCCACGACATGCACCATCAGTAAAGGCTTCGACGTGGTTAGTGGTCATGCTGATCTTTATGCTGGAATGGTTCGACCAGTCCCGTCGCTGGAACCCGCTGTCTGCGCGGGCGCCAGCGAGGCCGGATCGGCGTCATGGTCACAACCCGTTTGCGTGCAACAATAATATTGCCGGCACCCAGCATGGGCCATACCTTCTGACCCATACGCTCCATAACCCTGAGGCGTTGCATCACACCCCGATTCTTAAAAGGTGGGCGATAGAAATAGCCCTGGATCCTAACCACCTCAAAACCCAGTAATTCCAACCAGTCCCGCATGCGTGTGGTGCTGAGAAAGCGCGCGCACCATGGAATTTTTCGCCGCCAGCCGAATATCCAGCGCCATAAAAACCAGATACTGCGTGGATTGAAGATCAAGAGCACCACATGACCTTCCGGGATGAGTACCCGTTCGGCCTCGCGTAATACGGCATGAGGTCGTTGGGAGAATTCCAGGGTATGTGGCAAGACCAGGACGTCAATGCTGTCAGGCTGGATTGGTAGCTGATCAGGTAAACCATACAGGCTTTGTTGACCTTCCCGCTCCTGTGGCAGATGGAAATCCATCACAGCACTATGTGATATTCGGCTGCTCATCAGCCAGTTTTCACTGCACAGACGACCTACCTGCAGCAGATGGTATCCGAAGAGATCAGGCAGCGTCTCAGCCAACACATCTGCCTCACGAATGGCTAATAACTGACCCAGTTCTGTCCGATACCATGCTTGAAGTGTCGGCCAGGCCTTTACCAACTCATCACATTGGTTAAACGGCTTTTCCTGCTTGGTGTGCGACAGAATCTTCATTGTGTGATGAATTCGTTATCCCTCCAGGGGCATAGCGGTAACCATGACTTGACCCGATAGTAGTGACACAATAACATGGAAAATGATAAACAATTTAACAATTTAGAACAAAATAATGAGATTTAGATTCGGTATTCTAGCTAGCGCCCTGCTGTTTGGCGGGTGTTCCCTATTGCAGCCCCCTGCTACCCTGCAGGAACAATCTGTACCCGCCCGCATTTCGCAAAACGAAGGTCCTTACACGGTCACTGGCGATGCGAATTTCCCGGCGGCGCTGGTGCGTACCTTGCCCGACATGGAGGCAATGCAATCATCCGATACCGAGCCACACGATGGCACGATCGCAAAACTTGAAGAAGATACCGCTGCTGCAGATGCAGACGCTGTCGATAACCAGACCCCGGTCAACCTCTGGGATCGAATCCGGGCAGGATTCTCCTTGCCGGATTTTGAAAATCAGCGCATCGATCATGAACTCGCCTGGTACGCCAAACATCAGAAATATATGGATCGCGTTGTTGAACGTGCACAACCTTACATGCACTACATTGTTGATCAACTCGATGCAAACAATATTCCGCTAGAGATTGCCCTGCTACCTATTGTTGAAAGTGCCTTTCAACCATTTGCCTATTCACACGGCCGTGCCTCCGGAATCTGGCAATTTATTCCATCGACCGGCAGACGTTTTGGTCTCAAACAGGATTGGTGGTACGACGGTCGTCGTGATGTCTGTGCCTCAACTCAGGCCGCGATTAAATTACTTACGGCGTTGCACAATGAATTTAACGGCGACTGGTTACTGGCCCTGGCGGCCTATAATTCCGGTGGCGGGAATGTAGAACGCGCAATTCGCAAAAATAAACGCCGGCACAAACCAACGGACTTTTTCTCACTGGATTTGCCACCTGAAACGCGTTACTACGTTCCCAAACTGCTGGCGCTGAAAAAACTGGTCAGTAATCCACAGATGTACAACATCCAACTGGCCCGCATTGATGACAGCCCCTACTTCGAACGCATCAAACTGGATTCTCAAATCGATCTCGCCCTGGCTGCTGACCTTGCTGACATGGACCTGGATGATTTGTACGAACTAAACCCGGCCTATAATCGCTGGGCGACCTCCCCGATCGGTACCAATTATTTATTAATTCCTCTCGATAATGCAGATGAATTCAAACATAACCTGGAAAAATACCCGGCTGACAAACGCATCAAGTGGGTCCGACACAAGATTCATCGTGGTGAGACCATCAGTACCATTGCCACGCACTATCACACCAGCATCAATATCATTAAACGCGTTAATCACATGCACAGTAATCGATTGCGTGCTGGTCATGATCTGACTATTCCTGTCGCTAGCAAAAGTCTTTCCAGCTATACCCTCAGTGCCAACCAACGCAAACACAGCGCACAAAGCAGACCACATCGCGGTACCAAAATTACCCACGTAGTGCAGGCAGGTGATACCTTGTGGGATCTGGCACAACGTCATCGTGTCGGTGTACGCCAACTGGCCAAATGGAACGGGATGGCACCACGTGATCCGTTGGTGCCCGGACAAACGATCGTTATCTGGTCACGCCTGGCCAAGACAACTGCCGGGAATATCCCATTGGATATCAAGGCTCCACCCCGGCGTCAAATCACGCGCCGTATCGGATACCGCGTCCGCCGCGGCGATTCACTCGCACTCATCTCGCGTAAGTTTAATGTCACCGTGGCCCAACTGCTGCGCTGGAATAAAAGATTGAGTAAACACCACTATTTGCAACCGGGCCAAAGACTAAAACTGTACGTCGATATCACCAGTACCTCTACCGGCAGCACCTGAAGCTGGATCACTGAGTAGGTTTAAGCGGAATGCTCTGCTTGATTCGTTTCTGTATAGAGATGACAGCTCACCCATTGGCCATCACTTACAAGCGTCGCAGACGGGTAAACCTGCTGACAGATCGGCATGGCTTGCGGGCAACGTGGATGAAAATGGCAGCCTGATGGTGGGTTGATTGGTGAAGGTAACTCGCCCTGCAAGCGAATAATAGTGCGCCCGTTCGACTTATCGATCTCCGGTATTGCAGACAACAAGGCCTGGGTGTAAGGATGCCTGGCTGATTGCATGACCTGACTAACACTGCCTCGCTCAACAATACGCCCCAGGTACATGACAGCAACATCATGAGCCAGATAATCCACTACCGACAGGTTGTGGGTGATAAATAAATAACTCAGGCCATGCTGATCCTGCAAGTCTTTTAACAGATTCAGGATCTGGGCCTGTACGGAAACATCAAGGGCACTGGTCGGTTCATCACACACGATAAGTCGTGGCGACACTGCCAGCGCCCTCGCTATACATATTCGTTGACGCTGACCACCGGAGAACTCGTGTGGGTAGCGATGGGCCGCTTCTGCTGGTAAACCCACCTGCTGCAATAAACCCTGTATTCTGGTCTGTCGTTGTTGTGTAGTTGAATCCGGCTGCTGTGCGAGTATCCCTTCCTCGATAATTGCCCCCACCTGCATACGCGGATTCATGGACGAAAACGGATCCTGAAAGATGATCTGCATATCTCGCCGGTGAATTCGCATGGCTGCGCGTGATAGTGCGGTCAGTTCCACATCTGCAAAGCGAACCTCCCCTGCTGTCGGTTTGATCAATTGCAAGATAGCTTTGCCTACTGTGGTTTTGCCGCAACCAGATTCGCCCACCAGCGCTACGGTGTGCCCCTGCTCGATAGTCAAATCAATCTGATCGACAGCTTTAACATGGCCGATGACATGTTTAAATAATCCGCGTCGGATTGGGAAATGTACCTTGAGTTGTTCGACTTGCAAGAGCGATTGCCTGGCTTCTATGTTATCTGCTGGTCTGGCAGCAGACCGCGGGCCAGTTTTACGCAGTGTCGGTTTATCCGTCACCTGTGGATCGTGCAAATGACAACGGACCC
>JBECKZ010000216.1:0-9320 GCA_040235555.1 Thiohalomonadales bacterium | reverse complement strand
AGATGGCGCCGGCTCAGTCCAAGGGTACCGCCATGGGTGTATATTCCAGCTCCCAGTTTCTGGGCATCTTCATCGGGGGCTGGGCTGGCGGCTGGATGTTCCAGCACCACGGTTTCAGCGGTGTGTTCCTGTTTTGCGCCGGGATGGTCGGCTTATGGCTGTTGGCCGCCCTGACCATGCGTAGCCCGAGTTACCTCAGCACCTTCCTGCTCAATGTCGGCGATATCGACCAGGCCAAGGCCCGAGCTTTGGGGGTGGAGCTGGCTCAAATTCCGGGCGTAGCTGAGGCAGTGGTGATTCCTGAAGACCGGGTTGCCTATCTCAAGGTCGACAACAAGGCCCTGGACAAGGATGCCCTGTTCGCCTATTCCGCAGCGACGCCGGATTAATCATTTTTTACGATATTGTCCCTTGCGGAGCCGACAGGGCCGCCGTACCCTGTACGGCTAGTCCGTTGTGCATGGGCAATGTGAATTTTATTTTTAAGAAGATACGTTAAGCATTTGATATTGGAGGATATATGGCAAGAGGGGTCAACAAGGTCATTCTGATTGGTAATTTGGGGCGTGATCCGGAGGTGCGCTATATGCCCAATGGTCAGGCGGTTGCCAATGTCACGATTGCTACCTCCGAAGCCTGGAAGGACAAGAATACCGGTGAACAGCAGGAACGTACCGAGTGGCATCGCGTGGTGTTTTTCCGGCGCCTGGCTGAAATTGCCGGGGAGTACCTCAAGAAGGGGTCTAAGGTCTATATCGAAGGTAAGTTGCAGACCCGTAAATGGCAGGATAACCAGGGTCAGGATCGTTACACCACTGAAATCGTTGCCAATGAGATGCAAATGCTCGATTCCAAAGGTGGTGCTAACAACTACAGCAGCGCACCACCGGATATGGATATGGGTAGTGAGCCGCAGATGGCCGCTGCTGGCGATTTTGACGACGATATCCCGTTCTAACTATCATTATCCACAGCTGGTTTGACATGGATGTCAGCCGCCTAGCTGTTTGTTTTCTCTGAGATTTCTTGTTCCTGATACGTCCCACCATCTCCTCTCCACTGGTGAAAAAAAGCAAAATTCGATTGTCACAATCGATTTTATGATATTTACTTTTAGAGGGTTTGCCCCTATCTATGCGCCTAATTAACCCGGCTTAATTTGCCGATAAAGTAGATGTCAGCACTGTGTGGAGTGATCGCTTATGCCTAGAAAGAGTAAAGCCGCTCTGTCAAAAGAGGCGCAGTCCCAGGTCAAGAAACGTACCGACGAGATGTTGGATGATGAGGTAATTGACGGGGAAGACTCTGATTTTGATGAATCGAGTGTGCTTGCTAAAGCCGAAGTCAGTGTGGACCATAAGATGGCCATACGTCGTCGACTGGAGAATTACCTGGAGGAACGTCGCCTGCAAAAAGAACTGGGTGACGATTTCGACTATCAGTAACCCGCAACAACGTGTTCAGACTGCCCTGGCAGTCTGAACACGGCTTTTTTCAAAGAATTTAAGTGCGTGTTGGATTGTCGCACTTTTCTCACTTTCCTGTGAATATGCTGCATAAGCACCGCGATTGATAACCGGGGCAGCTGTGACCCGGAATAATTTCTTTTTGTGAAGCTCATCATGCACCATCGGTTCACCCAGATAGGCGCTACCGCCACAACTCAGCATCAAATCCTTGGCCATACGCCCAAACGCCAGACGCATATGTGCTGCAGGCATGTTGCCAAGGTAATGGGCATGGGCATTGGCAAACGACGTTCCCCAATCAACCAACATATAATTTTTCGACAGTGCCTGTTCGAGTGTCTGCCCCGAACTGCTACTGACCAGTATCAATGGGATTTGCATGATTTCCGCGATCTCGACGTCACTACTTTGCGGGTAATCGAAACAGAAGGCCAGATCCATGGTGCCTTCCTTGATGCGTCTAAGCAGCACGACCGGATCATGACTCTCTGCATGCAGAATGAGATCGGGTAGGGTTTCCTGCATGTACCTGATCCAGGGTTGCAGCAGGACGTCCCAGAGGCTGGGCATGATGCCTATGGTAAATGGTATCTGTGATGTTTCGTTGGTACCGATTTCCTGTTTGGCACGGTGCCAGGTGGTGAGAATGTTTTCCGCATATTGCAACAGACGTTGACCGGCAGCAGTGAGCTGAATATTGTTGCGTTGCCGGGTGAAGAGCGGAACACCGACTTCCTGTTCCAGCATTCGAATACGGGCAGATACGGCGGACTGGCTCAGATACAGATTGTCGGCGGCCTGGCCAAAATGACGGGTCCGATTGACCTCAAGAAAAGTTTTTAAGGCGTCAACATCCAATGGCCTATGCCTACTCAGTAGCTATAACTCATACTATATATATCCATATGTGGCGTTGGCCGCAAGTCTTAATCCGCAGTTTTGCCGACTGACATATTTGTGTCCTCGCCTATTCACTTTCGATATTTTTGAACTAGTATATGGTCGCTAACTCAAAGGATGCCGGAGGTATCCCGAATGTATTCATCTCACCACCCATGATTCGCACCGCCACACTCGGCGATCTGGAATCCCTGATTGCGATTGAAAAACGCGCCTTTGAACTGGATCGATTTTCCCGTCGAACCTTCCGTTACCTGCTGAGCAAGGCCAATGCTGATACTCTGATCGAAGAAGAAGAGGGCAAAGTCGCCGGTTATGCCATGCTGTTGTTCAACACCGGGACATCGCTGGCGCGCTTGTACTCGCTGGCAGTCGATCCGGACTGGCAGGGGAAGGGCATCGGCCGCGCACTGATGCAGGCGACAGAAGAGCTCGCTATCGCGCATGGTTGTGTAGCCATGCGACTGGAGGTGCGCGCCGACGGTGCCCGGGCCCGTGCCTTATATGAAAGCCAGGGATACCGGCAGATTGGTGCTGTCGATGACTACTACGAAGACGGGATGCAGGCAATCCGTTATGAAAAGCGCCTGATGCCGCAATTCAAACCGGCACTGGCGAAAGTCCCTTTCTACGAACAGACCCTGGAGTTCACCTGTGGTCCGTCTGCACTGATGATGGCGATGCACTCACTGATCCCTGCTATCAAATGTAACCGTAAACTGGAATTACGTTTGTGGCGTGAGTCCACCACCATTTTCATGACCTCGGGTCACGGTGGTTGTGGACCATATGGCCTGGCGCTGGCCGCCTATCATCGTGGTTTTGATGTTGAGATCTATGTCAGTGATAAAGGACCGATGTTCATTGATTCAGTACGGAATGAAGAAAAGAAAGAAGTGATGCGCCTGGTCCAGGAAGACTTTTTAAAGGAACTGAAAAAACTTCCGGTCAAAATACGTCAGGGGCGAGTCAACGTACAGCATCTGGAAGAAGAGTTTAATAAAGGCGGGATACCGGTTGTGCTCATCAGCTCGTACCGAATCTATCATGAAAAGTGGCCACACTGGGTAGTCGTCACTGGATTTGATGAAAAATATATTTACGTACACGACCCGTTCGTGGACGCCGAAGCAGGTAAAACAGCGACGGATTGCATGAACATGCCTATTGCCAAACGTGATTTCGAACTAATGGCGCGTTATGGCAAGGCTGGTCAGAAAGCGGTGTTGATAATCAAACAACGCAAAGAGGATAAATAAGTGAAGTACCTGTTGGTTGTCGAAAAGAGCAAGGACTGGAAGACAGAATTTCCTGAGGCAACTGTGGTCACTGCCAAGGAATATATCAAGGGCAGTGATGTTGTGAGTAAACGTGGTCTGCGGGTTATTAATTTGTGCCGCAGCTACAGTTATCTAACCATAGGTTATTACGTCTCCCTGCTGGCAGAGGCCCGTAGTCAGAAGGCCTTGCCTTCAGTGCAAACGCTCACCGACCTGAGCCGCAAATCCATTTATAGTCTGGAAGTGGATTTTATCCATTCTGAGATCAACAAGGCGATCAACAAACACCAGGTCTCGGACCATGCGACCAGTATCGAGCTGGATATCATCTTTGGTTTGTGTCATCCGCCTGAGTTGAAAGATCTGGCGCACTCGATTTTTGAAATATTCCCCTGTCCATTTTTAAAAGTGGAGTTTCGCAAGACCACGCAGTGGCAGATTCGCAGTATCCGGCCGCAATACCTGTATAACCTGGACGCGGAACAGTTGAACCTGTTCAACACCTTCTTCAACAGTTACCTGGGACGGCGCTGGCGCAAACCGCGTACCCGCTGGGTCTCCAAGTATGACCTGGCCATTTTGTATAATCCCCGAGAAAAGTTACCACCATCGAATAAAGGTGCCCTGAATAAATTCATTTCCGTGGGCAAAAAGCTCGGCATTGATGTCGAGCTGATCGAGAAAAAGGACCTGGACAGCCTGGCCGAGTACGATGGATTGTTGATTCGCGAGACCACCGCTATTGAACACCATACTTACACCTTTTCCAAGAAGGCCAGTGCCGAAGGCATGGTAGTGATCGACGATCCGGCTTCGATCGTGAGATGTACCAACAAGGTTTATCTGACGGAGTTGTTGACGACACAACGCATACCGATACCGAAAACCATGATCCTGACCGAAAAGGATTTCAAACAGGCAGAACAGAGCTTGCAGTACCCACTGGTATTGAAGATACCGGATGGCTCCTTCTCGCGCGGGATTTACAAGGCTGAAAATCTTGACCAGGCTCGTGAATATGCCAAGATTTTGTTTAAGGACTCTGACATCATCCTGATGCAGGAATATATGTACACGGAATTCGACTGGCGAATCGGCGTACTGGCCAAACAGCCGTTGTTTGCCTGCCAGTATTTTATGAGCAAGGCGCATTGGCAAATCGTCAAACATGAAAGTAATGGCAAGGCCATCGAGGGTGCTTATAAAGCCTGGCGCCTGGAAGATGTCAATCCTAAAATTATTAATATTGCGCTCAAGGCCGCCGGTGCCATCGGCGAAGGGCTCTACGGAGTTGACCTGAAACAAAATGACAAGGGAATCTTTGTAATGGAAGTCAATGATAATCCTAACCTGGAAACCGGTGTCGAGGATGCCATTTTGGGGGATGAGTTATATTCCCGAATTCTGGAAGAGTTTATTCGTCGCTGGGAAATGCGCAGGTCAGCATGAACTCGGTCAGTCAAGATGCCTTGTTCCCAACCAGCGGAAAAATACTCAAGTGCCGTGCAATGTATTTCGGGCAACGCATCGAGCTGAAACAGTTCCGTTACACCCAGTATATCGCGAACAATCCACTGGCCATCAATTATGGCCATGAAGGTATAGTCGTGCTTTTCCGTTATGGCGTGGCAGTGATGTACGGTCTCAGTGCGCTGGAGGAGAATCGCCTGCAGGAAGAACTCGCACCGTATATTCGTGATGCGATGACGGAAATCGAAGAGGAATCACTGGATATTCGCATCGAGGCGGACAAGGAGGGCTTTGTTGAGGGGAACCTGTGTCTGAGTGAATTATCCGTGCCTCGTCTGCAACTGGTTGCCGGTATCCTGGCAAAAAGCGTGGTACTGGCATATTACGAAAAGACTGTCGGTTCGACATTTGATCAGGTCGAGCCCCTGGCAGATCAGCTCAAACGCAAGGGACGCGGGGGGACCAATAACAAGATCCTGTTGCAACGTATCGGCGAGATTCTCTCGATTCAAAGTAAGATGGTGGGGAGGGTTGAGGTCAGCGACAAACCGGAATTGCTCTGGGAGAATCCGGCCCTGGAAAGATTATATCAGCGCATGGAAGACGAATATGAGATCAAGGAGAGGCATATTGCGCTGGAGCGGAAGCTTCAGCTGATTTCCCGGGCGACCGAGACAATTCTCGACCTCTTACAAAATAACCGCTCACTCAGGGTGGAATGGTATATTGTCATTCTGATTGTTATTGAAATCCTGATCACCCTGTTCGACAAGTTGAGTTAAATATGCACGCAATGGCTGTGCTATAGTTTTTATTGTGCTATCAATGTCTGTTTCCTGACAACGAATTCGCAACTCCGGCAAAGACATTCTGCTGTGAAACATAAAAAGATTCTTGGATGGCGTGAGTGGGTATCACTTCCGGAACTGGGTATCGATCTGATTAAGGCCAAGATCGATACCGGTGCGCGCACCTCATCATTACACGCTTTCAGTATTGAAGAGTTTACTAAGGGCGGCAAAAGTTTTGTCCGCTTTGGTATCCACCCGTTCCAGAGACGCATTGATGTGGAGATATTCTGTGAGGCGCAGGTGCGCGACCAACGCCAGGTTACTGACTCCGGTGGACATAGTGAGTTGCGGTATGTCATCGAGAGCGAGGTCAAACTGGGTGAAATGAGCTGGCCAATTGAACTTACCCTGACCAACCGTGACAGCATGGGCTTTCGAATGTTACTCGGCCGTACTGCACTACGAAAATTGTATCTGGTGGATCCTGGTGCCTCTTATCTCGAATCGCTGGCAAAGAAACACACAAGGAAATCGTCGGAATGAAAATTCTGATCCTGTCACGTAATCCCCGAATCTATTCGACCCGGCGACTGGTCGAGGCTGCCAAGGCACGGGGGCATACCGTCCGGGTGGTGGACACGTTGCATTGCTATATGAATATCAGCTCGCTGGAACCCTCGGTGCATTACAAAGGGGCAAAACTGGAAGAGTTTGATGCGGTGATACCTCGCATTGGTGCCTCCATCACCTTTTATGGTGCGGCGGTGTTGCGCCAGTTTGAAATGATGGGGGTGTATTCGCTAAATGAGTCTGTGGCGATTACCCGCGCACGGGATAAGTTACGTTCGCTGCAATTACTCTCACGTAAGGGCGTAGGATTACCGGTAACCGGGTTTGCCCATTCGCCGGATGATATTCAGGACGTGATTCGGATCGTTGGCGGCGCCCCCCTGGTGATCAAGTTACTGGAAGGGACACAAGGTATTGGTGTGGTGCTGGCGGAAACCCAAAAGGCGGCAGAGAGTGTGATCGAGGCCTTCATGGGCCTTACGGCCAATATCATGGTACAGGAGTTCATCAAGGAGGCAGGTGGCAGCGACATTCGTTGTTTTGTGGTGGGTGGCAAGGTCGTGGCCGCAATGCGACGAGTCGCCAAGGAAGGCGAGTTTCGTTCCAATCTGCATCGGGGCGGTACAGCGGAAATCGTCAAGCTGTCACCGGAAGAGCGTTCCACGGCTGTGCGTGCTGCCAATATCGTAGGGCTCAATGTGGCCGGTGTGGACATCCTGCGTTCCAATCACGGACCGGTAGTGATGGAGGTAAATTCCTCGCCCGGTCTCGAAGGGATTGAAGGTGTCACCGGTAAGGACATCGCCGGCATGATCATCGAGTTCATCGAAAAGAACGCCAAACCGCACCGAACACGCACACGCGGTAAAGGCTGATCATGCAAAATTCGGCATTTGTCTTGAATGGGGTACAGGTCCAACCGGGACAACGCACCAGCATTGATCTCTCGGTGGGACGTTTGTATACCCATAGCGAAATCACCATGCCGGTCTATGTCGTCAATGGCAAGCGGCCAGGTAAGCGTCTGTACCTGAGTGCGGCGATCCATGGCGATGAAATTAATGGCGTGGAAATCATTCGGCGCATCCTGGCCATGCCATCACTCAAACAATTGCAGGGTACTCTTATTGCTGTACCTGTAGTGAATGTCCATGGTTTTATCAATACTTCGCGCTACCTGCCGGATCGCCGGGATCTCAATCGCAGCTTTCCCGGTTCGGCGGAGGGATCGCTCACGGCGCGGCTGGCGCACCTGTTTATGACCGAGGTGGTCAATAATGCAAGCCATGGTATCGATTTGCATACTGCCGCCATACATCGAAATAACCTGCCCCAGGTGCGTGGGGATCTGGACAATCCGCAAGTTTCTGAACTGGCGAATGCCTTTGGCATCCCGGTGTTACTCAGTTCCGTAGGGCCAGACGGGGCACTGCGTCGGGTAGCCACGGAAGCAGGGGTACCCACCATTTTGTATGAGGCCGGCGAGGCCTTGCGGTTTGATGAGTTTTCGATCCGTGCCGGGGTCAAGGGTATTGTCAATGTGATGCGTCAGCTTGGCATGTTGCCTGCCCGCAGCAGCAAACGGTACAAATCGATCACACCCTTCATTGCTCGCTCAAGTACCTGGGTGCGTGCGCCTGAGAGCGGAATCATACGTGCGCTGATTGCACTTGGTGCGCGAGTACGCAAAGGTCAATCACTGGGGATTATTGCCGATCCTTTTGGGGAGAAAGAGTATATTGTTACTGCACCAAATGACGGTGTGGTGATTGGACGAACAGATCTACCCCTGGTCAATGAGGGTGATGCCTTGTTTCATGTTGCCCGTTTTGAAAAGCCTGCGGATGTGGCTGCGGTGGTTGAAGCACTGCAGGGTGAACAGACCTTGCCGGGGATACTCCCGGATGAACCTACGCTTTGACGCTGGAGACGGGTTCGATCTCGTAGACCGGTAATTCGAGAAAAAATATGGTGCCTTTATTTCTGGTAGATTCGAAATAGACCTTACCACCGTGCGCCTCTGTAATGTATTTCACGATCGTCAGACCCAGACCTGTGCTTGGCAGGTTGTGGACCTGGCGTTTTCTGGATTGCACAAACTTCTGGAAGACATACGGTTGTAGTGACGACGGGATCCCCGGTCCATGATCTTCAATGGCGATGACGACACGTTTGCCTTCGTAAGTGGTGCGGATAGTGACAGTCTCGCCGACGGGTGAGAACTTGAGCGCATTAATAATCAAATTGGTAATTACCCGGATGAGTCGCTGCCTGTCTGCCTGGATAACGATATTCGCGTCAGTCTTGTCCTGGGTCTTCAGTTGCACATCAAACTGGCTGGCATAACCCGTGACCATGGCAATGGCCTGTTCGATTACCTGGGACACGTGAACGCGCTCGAAATTGAAGGCCATCTTGCCTGATTCGAGTTTGTGGACATCAAGGATGTCATCGACGATACGTCCCATGTGCATGACATAGTCATGAATTAGGTGATAGAGCTGATCCTTCTTATCCTGTTCTATTGTTGCACTGTGATCCTTTAACAGCTCCATGGCACCCTTGATCCCGATTAATGGTGAGCGCAAATCGTGGCTGAACAGGGAAAGCATTTCATCACGCATGGATTCCGCTTGTTGGCGTCGCCTTTCAAAGTGCAGCAGTACCATCGAGAATACGACGGCAATCAGCACAATGGCGAGGATAATGAAACCATATGTCCGATAAGTGCGTATTCGGAACTTGGCAAATAACCCGGGATCCGACAGGTCTGCCAGATGCCACATACTATCCCTGACCGGCATCATGTCCAGGATGAGTGCTTTTTCGCTGGCCGTCAG
>JBECKZ010000117.1:0-2928 GCA_040235555.1 Thiohalomonadales bacterium | reverse complement strand
ATGACCAACAGAGAACAGGTCGATCAGGTCCTGCAGCAAATACAGCCGCGGGTCATCATTAACTGTGCGGCTTTCACCGCTGTCGATGCCTGTGAGGATCAAGAAACCCTGGCCACCCGGGTGAACGCCGAAGGGGTCCGGAATCTTGCCGAGATAGCGCATGAAATCGATGCGACACTGGTTCATATCTCAACTGACTATGTCTTCCCTGGTACACTGAATCGTCCGTATCGGGAGGGTGATGCCACCGGCCCACTCTCTGCCTATGGGCGTTCCAAACTGAAAGGTGAACAGGCGATCACGGCCAGTGCTCTGACGCACTATTTCATTCTCCGCACCAGTTGGCTATACGGTCCCCATGGACCGAACTTCGTCGAGACGATCCTGCGGTTGGCCGGGGACCGCGATGTACTTAAGATTGTTGCCGACCAGTTTGGCAGCCCAACATTTGCCGGAGACCTGGCAGACGCGATTTTCAATCTCCTCAATGCCAGTGTCGAATTCGGAGTCTACCACTTCGCCGGCGAAGGCGAATGCAGCTGGTATGAGTTCGCGAAGGAGATCGTTACTCAGGCGGCAGTGTTCGGCATACCATTGCGTGTTCAGGAAATTCGTCCGATTGCAACGGACGAGTATCCGCTGCCGGCCCAGAGGCCGGCCTATTCCGTACTGGATAAGGGGAAATACAAACAAGCCACGGGGCGGACCATCCCGAGTTGGAGGGAGAGCCTCGCTGAATATTTCTCGATCCGCAATACCTTGGATCGTTAGAGAGGGGAAGAATAGATGTCTGGAATTCACAAGGGGATCGTACTGGCCGGAGGGGCCGGGACACGATTGTATCCGCTGACCCTGGTGGCAAGCAAACAGCTGCAGCCAGTCTATGACAAGCCGATGATCTACTACCCGATCTCGACGCTGATGCGGGCCGGCGTCGATCAAATCCTGATCATCTCTACGCCACAAGATACGCCACGTTTCAAAGATTTGCTCGGTGACGGCAGCCGGTTCGGAATCAGGTTCTCCTACGCTGTGCAGCCGGAACCGAAAGGGATTGCACAGGCATTTCTCGTCGGTGAGTCGTTCATTGGTAATGACCCGGTCAGCCTGATCCTCGGCGACAACATCTTCTACGGAAAAATGGGTCTTGGGCGGGTGTTCGGGGAGTTTGTCGGCGGCGCCCGAATCTTCGGTTACCCGGTGCACGACCCGGAGCGTTACGGGGTCGTTGAATTTGACCAGCAAGGTAAAGCGATCGGCATAGAGGAAAAACCTTACCAGCCGAAGTCGCACTATGCGGTGCCCGGTCTTTATCTTTATGACAATAAAGTCGTCGAGATCACCAGGCAAATGAAGCCATCGGCCCGCGGCGAACTCGAGATTACCGACGTCAACGTTGAATACCTGAAACGCGGCGAACTGATGGTCGAGAAGCTCGAACGCGGCATCGCCTGGCTTGATACCGGCACCCACATGAGCCTGCTTGAAGCCAGTCATTTTATTGGTACCCTCGAAGCCCGGCAGGGTCTCAAAATCGCCTGCCTGGAAGAGGTGGCGTATCGGAAGGGTTTCATCGACCGGGAGAGACTGGCCGCGCTGATTCAAGAGACGCCGAAGTCGAGCTACCGGGATTACCTTGAAATGGTCCTGCAGGATAGTTTCTAGACATGAAGATCATCAGGACGGACATACCGGATGTATTAGTCATCGAACCCAAAGTGTTTGCTGATGAGCGCGGTTTTTTTTACGAGAGTTTCAATGAAAAAGCCTGGGAACGCGAAACCGGTTTGCAGGAACATTTCGTACAGGACAATCATTCAAGATCTAGCAAGGGGGTTTTGAGAGGCCTGCATTACCAGGTGCCACCGGCTGCCCAGGGCAAGCTCGTTCGATGTGTGGTCGGCGAGGTGTTTGACGTCGCCGTGGACATCCGGAGGACGTCTCCGACATTCGGCAAATGGGTGGGCGTGTACCTGTCTGCAGAGAATAAACGGCAGTTCTGGCTGCCGGAAGGATTTGCTCACGGTTTTCTTGTGTTGTCACCGCATGCTGAATTTCTATATAAAACTACCGGTTATTATTCACCTGAGCATGAAAGAGCAATTTGTTGGAATGATCCTGATCTAGCGATTGAATGGGGTAACGCTAATCCAATCGTTTCTGCTAAAGATTTAAATGCACCATTGTTCTGCGATGCCGACATACCTTCATTTTAAGTGTTAGTACAATATCAATAGCTAGTTGTATAACGTCACTTATTATGTCCTGAGTTTGTTAAGAATTATAATAAATTGGTAGATTTCATTAGATATAGTGTTTAAAAAAATAACAATTTATATTGGAATTGTATTGTGGGTGCTATATATGGCACCAGGTGTTTCTTATTTCATAAATGATCCGGATGGTGGGTTTTTTATACAAGGTGCCTATCAAATCAGAAAGGCCAGTGAGTATCCGCAAATCGATTTTCTGTCGAGTTATGGCCCTTTGTCATTTCTTTTGCGTGTATTCAGCCAGACAGTCATAGGTGATAATCTGTGGGCTGAAGTTGCGCTTGTTACGATCTTTTTCGGCATCTCTTTTTACCTGCTATACACATGTTTTTTTAAAATCAGTAATAACAGACTATTGTCATTTGTTTGCCTGATTGCCGCGCTTGTTTGTTTCCCCAGGTATTATAAATTCTTTGTAGTTCTTGTCCCCGCGCTGATTTACATCACGGCCTCTAAATACGCTGAAAGCCCTAGGGTGGTAACAGCCTTTGCGATGGGCGCGACGGTCGGTGTCGCCTTTTTGTTCCGGCATGACTATGGGGCCTATTCCTTGCTGGTTGCTTTAGTGGTTCTGTTCTTCAGTTGTCACGAAAAGTTATCCTTACGAAACGCCATTTCCTCTTCTTTTGTCGGTTGCTTCCTTGTTGTACTACCC
>JBECKZ010000084.1:0-11187 GCA_040235555.1 Thiohalomonadales bacterium | reverse complement strand
TATGGACGCCGAGCAACTGGAGTTTCGCTCGAACTATTTTGATTTGATCAGCTGTGCCTTCGGGGTGTTTTTTTTCACGGACACAGCACAGACCCTGAACAGCTGGTTACGGGTATTAAAACCTGGCGGTCGCATCATCTTTACCAGTTTTAGTCGCAACACCTTTCAACCGATGTACGGCTGGTTCCGCGAAGCGATCGAAGCCTGCGGACTGCCATTTCCCGAACCCGCCTGGCAACACTTGGCTGAGACCCAGCAGTGTCAGGATTTGGCCGAACAAGCAGGTTACTGTAACGTGCAGGTGACAACCAAACAGATGGGGTATCACCTCGCCAGTGAAAATGACTGGTGGGAGATACTATGGAACAGTGGTTTTCGCGGCATTCTCAATGCCCTCTCAGCACAGCAGCTGGCCGACTTACGCCTCCAGCACCTCCAACAGGTCGCTGGCTTGAAAACGGCAGATGGCCTCTGGCTCGATGTAGAAGTGCACTATACCCAGGCAGAAAAACCCACCGAAACCTGATTCGCCTGTGCAGGTCTGCATGTAACATACGTTGGAAATACGGGATTGCCTGTCTGATTTTGCGGGCAACCTTGTGGGAGCCGGATTAGCCCCTTAGAATTGCCCTTCGCAAAAAACCAGCGGTATTTCCATGACGCAATCAGACCAACCCCAGGGCGTAACTGCCGATCAGGCCTTCGAAGTCCTCAATCCGGAAGACACCCGTGACTTGTTGGCCAAACACCAGACCGAACTGGCAGAGCTGCCGGCAGACGCACCGGAGTTTGACCGTGTCCGCCTGAAACTGGAGATCGCCTCCGATTTACTGGCCCTGGACCAGAAACAACAGGCATGGCATCAGGCCAAAGCCTGTCTGCCTTACTTTTTGGAACACCAGCACTGGCAACAGGCAGTAGAGACCTGTGACGTCCTGTACCAATGTGAACAGGAGGACTCGGTGCTGGCGCTGGCTCACGGGGTTTGGCTGGCCGTCACGTTTCCGGTGGCCCCCGAGACCACCGTTGCGCTGTTGCAGCACATCGTGGATGAAACCCCCGCGGATTCCGATGGTGCTGCTGTCGCCGCCATCACGGCACACTATATTGCCGACCTGCGCAGCAGCGAGGAGAAACGTAGCAGCCTGTTATTTCTCACGACCCAGATCATTGCCCAGGTTGCCAAACGCCACAGTCAGGTTAGTGATCAGGAAATGCTGGAGTTCTGGATGGAACGCCTGGAATTAAAAGACCCGGCAGTCTTTCTGCCACGCCTGGCCAAGGTACTGGATATTATTGTGGCAGATCGCTGGTGGTTCGATCGTGACAAACTGCGCCGATTGATCCCGGATAACTGAGCTGCACGATGGCAGATCCGATCAAACCCTCGTTTTTGCGCAAGGCCCAGCGCTATATCCTGACGGGCGTGCTCACGGTGATCCCGTTGTGGTTCACCTATGCCGTGTTTGAATTTTTCCTGCGCCACCTGTCGCGCATCGGGCTGCCTTGGGCACGCGCCTTATCTCGCCAGATTGAGAAAAGCTGGCCACAGGTGGCCAACTGGATCCTGGCGGACTGGTTTCAAAATACCCTGGCTGTTTTGCTCACCATCATGGCCTTGTATTTTCTTGGCTGGATTGCCACCCGCGTAATTGGCCGGCGAATTATCGACCTGTTCGAATATTTCATCCACCGCATCCCGCTGGTCCAGTCCGTCTACGGTGCAATTAAAAAATTCATTTCCGTGCTACAGACCAAACCCGAGGAACTGCAGCGGGTGGTCCTGATCCAGTTTCCCTCACGCGATATGAAAACCATCGGGTTTGTCACGCGTATATTGAAAGACGCGCACAGCGGGAAACAACTGGCGGCGGTCTATGTCCCCACCACACCCAACCCCACTTCCGGCTACATCGAGATTGTGCCGGTGGAAAATCTGGTAGCCACCGACTGGAGCATGGATGAGGCCATGACGTTCATTATCTCCGGTGGCGCCGTGGCACCGGATCACATCAAATACGATAATCCTGACAAGACGTCCACACCCTAGTCAGGCCTAGCACTTCTACTTGATTTGGTGGGCTATTGATTTGGTGGGCTATTTTTTTGGTTTCTTGGCAATGAATACACCCGGCAGCCAGGTCTTGTGCAATTTTGTGGTTGCTTCCAGGTTGTCATTGCTATCATCGACGAAACGGAAGTTGTTTTTGCCGATTCGAATTACATCCTCGTTCTGCAGCTTTTTCAGGTTGATCTGTTCCTCGTTGACGAAACAGTGATTGGTGCTGTCCAGGTCCTGGAGATAGTACTCAAACTGCAATTTTGCCTGCTCCTGGGGAATAGCCTCAATGACCGCATGTTGCTTGCTCACCAATTCGTCATCCAGACAAATATCATTGTCGCTGCTACGACCGATGGTAAAGCGGGGTTTATCAATACGAAAACGGACGCCGGCATCGGCTTCCTGAAGCAGGATCAATAAGGCCATGGCAATTCGATTACTGGAGGAATTGCAGATGATTATAGTGATTGGTGTAGCTGACTGCGAGCCCGATTACGACTGCAACCCGATCTTGGATCAAGAAAATGTAAGTGCCGTGGTTAGTCTGATGCGATCAGGCGCAGCCGACGGCTGAAATTCCAGGTGCGTGACTGGCCTTCACCTGCTTTTGGAACTTCAAAATCCAACTCAACGGCATCCAGCTCGGGAATCTCACCTTGCGCATCGAATTTCAGGGTATTCCTGCCAATCCGGATCACGTCACCATGATTTAACTGGGCACGGGTGATGGGCTGGTCATTCACATAAGTATGGTTGGTGCTGTCCAAATCCTGCAGATAAATCTCATAGCCGCCCTCGGCTGATTCACTTTCAACCAGTTCGATGATGGCGTGGTGTTTACTGACAAAGGCACACGACAGACAGATATCGTTTTCCGTACTCCCCCGTCCAATGGAGAGAAAACGCTTGTCGAGCTGATATTTGATTCCCGGAGCGCCACTGGCAAATTGAATCAGCGCAGGCATGTCTTTCCTCCATCCCCTCACTGTTGAGTTAGATGGTTATTTTGTGGGGGAAATTGAGCTTAGATCAGGCGCAAATTTTAAAAATGTGTGTTACATCACATTTTTATACGCTAATTGTTACAGTCTGTGTCGTGGGAGGCGCCAGTCTGGCGCCTCCCGTTAAATCGACCTTATTTAAACAGTGTTTTAAAAAACATCTGCATCTTTGACCAGGAGTCCTTATCGGCCTTGGCATTGTAGGCCAGTGGCAGATTAAATTTCTTGCCCAAAGCCGTAGCACCCGGATTAGTGAAAGAGTGTTTGGCACCAGAGTAATTAACAAACTGGTAGTCCACACCCGCCTTGTCCATTTCCTGCTTGAAGGCTGCAATCTGCTCCTTGGTGGTAAACGGGTCCGCCTCACCATTAAAGACCATCACCTTCGCCTTGACCTTGCCAGGTTCGGCCGGCGCATTGGTCGCCAGGCTGCCATGGAAGCTCACTACGCCCTTGATATCGACACCCTGACGCGCCATCTGCAACACGATGCCACCACCGAAGCAATAGCCGATGGCGGCGATCTTGTCTTTCTCGGTGAGGGGGCTGGCCTTCAACTGGTCCAGTGCTGCCAGGAAGCGTGCCTTGGCGATGGGCATGTTACTGTTGACCATGCGGGCAAATTTCCCGGCATCGTCGGGGTGCGTTGCGGTTTTGCCATTGCCGTACATATCCAGCGCAAAGGCGACATAACCCAACTTGGCCAGCATCCTAGCGCGCTTGCGGGCATAGGCATTTTGCCCCCACCATTCGTGCACAACCAGAATACCCGGCCGCTTGCCTTTGTATTTCGTATCGTAGGCCAGATAGCCGGTTAGCTTGGTGTCTCCACCTTCATAGTGCACCACCTTACCTACCACTTTGGCCTCGGCTACGGGCAGGACCAGGGTAAATAACAATATTCCTAAAAGTTTGCGCATGCTCGCCTCCTGTGTGTCTGCGTGATAAAGCTCGACCGCCGACCTGCAATCACTTGTCGGGGTGATGCATTCTGCGTCCGCATAGAGATTCTGTCACCCTGTCCGCAAAAAATATTTTATCTGCGCTCAAGCAGACAAGTTGGTCCCCCTTGTCTGTAAGTGAGTGTGGCTAAAAATTGATACTCAAACTAATGCCGCCGAAAACCGCCGTGACATCATTAGGGATATGAATCTGATCTGCCCTGCTTTGGCAATAATGACGATGATATCCTGGTTGTAGCTCAAGCAGATATTATCCTGACCGGCATAACACTAACGAACAACCATCAAGCGGACCACAAGGATGATACGGAGGAACATACCTTTGCTTTTATTTTAACCCAAAGTTTGTTGTCATCGAAGACCATTGCGATTTATAACGCATTACCAGCATTCACGTTGACACAGGTACTTAACGTTCCAAAACTGGTTGTGGAACACATCCAGCATAACCACTAGAATCAACCCATGGCCGCAAAACGCATCTACCTCAACAGTTTTGACCTCAAGCCGGGCAGGATCCTGGCGCGTAAATATGAAGTCATCTCTCAACTGGGTTCGGGTTGGGAAGGCGAAGTGTTTCTTATCCGCGAACTGGCCACCGGAATAGAACGTACCGCTAAACTTTTTTTCCCGCAACGCAATCCGCGTGATAAAGCAGTAAAATTTTACGCCAAAAAACTGCACAAGTTGCGCAATTGCCCTATCGTCATCCAGTACGGGGCTCAGGAACACATTACAGTGAAAAGCCTGCCAGTTACTGCGCTGATCTCCGAATATGTTGAAGGAGATTTACTAAGTCAGTTTGTGGCACGCCAGCCAGGCAAGCGCCTGCAGCCGTTTGCCGCGCTGCATGTTCTACATGCGCTGGCTTGCGGCATGGAGTGTGTACACAGCATCGGTGAGTATCACGGTGATCTCCACACGGATAACATTATTCTGCAACGCTATGGCCTGGAATTTGATATGAAACTGGTTGACCTGTTTCAGTCTCCCAGCTCAAAACGCGATGCGATCCAGGGCGACACCGTGGACATGATCCACATCTTTTATGAGATCCTTGGTGGTGCCAAACATTACGCAAAACAACCAGCCGGGGTCAAAGCAATCTGTAACGGTCTCAAGCGTTCCCTGATCCTGAAAAAATTTCGCAGTGCCTCGCAATTGCGACGGTATATCGAAACCATGCAGTGGTAAACAACTTTCAAGGAGTCTGGTTCTGGAAAAATCCCTTTTGTTCACGCAAACCGATATGATCGAACCTGAAGGGTTTGAGCTGGTCTCGGGTCAGGTAATGGTATTCACCCATCGCTCACCTGAGAAGGAAACGGTCAACGAGGATTGCGCAGCACTTATACCCTACGACAATGCCAATGGCGTCCTGGTAATAGCCGATGGCCTGGGCGGACTACCAAGCGGCAGTACTGCATCAAACCTTGCCGTTCGCCGGTTGAAAACCTCAATCGAAAAAGCCGCACAGGAGCAGACACCGCTACGTGAAGCAATTCTGGATGGTATCGAGCGCGCGAACAAGGATATCCTGGCCCAGAGTAGTGGTGCTGCGACCACGATCGCTGTAGTGGAAATTCAGTCTGATCGTATACGCCCCTACCATGTAGGCGATTCCATGATCCTGCTCTGTGGTCAGCGCGGCAAAAAAAAATTGCAGTCTGTAGCCCACTCGCCAGTGGGCTATGCCGTTGAATCCGGGTTGCTTGATGTCGATGAAGCTGTACATCATGAAGAACGCCATCTGGTTTCCAATGTGGTCGGTGCGCCGGATATGCGTATCGAGATCGGTGCCGCTATGCGTATCGCCAGACACGATACTGTGATCCTGGCCAGCGATGGTTTGTTCGACAACCTCTACCTGGATGAAATTGTAGAGGTCATCCGCAAGGGTGATTTACAACACTGTGCTCAGCAACTTCTGGCGTTGACCCACGAACGCATGAACACTGCACAACCCGAGCTACCCAGTCATCCGGATGACCTGACCTTTATCCTGTACCGGCGCAAACCTGCCAGCCAGTGAGCCAATGCTTTTGCCATGGCAGTGCTAGTTAACAGCCATGCATTTCAATATAATCTTGCGCATGTTGTCCGTTTTACGTTTAGTCGTCGCACTATTTTTAATCCTGCAACTTCCTCTAGCTATTGCCGAGGAAGCACTGGACTTTCCCACGACCGAAATTGATATTACCGCCCATGACGGCGCTGATCTCAATCTGCACCAGTACCCCGCACAAGGTAAGGAACTGATTATCTGGATCGCCAGTGGGTACGGATTGTCGCCACGTGATGTGCAACTGGCTGAAGGCCTGTCACGACTTGGTGTGGAAATCTGGCAAATCGATTTTGCCCAGTCCCTGTTCCAGGTTGGCGGCAGTAATTTTATGCGCAAGCTCAACCCAAACTATGTTGTCGATCTGATCAATGCTGCCCACTTGCGTACCCATAAGCAGGTGATTCTGCTTTCGCATTCCTACGGTGCGATACCTACACTGCGTGGCGCCACCCTTTGGCAACAGGCAGAAACACATTATGGTCGCCTATCCGGAATCGTGTTGCTCTCACCGGATCTATATGCATCGATCCCTGATTTGGGGCTGGCCCCGAATTATCTGCCGATAACCCATGCCACAACACTACCCATCGTGGTTTATCAGGCTGGAAAACGTGGTAATGCCAGCCAGTTTCCCCGTTTACTGGCTGAACTACGTCGCAGTAATGACCAGGTCTTTTTCAAACTGATGCCGGAAATCACCAGCCCGATGTATACGGGTGATACCAGTAAGCCAACCATGGCATTATTGCGCAAACTACCGCAAGAACTGGCAGGTGTGGTGCGCATGCTGAATACGCTGCCGGAAGCAGACAAAACACCTCAGTATACCTTTCACCAGGAAACTGAAGCACGCCTGGATTCCCGGCTCAAACCTTATCGCGCACACCCACAACCAAGGTCGATCTCACTGCGTAGCGCTAACGACCGTCACATTCAAATTAACGACTATAAAGGCAAGGTCTCGGTGATCAATTTCTGGGCTACTTGGTGTCGCCCCTGCCGGGAAGAGATCCCTTCTCTCAATCGCTTGCGCAAACTGATGCAGGGAAAACCGTTCCAGCTTATTTCCATCAACTATGCCGAGAGTGTTGCTACGATCAGGGCCTTCCTCAAAGAGGTCAAAGTTGAATATCCGGTATTACTGGACAACGAAGGTCAAACTTCGGCCACGTGGAATGTCATCGCCTATCCTTCCACCTTTGTGATTGGTAGCGACGGTAAGATCCACTACGGCGTGAATGCGGCGATTGACTGGGATGCCCCAGAGGTGGTGCGGGTGCTAGAGAGTTTAATGCCGAAGTAGTGTTGTTGTTTTGCACTCACCAGCCTCAGTGGCATTACCGCAGGCGAAATTGAATAAATAGTACTTAATAAAAACTCTGCTTCACTCCATCAATCACAAACTGTACAGCCAGTGCCGCCAGGATCAGCCCCAGCAGGCGGCTGATCACATTAGCGCCGGTCTGCCCCAACAGGCGGGTCAACCACGGTGCAAACAGCAAACACAGCAGCGTGATCGCCAGCACCATTAACAGAATCACCACCAGATACCACAATTCTGCAGTACCAGCAGCATGGCCACTCATTAACAGGACACTGGTCAGGGCGCCAGGCCCGGCAATCATCGGAAACGCCAGTGGAAAGACGCTGATATCTTTTTTGTGTTCCGCTTCATAGGTTTCGCCAGCAGTGGTGGAACGCAAACCGGACTGACGGGCAAATACCATATCAATGGCAAGTAGCAACAACAGGACACCACCGGCGATTTTAAAGGCCGGCAAACTGATTCCCATCAGGCGCAGTAATACATCGCCACTGAAGTAAAAGACCAGAAGGATGACGCCAGCCAGCAATACTGCACGTGCTGCCATCCTGTGCTGAAGACGTTTATCGGTTTCTCGCGTCAGCGCAAAGAACAACCAGGCCACACCGATCGGATCGATGACAATAAATAGCGTGACGAAGGCACTTAGCAGGGTGTCCCACATACAGGTACTTAGTTGATGGCAACGGTTACGATCACAGCCACGAAAATTAGTAGCACACTATAAAAGATGCTTGCTGCAATGTTGCCTTTTTTTATCTCTTCGATGAAATCAATCTTGCGATACAGATAATGATCAATCAGATACAGGGTGATCACGCTGACCAACAGGGTAACGATGGCGTAACCCAGGCTAATCAGCAGGTTCTGTATCGTTTGATGCATGGTGGTGACTTCCATGGTGGACTCTCTCTAGTTAAACGTTTTTATTTTAAAAGGTGTTTTTGGTTTATACAGTGTCAGGCCCACTGACCAGGCAGTAAGGGCCTCCAGGCTACTGACCTGCAACTCACTGGAGGGATAATTCATGATATCCCGGACATCATAATATTTTGCTTTGCGGATGTTATAAAGGTCATCGGCGCCGAACAGGTGCAGGCTTTCATGGGCCTGTGCATATTGCAGGGCCTGCCACTTTTTGCGCCGTGCGGATTCGAGCAGCACAACAAACTCACCCTGGTTCGAGCACCGCTGCATACAGCGGCTGGCAAAGGAACGACCATCACGTGCCAGGTGCAGCATCACCATGGCCTGGTCGGCGTGCTCCTGCTGCCTGATTTGCTCCGTAAAAGTCAGCATATCGGGATAGCCCAGTTGCTTCGCCAACAGGACAACCACCTGATTGACGTTTTTAAAATGGCTGCTGACATCGCCAATGCGCTGGCGTTTGATGAGTGGATTTTTATCCACCAGGAACAGGCGTTGACTGAAACTCACCTGACTGCCATAGTCTCGCGCTTTCTGTTGTAACCAGGCCTGCGCTGTCGCCCAGGTTTGCTGGACATAACTGCGATCGCGCAGACTCCAGCTATTCCCGCCGCCGTCCACCACAAAAATGTAGATCAGGGCAATCTTACCCCGCAATTCCGCTGCCGGGCCCACGTGTGGACTGGCCAGATAGACCTGACGGTTATTGCGTTCGTGATTGATATCGTTCACCACACGCTGACTATCCCGCGTCAACTGCGCCAGCATGTGTTGCTGTTTTGCCGTCCTGGCATAGTGTTCAGCTGTCTGCCATGCCTGATCCGCCTCGACGTATTCCCACAGGGACCAGTGCACCTTGCCTTTGAGCAAGTAATATCCCAGCATCAGCTGATCGGGTATCGCTGGGTTATTGAACAAGGATTGATTGCTCTCCAATAGCTGCAGGGCCCGGGGATACTGATGCGCTTGGTACTTGTCTTCCACTGTACGCAACAGGGTGACCTGGCGGATGAACTGTTGTTGTTTGACAGCGGATAATCCTGACTTGTCTTGCTCAATAACCACATGCATCAATATCGCGGCCACCACCACAATGACAAACCAGGCAAGCATGATTGAAATAAAGCGTTGCATCGAAAGAGACTAATAGTGAAATATCTGCATCATTGAACCTGTCAAACATTGCGGCTTGGCGCCCAGTGGCAATGTCACCTACAATACGCCAACTATTAAACAGGATAATCGCTGGCCATGAAACTGAGTGTCAATGCCTTTCGCGACTGGGAACACAAATCCATCACCCTGCTGGGCATGTCGGGGGTTGGTAAGACGCGCCTGGCGGCCATGCTGCGCAAACACGACTGGTTCCATTACTCCGGCGATTACCGTATCGGGACCCGTTACCTGGATGAAGCCATCCTGGACAATATCAAATCCAAGGCCATGCAGGTGCCGTTCCTGCGTGAATTGCTGCGTAATGATTCTATATATATAGCGAACAACATCACTGTCGATAACCTGCAGCCGGTTTCCAGTTTCCTGGGCAAACTGGGCAATCCGGAACATGGCGGTTTGCCACTGGAAGAATTCAAGCACCGCCAGGCTCTGCATCTTGAGGCGGAGATTGCCGCCATGCGCGACGTACCCAGTTTTATTTACAAGGCGCAGGAGATTTATGGCTACAAGCATTTTATCAACGATGCCGGCGGCAGCGTGTGTGAACTGGATGACGCGGAAACCCTGGAGCGCCTGGCTGAGCATACGCTGATTGTTTATATCAAGGCCACCGCTGAGGATGAACAGGAATTGATCCACCGCGCCGAACGGGATCCGAAACCCCTGTATTATCGCGAGGCCTTCCTGGATGAAATGCTGGATGTCTACATGCGCGAAAACAAGCTGGGCTATGTCGCCATGCTCGAGCCCGACGATTTCGTGCGCTGGGTATTTCCACGTTTGTTCAAGACCCGGATACCGCGCTACGAGGCTATCGCAAATAATTACGGCTATACCATCAGCACGACGGATTTGTGGCAGGTGGAGAGTGAACAGGACTTTTTGACCCTGATTGAAAATGCCCTGAGTCAGTAACACAGTATTACAGGATAGGTAACGTCATGCCCCTGGTCGCCCATACAAATTTACCCAGTTTCCAGCGTCTGCGTGAGCAGGGTGAGACGGTGCTCGATCGCAATCATGCCCTGCAGCAGGACATCCGCGAACTGCACATCGGCCTGCTCAACATGATGCCGGACGCCGCACTGGAAGCGACCGAACGCCAATTCTTTCGACTGGTCGGCGAAAGTAACCAGATCGCACAGTTTTATATGCATCCGTTTACGATCGCCAACCTGCCGCGCAGTGAAAAAGGGCAGGCTCACATCGCCCAATTCTACGAAAGCTTCGAACAGATCAAGGAGGCCGGCCTTGACGCGCTGATTATTACCGGCGCGAATGTCGTTGGGCCGGAGTTATCGACCCAACCCTTCTGGGATCCCTTGATCGAGGTAATCGACTGGGCCTATGCCAATGTCACCTCAACCCTGTGTTCCTGCCTGACCACACATGCAGTCATGGAGTTTCGCTATGGGCAAAAACGCCGGCCACTCGGTTTCAAACGCTGGGGTGTGTATTCGCATCGACTCGTATCGCGCACCCATCCCTTAACCGCCGGTGTCAATACCCGTTTCGACGTTCCACACTCACGCTTTAATCAGATTGACCGTGCCCAGTTTGACGCGGCGGGATTACCGGTGCTGGCAGAAAGTGACGTGGCAGGGGTACATCTTGCTGCCAGTGAAGATCAGTTTCGACTGGTCTTTTTCCAGGGGCACCCGGAATACGAC
>JBECKZ010000205.1:0-6100 GCA_040235555.1 Thiohalomonadales bacterium | reverse complement strand
TCGGTGAGTTCTTGCTGGGATATCCGAACGAATATGGTCTCTACACAGATCGGCCATTATTGGACCCAGCGCTTGACAGCAATGGAATTCTACCGAAAGCGGAAGATGCGTCCGATAAGGTGGATCTCGGACGAAATGGCAGCTATCTCGTCATGCGTCAATTGCGCCAGAATGTGACAGGCTTCTGGAAGTTTCTAGATCACAAGGCAGACGGTGATCCTGCTACACGCCAACGCTGGGCGGAAGCGATGGTGGGCAGGACCTTGCAAGGCAAACCGCTTGTTAGCATGGATTCTGACAAGCCTGGGGATACCCCAGCAACACCCGATGCGTTGAATACCTTCAATTATGAGTCTGATCCGCAGGGCATTCGCTGTCCACTTGGTGCTCATATACGACGCGGCAATCCCCGTAATGCCGATCTACCGTCTGGCGCGTCTGGTCTCATCTCGAAACTGAAACGCATCTTGGGATTCGATACTGAAGCATTGGCGCAGGATCTTGTGGCATCCACGCGATTTCATCGCCTCCTCCGTCGCGGCCGTGGCTTTGGTGTCCAGGTTTCCCCGGAACAGGCACTAAGCAGTGCTTCTGACATTGAGTCTGGCCTTCATTTCATATGCTTGAATGCAAACATTTCGCGCCAGTTTGAGTTTGTGCAGAGCGCTTGGATGGTGGGAACCAGGTTCAATGGCCTGAGAAACGAGGGTGACCCCCTGCTTGGACATCGCGAATCTGACTCCGATGTCTTTTCGATACCGCGTACGGACGGACCGGACGAGCGTGTGTGTGGCCTGCCACGATTTATCAACGTCGTGGGTGGCGGCTATTTTTTCCTGCCGGGCATTCGTGCGTTGCGCTATCTGGCCAGTGAGCACGCGAAAGGAGAGCAATCCATGGATGCGAAAACCGGAGAAACAAACTCAAGTCGTCTGACGGATTCGAACAGGAGCCGCCCGGTACCACCGAGCGATACCAACTCGGCGTTGTTGAACTGGTTCAGCGATATTTCGCTCAAACTGTTGCAGTTCGAGCGCCGCTTCGATCCCTGGTTGCGACCCGCTTTCGATGCCGTGTTGCGCGATCCGATTGCACGTTTCGTCACGTTCTTAATTAATCTGCAGCGCAAAAACGAAGGCTTGAAACTCGCCGAGGAAAAACCGCTTCCCGACGAAGAGGCTAATCTCGATTCGATTGTCTCTACTTTCACGAAGCAAATGACAAAGCTATGGAAACCCGGCGGATTTGAGCGCGGCGGTAACACCAAAACCCATGGCATCGTGCGGGCGGAATTTATCGTACACGAAAGCCTGCCAGCAAAGTTCCGCCACGGGATATTTGCAGAACCTAAAACCTACAAGGCCTGGGTGCGTTTTTCCGGACCTGGACCTTATGTTACCCCGGACATTGACGACGTCGGCTTCATGAGTATCAGTATCAAACTATTGGGTGTGCCGGGCCCGAAGCTCATGGACGAAGAGAAGTTCACACAGGATATGTTCGGGGTCTCGACACCGACTTTTGTGACACCCGATACCAAGGCGAACGCGCACCTACAAAAGTGGAGCTTGCAAGATGCATCGCTGTTTCATTTCCTCAATTTTAAAAATCCCCATCTGCTCGACCTGATCATGCAGGGATTGTTTATCAAGACCCAGAGCAGTCCGTTTGAGGCGCCGTATTTTAGCTGCGTGCCGTATCTGCTCGGCAAAGGGCAGGCAATGGTGTATTCCGTGTGGCCGAAGTCCAATAAAAAGACGCCCATACCTCGGTTGCCATTCAGGCCGCCGGATGACTATTTGCGCCAGGCCATGGTTAAAGCGCTTGATAACGGCGATGTGGAACTGGATTTTCGGATCCAATTACAAACCGATCCGCACCTGATGCCGATCGAAAACGCGGCGGTACTGTGGCCCGAGCGGCTGTCACCGCGCGTGTCGGTGGCGACCATACGCATCCCACGGCAAACATTTGCGACAGCTTCACAAATCGAGTTTGAGAAACGTCTTTCCTTCAACCCCTGGCATTGCATCCCGGAACATCGTCCGCTGGGTAACCAAAGCCGTGCCCGGCAACGCATGTATTGGGAGCTATCAAAATTGCGCCACTCGAAGAATAATGTCCCGCACTATGAACCGAACGGGGATGAAGAGTTTGAATAACGCAACTGCAGGCAACTATTCTGTGCTAATGTTCTAGGTATATGAGGAACACTCGAGCTGTACCCATGTGAAACAAGGGTTGTGAAGAATATCAAGGTATGAGCCAGTCAATGGAAATCTTCGATCCTCGTTGGATTGAAACCCTCATCGAAGAACGGCGTTTCGAAGATGCGGTGGCGACGATAGAACCTGGCCTCGCGCAGGACATGACTGGCGATATGCACGGACTGCTCGGCCTAATCCAATTTCATCTCGAGAATTACGCACAAGCACAACGGCTGCTGGATCGTGCTCTGACACTTAGCCATGATGAAGTGGAACGTTGGCGAATTATTGGTGAGCATGCCCGCGCGAACACAGTCGCTGAGATGCAAGACGTAATCCCTGACGTGGCCTATTTTCAGGCCGAAAGTCTGTTGGCTGCACCGCCAGCGGCAGCAGGTGAACTGCCGCTACCGAATAACTCTTCCCAGCAAAAGCACCGTCTCAGTGTTAACGATTTAATCGGCGATATCTTGGGCCGGGTACTGGGACGCGCCAGCCATCTGATCGTACATGCCTATGGTTCTCTCGCTGGTTACCAGGACACTATCTGGACGAATTGGTATAAGCACGGCCGGTTGCGCGCGCTGCTGACCCTTGTTTATATGCGCGACCAACTCAATCAACACAATTTGATTGAGAGTTACCCACGTGGTGAGTTGATCGGGTTTCAACCCCGGTTACAGCAAGGACCGGTCGGAGCACAGTGTTTTCGCACGGCAGATGGTAGCTGGAACAACCTGGATAATCCCATGGAAGGCGCTGCCGGTACTCGCTTCCTGCGCAATGTTGCCCTGGATGCTATAACTGTGGAACGGGACAAGCGGCTACTGACACCAAATCCCCGCCGAGTCAGTCTCGCGCTGTTGCAACGAGAGGGTGGCATGCGGGAAGTCCCCTTCCTGAATTTATTGGCAGCATCCTGGATTCAATTCCAGGTACATGACTGGGTGAGCCATGGCGAGAACCTGGAACCGCCGGACATCATCGAGATCCCCCTCGACGAGGATGACCCGGCCCGTGTTACCTATGGGCAGCGGAGTATGTTCGTTGGTAGAACCCAGCCGGATCCTACGCGCCGACAAGAAGGTGAGCCCGCGGCGATCACTCATATCAATGAAGTGAGTCATTGGTGGGATGGTTCTCAGATTTATGGTAGTGATCCAGAGACACAGCTACGCTTGCGCAGTCACGTCGATGGAAAACTGTCACTGAAAGATGGGTTGTTACATTGCCGAAACGGTGTCGAAGATACCGGTTTTGTGCGCAATTGGTGGGTAGGCCTGAGTATGCTTCATACGCTATTTGTGCGTGAACACAATGCCATCTGCGATCACTTGAAGCACGATTATCCTCAGTGGAACGACGACCGCCTGTTTAATGTCGCGCGCTTAATCAATGCGGCAGTGATGGCCAAGATCCACACCATCGAATGGACACCGGCGTTGTTACCACAGCAAACGGCAAATATGGCCCTTAACGCCAATTGGTATGGTCTTGCCACCTATTTATTCCGTTCACCCAAGCAGCGCAAGACGATCTCTACCTTGAATATCCGTCACCCTGAGGTGGGTGGCGTAGTTGGCAATCCCATTGACAGACACGGTTCAGCGTACGGCTTGACCGAAGAATTCGTCGAAGTGTATCGACTGCATTCACTCCTACCGGAGAGTCTCGTGTTACGGAACCATGAAACCAATGAGGTCATCAGGCAAATCTCTATCGCTGAGACCCGGCAAGCCGGGTCGGTGAAGTTGACTCGTTCGGTAGGCATGCAGGACTTGTTCTACTCATTCGGCAATCAACACCCTGGACAGTTGGTACTGAACAACTACCCGCGATTCATGCAGACACTCAGTATGCCATCTAATCCTGTATTCGATCTCGGGGCGGTTGATATCCTCCGTGCCCGTGAGCGCGGTGTTCCACGTTACAACGAGTTCCGACGTCAGCTCGGTTTAAAAGCGATCCATGCATTCGAAGACCTGACGCGTGATCCACAACATCTCGCGGCTCTTAAATCCGTATACGGTGATCAGCCAGAAGCGGTGGAGGATCTGGATCTGCTTATCGGCACATTGGCGGAAGATCCGCATAATCCGGCTGTACGGCCGACGGGCTTTGCCTTTGGCGAAACACTGTTTCAGATATTTATACTCAACGCCACACGCAGATTGCAGGCCGATCGTTTCTACACCGATTGTTATAACGAGGATACCTACACTGCGCAGGGACTCGACTGGATCGATGCCGCGGACATGAAGTCTGTCATCCTGCGTCACTATCCCGCGCTCGCCAAGAGTGGGCTCTCGAATGTGAGCAATGCCTTCGAACCCTGGGATACCGCCGAACACTTGGACCCGAAACGGCACCCACTTAGCACAGAGAGTCTAACCCCCCTCTTCCCTGAATAACCACTCTACTAATCCTGAATCATGCAGGCAGATTTTCCCCAGATGCCGATACCCTGTCCATGGGCGTGGTGCAGCGCAATGCATGTACCGATCGACTGCATTATAAGATAAGTATAAACAATTCGCTGAAATAATGGATTACATACTGCCATGTTAAAAAACACTTTCATTTTTGTTGTGCACGAATTTTTGACATCATTTTAGTATTGATTAATATTGATTCTTCACTTCATATAGTGGTGTTTCCGAACCCACTACACTAGCATCTGTACCCTGCCATACGCCGTCAACAAAATAAAAATCATTTTATGTATTGCAAGAGCATATGGAGAGAGACCGCACAGCAATTTGATGATTTTGTTAGACTCATTCCGCAAATTATATATAAGCGCCAATTACTCGATAAGCTGGACGCCTTAGAATAAAAACGCATCTTAATAACCTATCACAATGCGAACCGCGGATGAAAAAGGCATCTTCGATGGAGAATGTATAGAAATAGACCCCGGTTTTCCGAAAATAACCAGGATTAAGATAGCGTCCCCAAGGGGAAGCCACTCTATTCCCACTTTAAGTACGGTTTCTAAAGTGCACTTTACGCCTAATAACGAAAAGAAGTAATGACGCACTCAATGATAATGTAACATATTGATTATATAGTAATTTATAATATATATATGGCGACTAACTTTCCCTCACATGTTAATGTGATGTCTGCTACCACAGCCAATTTATTACCAGACAGAAAACATCAGTCTGTCCCCCTGGCAACGAAATCAGAAATCGAATCATTCGATTGGGGGCATTTGTTCAGACTGTCTCAGCACATAGCTTTTCCAATGACGGCATTCTTTGTGTCCATAATTTACCGAGTCTGACAGCCTCCGGTGTATGCGCCACTGACTCTTTTTTTATTAATTCACCCGTCACCGGATAAATGCCATCCGCAATTAATTTAAGCTGTTCACTGAGTTTCATAACATTCCTTGTACGATATTAATGAAACGGCTGATGTTACAAGCCATATTTAAGATATCGCGCGTAATCTTGTCCTCTCAGAAAAGCACAAGGTTTCCTATGGCGAATAAAATACAACCTGCAAACGGGATTAAGGTCAATATTTTCTGATGGCAGCACAGAAGGTGTCGCCACGCCAAATGCCGCAATGAAAAACAAGAGAAATGCCGTCATCACGAGATATTTTTCTGGAAATGACACGTCTCATGGCCCGTTCAACGTGTGGAAAATATATCGTTTCCAAAAGAAGCCACCGATAAACATCCCAGGAAATACATCCCAATGAGTGTCATTGTCAAAAACGGACCAGGTAATTGATATACAAGCATGTTCTCTGGCTCCTCCAAGATACGCTCCGATATGTGACTGATGTTGTTTATGTTCGGGCAGGCGCAGAAGCGTGTCTATTCAAATTCCGCGGATTTTCTACGCGTCCGCGGTCATCCGATCGAAATAGCAAAAAAG
>JBECKZ010000057.1:0-19908 GCA_040235555.1 Thiohalomonadales bacterium | reverse complement strand
TATTCAATCATATACACATTAACCTATACTTTCCTTTTGCTATGCAATCACCCTGCCTTTTGCAAAACGCCGGATGGCTTTACGCAAATATGTAATATCTATACAACGACGCTGGCAAACCCAAAATATAAAACCAAAACAACTATTGAGAAACTTGAGATCATTGATGATCATATTTCTAAAGAAGTAACTGACCCTACCGCGCTGAAAGTTTTTTCAGCAGTTGCAGCGGTTAATCCAACCGAAAAATATAAATTATTTAAACAATCTGCTGAATCAGTGTTGAAACATCAATGGAACTGCCCTGCCATGGTCGGGCTCAATAAAAGGTGACAGTCATTCCATTTATCTATATCTCAGCCGAAAACAGCCATATCATAGACACCATCGATACGTGATGCGCTTAGGCTCGATGCATTTAAATTCGATGCATTTTTGGGACAATTTTGGGACAGTTGCTAAGTAGTCACCAAGGGATTGAGTGTGATTGAAAGTGATGGTAAATACCCTAAATTCATACACTTATGTCATAACTGATTGTTTTTCGGTGAGTCTTGATAACATTCGGGAGGCAGGGGCCGGAGGTTCGAATCCTCTCACCCCGACCAATGAACTCAAAGCATCTTATTGTTCAACCAGCTTGTAGCCGCTGCCATAAACAGTGAGCAAATACACGGGTTCAGACGGTTCTGGTTCGATTTTTTTGCGCAGACGGACAATAAAATTGTCGACAGTGCGCGTTGCTATCTGTGCTTGATGTCCCCAGATTTTGGCCAGCAAGGTATCGCGGCTGATGACCTGTCCCCGTTTTTCCAGCAGATAACGAAGTAATTCAAATTCTTTGGAGCTCATTTCCAGATTTTGGCCATCTCGTATGAGTTGATGGTGTTTCAAATCAAGGGTCGCAACGCCAACAGCGACGGAGACTTCAGTCGAAATCTCACCACTACGATCGCGCCGCAACTGCGCACGAATACGTGCCAGTAATTCCTTGAGTCCGAATGGCTTTACAACATAATCGTCAGCACCCACCTCGAGCCCCAGTACTTTGTCCATCTCTTCGCCGCGCGCCGTCAGCATGATGATGGGTTTCGTGTATCCTTGTGCACGCAATTGTCTACACACGCTGATACCATCTCCATCCGGCAACATCAGATCCAACAGCGTCAAATCTGGCGTTTCCCTTGCCACAACGTCGCGAGCCTCGCGTGCGCTACCTACAGTCATAACACGATAGCCTTCGAATTCCAGATTGTCTCGAAGACCGATGGTGATCGACGCATCATCATCCACCACGAGTATGGTTGTGGCTTGATTCACGAATCCGCCCTCTTCAGTTTGAACACAAGACTGGCCTTCAATCCCCTGCCATCAGGTCCGTCATCCAAGACAAAACGTGCGTTGTGAGCCGCCGCGATCTGATCAACCAGTGCCAGACCCAGACCTGCACCAGTGATATTCTTAAAATCACCCGATCGTTCGAATGCACGTTTTACCCACTCGCGATCAGCGTCTGCAATCCCGGGGCCTTTATCCTGTACAGCAAGCTCTATCTCGTCCGCGCTGATGCGATGCAAAGTCAGGATAATAATGCCGCCGCTGGCGGCGTACTTGATCGCATTGTCGAACAGATTGACCACGACTTGAGTTATCCCACGGCGATCGTGCGCTATCGGAGGTATCTCTTCTATTACCGTCTCTAACTGCAGTCCATTTTCTTTTACCCTTTCACCATAGGTATCTATCACTTGATTCAGAGTCTCGCGTAAATCAGTATCATCCAGTTGATAAATCTTGATCCCCTGATTGATCCTGGAAAAATCCAGCACGGATTCGATCATATAGGTAAGGCGTTCGGCTTCACGCAGGATGGTGCCCAGATATGCCTGCCGGCGTTCTGGATCACTTATGCGCTGTAAATAGAGCGTTTCTGCGTACATGCGTATAAGCGTGAGCGGCGTTTTCAATTCATGAGAAACATTCGCGACAAATCCGTTACGAAGGTCAGTCATCTCACGTTCACGGCGGATTTCATTCCACAACAAATAGGCACTAATCAACATTGCAAGGACAACAGCAGCACCAATCCCCAGTGCCGTCAACGTGGCATAATGCATGCCCTTGACGGTTTCACTGGGGTCCGGTTTGAATACCAGCATCCAGCCAGGCAATGTGCGCGAGACCGGCCAGTTCAATGCATTATCGTCCCAATCTGCCTGTGGATTATTAAGCGTAATCGAGCCGTTTTGCCTCTTGGCAAAATCTGATAGAATGGGATCGATGCGCCGTTTGATAAGCTCCTGTAAATTGAAGTTGATAAGCAGCCAGCCTGAATCCGGATTAAAGTCACTGGCGTGTTGCAAGGCAAGCAATTCAAACTTGCCATCTATGTATTCAACAAAGGTGTGTATTGTGAATTTGTTGCGATCGAATTTCTCGAGAGCAGCGCGCTTTGTAAACCAATAATTGAATATCCGTTCTCCCCTATCTTTGATAGGCGGGAAGCTGCTAACCATGTGCATATTTTTGTCCAGGAAAATGACTCGCTTGAATTCTGGAACGTTCTGAAGAAATTTCGTAACTTCTTTACTGGCAATTACATCAAGGTGGAGATTTTTAAAACCTAAAAACGGAGATCGCATAGCCCGGTTGATGGTCATATCGATCTGATCGGCCAGCAAGGCAATAGCGTGTGATTGGGCTTCATCTATAGAATCCTCGTAAGCCCTGCGTTGAGCCTGGACAAGGCTGATGGTGTAGGCTGCGATGGCAACGATGCTCAACAAAAGAAACGTCACCAGCACAACCGAAAAGCGGGTCCGTTTACGGAAATAAATCGGGGTAGGCATTGAATCTGGTCACCATGAATCAGGTGCCAGGTATTCTATCACTGTCGCAAGACCTGGGAATTGAACAAAAATGCGATAAGAAAGCCCTACCAATTTGGTAGGGCTTTTCAAAGATCTGATATTACTTGGCTGGGGTGGTGGCAGCCGGTGCAGCCGGTTTGGCAGCCGGTTTTTTGTGCTTCTTCATGAGCTTCTTCTCGTGCTTCTCAACGCAGGTCTTCATGTAGCTTTCCATCTTGTCTGCGGTGACGTGGTGTTTCTTGGCCAATTTCGTGCAATAAGCCGTTGCCTTATCACCTTTTGCCTTGGCCATAACAGTACCGGAAGCGGCGGAAAACATCGCTATTGCAGCTGCAACGATTACTAATTTTTTCATTTGTAACTCCTGAAATATATTATCTACTTGGACAGTCCCTGCGTTATTGGGCTTTTAACCACATAGGCAGGATCCAGCCGCAGCCAGATGTGTTCGGTGCGGTCAGGTGAAGTATGGGATAACGTCGAAAAAATATGTTCATAGCACTGTAATGGATTGTAAAAGATTGTCATTGCAGATCCCGTCCAACTCTGCCATCGTTCCAGCCCACCTTTGCCACCTATTCCCGGAAAGATTGCCAGCATTCCAAAAGAGAGATTTCCATCAATGACGAATTCAGTCCTAGATGCATTAAAAACCCGGCAGCAAGCCGTGGCTGCTTATTCTTCATCTTGAGATCTCCGTCAGCGCTAATCTATTATCCCTGATGCGTTTTTATGACAGTTGCCTGGTATTTTCTACGGAATGAAACTGGCCTAATGTGTTCGTAAAAGGAAAGCCGGTCTGCTATTGTAACTCCAAGAGTGACGTTGCCTTATATCCATCGCCTAAACATCTAAAGGGTAACCCCGATCGCGATGTTATAGTTCTTACCTACCCAGGTTCCATCACTTGCATGGCGGTAGGTGAAATTTATCGTGTCACCTGCATGTAAGCGACTGGCATCGATCTCGGCAATGTGTAGCCCGATCCCACTGTCCCAGGTTGGCATGTTTCGAATGTGTTGCCAGTTATTAACCCCCCAACGCACCAAAGACGGCTGATGCAGACCTATATATAAACGCTTGCCTGCGCTCATCCTGCTTATCGGTGCTTGTTGCAACCAGAAGATGATATGTGCGCGCGGGCGTTGTCCCTGGTAACGTTGCCAGACAGCTTGTGGCCGGTCGACAGGCTCGCCTGATATATATGAGCAAACAAGTTTGACAAATTCGGCGTGAGCCCAGGCCAAGGGCATGGCTGAGCCCGTTGGTTTACCGGTAATTAGATTACGTTCAGTAATTGGATCAGTATCCCATACCTGCTCCGGCAACATACCGCCTTCCCCAGCCATTGCCAGCATGGCCTGCAAGTAAGGTAACGGATCATTACCGGCAAGCAATTCGTAATGGCCACGCTCCCCGGTTAATAGGGGCCAGATGCGGCCATGACCTGTGCCATTGAATGCACTGCCATCGACATGTTCACCATAGCCGTCGCCATTGTAGCGATGCCAGGCAGGGCCACTAGGTGTCTCGACTTTTAACAGGGCATCAATCACTTTGATACTATCTCGAATCAAGGGATCATCTGCTCGCCGTAAACCAAAGCGAACCAGTTGTAAAAAGTCAGTACCGATTTGTTCATTGGCTGGCAGGTCCGGATCATTGATTCTGTTCTTGATGGGTAAGACCTGTTGCAGCACCCTGTCATCAGCCAAAGCCTGTACCGGGGCTACGCGTACATAATAACCGCGCACATTCAGCTGTTGTTGCAACCGGGTATCGGAAACCGTCGTCCAGTCTTCAATATGGGCATTCCAGTAGTCAGCCAGTGCCAGTGCAACTTCACAACAATCTTCAGGCAGAAATTGTGCACCGCCTACCAATGCCGCAATACAGACTGCCAGGGTAAACGTATTCACCCCACTATCTTCTTCCCAACGGTCCTGATCAGATGCCGGGCCATGGCGTGCAATAAAACTCAGGGCACGCGTGATCATGTCCTGCACCTGCACGCCATTTAGTACACCTTGCTGTAGCAACGCAGTCGCCAGCAGGACCGGATAACCCGCTTCATCCAGTTGCACTGCCTCCCAATAGGGTTTGCCACCAAGCCACTGGTTTTGATACCAATGACCGTCGGCATGCTGTGTCGCAATCAGATAGCGCAAGATATTACGTGCTTCTTCGTGTGCACCCATTGCCGCCAAGGCCTCGGCACACTCAACGAGATCCCTTGGCCAAACCAGGTGATACCCACCAACATCATCCTTGGTATTACCCCAGGGAATACTCAGACTCGCGACCATGGCGCCGGGATATATCTTGTCCTGATGTACATGCAACACCATCGAGGAAATAGAGAGCTGCTTGCGAATATCTGCAGGCAATTTGGAATTGTCGGGTCCAGGAACGGCACATTGATTGTGCCAGTTGCGCCAGTCAGTTACCTGTTGCTGCCAGGTTTGTTCAAACGGTTGCAGCAGGGCAGAAATCGCCAGAGTCGCTGCCGACTCGCGACTGGTGGCCAGGCCTAATGCCAGCACTGCGTAACGCGGTAGTTTACCCATCAGGGCCACATTACCCGGCCCCGCCTGTTCATACTGCCATTGCATCACGGCATGTTTGTTGAAATCCTGCCAGCCGTCACTGACACCCACATAGCCGGCACTCCCGCGGCGCATGGCATCGCGTTGATTGGCATCTACTGCAGCCAGTGCCAGTCCAAATGGTCCCTGCTCTGCCCACAGCACACGCCGCCCACGATACCAATTCACTGCCGCGTCGTTATTGCTACCACTGCCACCCAAATGCGGTGCCAGCAAAGCATAAACAGATAACGCGGTGTCACCGTGGAGATCCACTTCGATCAATAACACGTCGCGTTCCGGGTCCGGTGTCACCCGCAATTGCAATTCAAAACGCGGATGGGTATGACGGATGATGACCGCCGGTACCCCGACATCGGCAGGTGTTACTGTGCATGCGTGCAGGCGTTTGACTTCGATCCAAAAGCCCTTGTCATCGGCGACGATGAATCCCAGGTCGCGGATTTGCGGAATATCCACACGCGGGTAATACACTTCATTGATGATGCCATAGCCAATGGTGTACCAGATACGCGAGTCACCCAGGGCAGTACCAATCATCTGTTTGGCACTGGAAGACCAGGTAGGTGGCAGACCCGGTGCACCCGGGGCATGCCTGGTGTTTAACTGTGTCAGTTTCATATCCATTTGATTTCACACTGCACAAGCTGCCTGGTCATCCATTCTCAATTGGCATTTTTCACCTCGGGCAATGTGGGTGTCATCCAGCTTTTGCCTTCCTCCGCGATCAAGGCCTCGGCTGACTCTGGCCCCCAGCTACCTGCTAGATAATTGGGAAAATCTGTCGCCGGTGTTGAGTCCCATACCTGGAGCACCGGCATCAGAAACTGCCAGGCTGCTTCCACCTGATCGGCATGCATGAACAAGGTGGCATCACCGTGCATGACGTCCAGTAACAGGGTCTCATAGGCGTCGGGTAAGGTGGTTTGAAAGGCATCGGCATAACTAAATCGCATATCCGCCGGGCTCAGTCGCCACTGGGCACCGGGTTCCTTGGCCATAAACTTGATCACTATGCCCTGCTCCGGGTGTAACTGAATCACCAGGCGTGCCGGTGTGGCGTTGAGTCCGACACTGGCTGGAAACGCGTGGTGTGGCACATCCTGAAAACGAATCGAGATCTCCGATACATCCGCTGCCATGCGTTTACCCGTGCGCAGGAAAAACGGGACTTCCTGCCAACGCCAGTTGTCGATAAACAATTTCAAAGCAGCAAAAGTTTCTATATTGGAATGTTCTGCAACATCCGGTTCTTCACGATAGGCGCAGACATGCTCGCCATTCTGCCAGCCTGTTGCATATTGACCTCGTGCTGCCATACTGGCGACATCGTCCGGTTGTATAGGTCGCAGTGCTCGCAGGACGTCAAGCTTTTTACTGCGGATATCGTCGGCGTCATAGGCCACCGGGGGTTCCATCGCAACCAGACACACCAGTTGTAGTAAATGATTCTGGATCATGTCACGCAAGGCACCGGCGTGTTCATAAAACTTGCCACGTTGTTCTACGCCCAAGGTTTCGGCGACGGTTATTGCAACATGATCGACATAGCGTCGATTCCAGATCGGTTCAAAGATTGGATTGGCAAAACGCAGGGCAAGGATGTTTTGTACGGTTTCCTTGCCCAGGAAATGATCGATGCGATAAATCTGGCTTTCCTTGAAATGCCTGCGAATGGTTTGATTGATTTCCCGAAATGATGCCAGGTCATATCCCAGAGGTTTTTCCACGATGATACGCGCATTCTGACGGTTACGTGCCATCCCGGCCTCTCCCAGTCCCTGCGCCACGGACGCGAATAAGGATGGCGGAATCGCAAGATAGAACAGATGTTCGCTTTTACCACCCCAGGACTGTTCCTGCTGTACCAGGACATTGGCAAGCCTGGCATATAATGCTGTATTGGTCAGATCACCACGATGATAAGTCAGGTGTGCAACAAACTGCTGCCAGCGTTGCTCATCCACCAGGCCTTGCCGGGAAAATTGCTCCACACCTTCACGAAAATGTGTAGCCAGGCTCTCGCTGGTGTAATCATGGTGACCAACACCAATCAGACAAAAATTTTCCGGTAACTTACCGTCTAAAAACAGGTTATACAGGGCGGGCAAGACCAGACGAACCGATAAATCGCCACCGGCACCGAACAGGATTAATTGCACATTCATTAACTGGCTTTGCGTTTGACTCATGGCGCGACTCTAACCGCGCTGTGATTTTTGTGAAGGTGCCATAAAACCCCGCGAGCTTGGACTGGTTTTTCGAATTATCTGTGTTTCATTGACTGAGCACGTTCATGCACTGGCATACCAGACAATCAACAGGTAATTACCGTAACATTTAACCATGTATTACTGCTAACTGGTAACGCTGCAAAATTTGGATTTCCCTGTCACGATAAAGTTCCGGCGCGGAAAAAGGAAGGGATTAATAGCCGAAATTGTTACAGGAAAGGGGATTTTCTATGAACACATTATCGGTAGTAGTTTAGAACCAGATCATTTTGATCCCAACTGCCAACAGGAATACTGCAAATACACGTTTCAATTGCATGACATTTAGCCGATAAGCCAGTCTCACACCCAACGGTGCACATAGCATGGTTGCCGGAACCAATGATGCAAACGCCAGCCAAATAACATAGCCGGTTGAACCGACGGGCAGACCCTGGAGACTCCAGCCGCTGTAGATATAACCTACAGTGGCAGGAATACTGATAATGAGACCAAACACGGATGCTGTCGCAACGGCTCTGTGAATGGGAAAAGAAAACAGTGTCAGGATAGGCACCATCAGCGTACCGCCACCGATGCCCAGCATGGCAGAAAACATCCCCACGATCACGCCCAGTGTCGCTTGTACACCACGTGACGGCAGGCTGGAGAAAATATTCAGGGCATGTCGGGCACTGGCCAGCATGTGGATGGACACCAGCGTTAATAAAACACCGAACAAAGTTTTCATGGATGACCCGGAAATAAAATGAGCAGCCAGGGTGCCGATGGCCACACCGATCAGGACGGGGACAAACCAGCGACGGACCAGGTCCTCATCGACGCCCCCGCGGCGATGGTGATTGCGTGCAGACACCCAGGCTGTAAGTACAATAGTTGACAGCGAAGTGCCGACCGACATCGGCATCGCAACCCCAGGTTCAACACCGTACAAAGTGAAGACATGAAAGAGCATGGGCACAATGACAATACCGCCACCCACGCCCAGCAAGCCGGCGAGTATACCGGCGAAGACACCGCAGCCCAGCAAGGTGACAATCAGTAGCAGGAGGTCCAGCGAAACAGTCATATCAAAAGCCGACAGCCGCACCATCGCTACGCGGGTCTGCTGCACCCTCAATCACACCATCCGGCAAGCGTACCAATGCCCCCGCATGTCCCATCATTTCATCAAATGCTGCAACCACTTCCACGTCGTGGCCGCGTTCACGCAATGAGGCAATGACTTCCGGAGCGAAACGCGCTTCGAGTTTCAATGTATTGGTATTTTGTCCCCAGGTTCGTCCCAGGACCCAGCGCGGTTCAGTAATGGCGTCCTGCAATGGGCGACCGAGATAGGTATAACGCGTGAACACACAGGATTGGGTTTGTGGTTGACCATCACCACCCATGGTGCCCAGCACCATCAGGCGTCCATCATTAAATTGGACTAATGACGGACACAAGGTGTGAAAAGGCAGGCGACCCGGTTTGAGTGCCCGCGGATGGCTTTCGTCCAGTGAGAAACTGGCACCACGATTCTGCCAGCAGATGCCGCTTTGAGGTAATACCACCCCACTGCCAAACTCATGGTACAGACTCTGAATGCAACTGACTGCGCGACCCTCACCGTCGATCACGCCAAACCAGGTGGTATCGCTCATATCGCCAGCACCGGACCACGCCATCGCCTTGCGCATATCAATCTGACCCGCCAGTTTACTCAGCGCTTCCTGGGAAAATGCACTTTCGAGATCTAACGGCTCCATGTCCTGCGGATCGCAGATATAGCGATCGCGAAAACGGAATGCCTGCTTGGTCGCCTCAGCCAGGTAGTGCACATAGTCCGCACCGAGGTCATCGGTGATGCCAACAGGGTGCTGAGTAAACTGACCTAATATATAGAGTATGGCCAGCCCCTGGGTGGGGGCCGCCGTGGTGTAGTAACGGCCAACGCCGGGCAGATCGATTACGACAGGTTCCCACTGTTCGTTTCGCTGCGCTGCCAGGTCACTTGCACCAACCGGACTACCGATTGCAGCAAGATCCTCGGCAATCGATTGCGCCAGTTCACCCCGATAAAAATCCTGCAGACCTGCACTCGTCAGGCGACGTAAGCTTGCAGCCAGTGCGGTCTGGTATTGTAAGCTGCCAGGTAAGGGTGTTTTGCCATCTTGTAAATACACCTGGGCGAACCCTGGCTGCGCACTGAGTTCATCGAGCTTGCTTGCCGTAATGCGTGCCTGGCTGTTTGTCACCGGGCAACCGTGTTCAGCATAGTAGATTGCATCCGCCAGCAGTACAGATAGTGGCAATCGCCCTCCCCACTCGTGCTGACTCAGTTCCAGTGCCGCATCCCAGGCGCATAGCGTACCGGCCACGGTATTCGCCGCCCACGGCCCACGCAAGGGAATCGCATCAAATCCCGCGCTGCGATACCGTGCGATATCCAGATCATGTGGTGTACGCCCCGCACCTGCTAGCGCACGCACCGGCTGTCCCGGCTGCGAGAGTAACCAGAAACTGTCACCCCCCAGGCCGGTCATGTGTGGATACAGCACGGCGAGACTAGCCGCCACTGCAATGGTCGCCTCGATGGCATTTCCACCTTCGCGCAATACTGCCTGTCCGGCCTGTGCGGCAAGGGCATGCGGTGCGACGACCATGCCACGCATTGCCCGCTGGGTAGTCAGCACGAAGTGGTTCCTTTCATGTCATTCAGATGCATAACCGAGATGTTCGTTGGTATGCACACTTTACACACTGGCATGCAAATCACCAACCGATGATTTTAGGCAACCAGGTTGCCAGTGCGGGGAACATCATGAGCATGCCCAGGGCCAGGATCTGTATACCAATGAATGGCATGACCCCACGGTAGATATGCCCTGTTTTAACCTCTGCCGGAGCCACCCCTTTTAAGTAGAAAAGCGACCAGCCAAACGGCGGCGTCAAAAACGAGGTCTGCAGATTCATGGCCACCAGCATGCACAACCAGACGATGTCCGTTCCCGTGCGCGTAAAAAACGGTAACACCAAGGGCAGGACGATGTAGGAAATCTCAATCCAGTCAAGAAAGAATCCCAACACAAACAGCAATACCATAGTAAACAACAAGCCGCCCCACATTCCGCCTGGCAGAAACTCGAATAACTGATCGATGAGGTCATCGCCACCCAGACCGCGAAAACTGAGACTGAAGACCTGCGCCATCATCAGGACGAACAAGGTCATCGCAGAAATTTTGAAGGTGGAATTCAGCGCTTCGCGTAACACTGCCTTGTTCATGCGCCCGGATACGACGACCAGAACCAGGGCGCCAATCGCCCCCATCGATGCCGCCTCGGTCGGTGCAGCCACACCGCCAATGATTGAACCCAATACCGCCACGATCAACGCCAGCGGTGGCACCACGACTTTTAGCAAGTCCAGCAGCAAGGCTCCGCGAGACACGACTTCACGTTCTTCAAGGGGAATCGGTGGCATCGCAGCCGGTTGAAACCAGCCCAGACCGATGATGTACAACAAATACAAGCTCGCCAGAATCAGCCCCGGTATCAAGGCCGCGGCAAAGAGCGTACCGACGGAAGTACCGGTAATATCTGATAACAGAATCAAAACCAGACTGGGCGGGATGATCTGACCCAGTGTCCCCGATGCGCATATCGTCCCGCACGCCACACGCGGATCGTAGTTACGCCGTAACAAGGTGGGTAAGGTAATCAAGCCAACGGTGACAACAGTCGCCGCGACGATACCCGTCGACGCACCCATCAGCACACCCACCAAGACGATCGCGAATGCCATTCCGCCTGCACGCCGACCGGCCAGATGGCCAATGACATCCAGCATGCGCTCAGCCAGACGTGACTTTTCCAGCAATACCCCCATAAACACAAATAACGGGATGGCCAGCATGGTGTAATTGGTGGCGACACCATAGATGCGTAGCGGTAAAAGATTGAAAAGATCGGTACCGAAGCCAATCAGACCGAAGACGATACCACTGGCAGCCAGCGCGAAAGGTACTGGTATACCAAAAAGGATCAGCCCGAACAGGGAGATCACCATGATCACCGAAAGTGTTTCCTGCTCCATATGCTCTTTACTTACTCAATGATGTTTGATTGCGGTCCAGCAGTTTCACAATGCCGTCGCAGATCATCGCGACACCCTGGATTGCCACCAGACCAAATCCCAAGGGGATAAACGCCTTGAGCAGGTAACGTGCAGGTAAGCCACCCGGGTCGGGTGATATCTCGTGCAAGGCATAAGACATGTGTACGAACTTCAATGAAATGAAGGCAATGAACAATGCGGTTGGCACAATGATGAACAGAGGGACCAGTACATCCAGCCAGCGCTTGAGGTTTTCACTGTAGTACTGGTAAAAAATATCAACCCGAACGTGTTCACCATGCTGCAAGGTATAAGACGCCCCCATCATGGCAATGACTGCCAGGACGTGCCATTCGAGTTCCTGTTCAGCGACCGAACCGACGTGCCAGATATAACGAGCAAGCACTTCACCTGCCACCAGCAAAGTCAGTAACAGACAAAGCCAGCTGCTAAGGCGACCACTAATTTCTATTGATCGATCAAGCAGCCGGTGCACTCGTGCCAGGACGGTCACAACCGACCTGGCACGACGCCGCTCTACTACCCTGGTCTTGTCCAGCATCATGGACAAGCCTTCTTCGGAAACAGACATAACCGTGTACTCACTGACCTACAGATTTTGCGTTAGCACAACCGCTTCGCTGGTCGTAAGCCAGGCATCGACCTGTTTCTTGAAGCCAAAGTAATGATCGTAGATCTTCTTGGCCGCCGGGTCCTTGGCCGTCAGGGTAGTCAGGGTATCAAAGGTCACTTCGCGCAAGCGCTTGATGATCTCCGGTGACAAGTGCCCGACTTTCACCCCGTGATTGTCAACCAGGTCTTTTAGTGCCGCCGCATTGTTGGCATTACACCAGGAAAAGCTGATTTCATTACAGGCAGCCGCGGCATTCTGGATGATGGCCTGCAGATCTGACGGCATACCATCCCACAGCTTTTTGTTGATCAGCAGCTCGGTGACATTGTTCGGCTCATGCCAGCCAGGGGTATAATAATGTTTAGCTGCATTCATCAGCCCGAGTTTACGATCGAGATAAGGGCCAACGAACTCTGCAGCATCGATCACACCACGCTGCAAGGCCGGGAAAATTTCTCCACCGGGTAACAACTTCACACTCACGCCGAGCTGTTCATAGACCTTGCCCGCCAGCCCGGGGATGCGCATACGCAACCCCTTGAAGTCCGAAATGCTTTTTATCGGCTTGCGAAACCATCCGGTCATTTGCATACCGGTATTCCCCGCGGCCAGGGCCTTGAGACCATAAGGCGCGTACAACTCATCCCACAGCGCCTGTCCACCACCTTGCGACAACCAGGCATTGGTGCCTAACACATCCATGCCAAATGGCACATTGGTAAAGAACTGTGCGGCAAATGATTTGCCCGCCCAGAAATAGGCATTGGCCCAGTTCATGTCGACAGTCCCTTCGCGCACGGCATCAAAGCCGCCCAGTGCCGGTATCAAGGCGCCTGCGGCGTAAAACTTGATCTTGATGCGGCCACCGGACATGGCTTCAACCCGTTTAATGAAATCTGTCGCACTGCCTGGGCCTGTGGTGTAAAACGGTGAGCCTGCCGGATATGCGCTGGTCATCTTCAGGTGATAGGTTTTCTTCGAGTCGGCGCGCACAATCGCAGGCGCGGACAAGGTCCCGGCGGCGGCTGCAGCGGCAAGACCCTGTTTCAGAAATTTTCTACGTTCGAAGCTCATGTGTATTCCCCGTGTCTAGTCGAATGTTAGTCAGCCAACTCGGCCATCCCGCCGAGAGTTACGACCGTTTGTCAATTGCGTTCCTCGCCATTACCGGTATGGCAATAGCAACACGTATGCCAGCCAGCGCAACTGCGTCCTAACACTATGAATTTATTCAGAAGACTGCTAAAGACCCGGGCATAAACCTAAATTGACATTCGATATTTGCGCACCATGATGGCGCTTCAGCGAAAACGCGCAAATGTTATAAATTTTTGGCGTACTAGCTACGTTGTCACACATTTGTTCGTTATCAAATTGCCTGTGATTACAATACGTTTGCCTTGTGCCACTAACTCTTTACATTTGGCAACTGAGAGTCACGCCGAGAATGCACTTCGATAGTGCAAAAACTCCTGTTGCCCTGTGTGGGCGCACTTACACACAGCAGTCCTGACAAATGTCACCTCGCGTCGACTCGCACCTATTCACCGGAATAAGCAATAAAATTTGGCAAGATCATGGCATATCTGCCGTTTGTCTGGGCCTGTCAACCTATCTGGCACGATAGCTGCTATCTCCTGTGCAAAGCCAAATGATCATGTACTTTCAGGAATAACGTTGATGAATGCATTGGATACCAAGATACTGGGACTATTGATCAAGGACGGTCGCTCCTCTTTTGCCGAGATTGCGCGCATACTCGGTATCTCTCGCGCTCATGCCCGCGAGCGTGTCACAAAACTGCTGGATGACGGCGTGATTGAACAATTCACTGCCGTGGTCAACCCGGAAAAGCTCGGCAAAGCCGTCTCAGCCTTTTTCGACATTAAAGTCGCGCCGCAAGGCATCAAGGAAGTGGCTAGCGACTTGTCGCAACGCCCCGAGGTTATCAGCCTGTACATCATGAATGACATGCAAAGCCTGCATATGCATACGTTGACGGAAGATATGGATGTGCTGGAACGTTTCGCCAGTGAGAACCTGTTTGCACGCGATCACATTCAGAGTGTCGACTGCAAGACGCTGCTAAGCCGACTGAAGCATCGACGGGGTGGACCCCGGTTGTAATCGGAAATGATGGACGGAACGTATTAAGTTATCAAGCTGCCTGTGACGCCCTGGCTACTTTTGCTGCCAGCTGTTTCATCAAATCAAACATGGCGTAGACACCGATGTGACGATTCGGAGACAAATGTTCATCCAGGTTCAGGCGTTTGAAGATCTCATCCATATCAATAGCCTGGATCTCCTTGGCGCTCTGGTCGTTGCATAAATCGATGAGCAGAGCCAGCACACCTTTTATCACACTGGTATCGCAATCCCCGTGAAACCGAATGCCGTCATTGTGTTTATACGCGACGACCCAGACCTTGCTCATGCAGGCCTTGACGCGATGTTCTTCGGTTTTGAGGTTTTCCGGCATGACGGGTAATTTCTCACCCAGTTCTATGAGATAGGCATAACGCTGATCCCAGTCACCGAGCAGTTCAAAAATATCTGCGATCTCGTCAAGTTTTGACATGCGTTCAGCCTTGCCTAGAGTATGCCGAGGGTAAGTTTGACCTCATCCGACAGCTGCGTCATATCCCACGGTGGATCCCAGGTCAGCCGCACACTGACCTGACCTATATTATCGATTTTCCTGATTGCACTCTCCACCTGTGCTGGCATGGCATCAGCCACCGGACAATTGGGTGTGGTCAAGGTCATCTCGATGTTCACATCCCTGTCCTGAATATCAAGTTTATAAATCAGACCAAGGTCATAGATATTCACCGGTATCTCGGGGTCATAAATATTCCGTAGCACCGTTATTACCTTGTCCCGCAATGACGCATCCGCAGGTAAGGCCTTGAGTGCGGCCTCCGTCTGATTGTCGATTCCAGTAAAATTGACGTAAGAACTGTTCATGACACCAACCTTTATTTGGCAAACTGAGACGAAATCAATCGGGCCATGGCAGCGTGCAATTGTTCATCTTCAGTGTGTTCGAGAATTTGCTCGGCAAACCCCAGACTGAGCATGCGCTGCGCCACGCTCTCGGTAATACCACGTGAACGCAGGTAATAAATCTGATCCGGATCAAGCCGACCAACAGTCGTGCCATGACCACACTTCACATCGTCTGCGTAAATCTCCAGTTGCGGTTTGGTGTCGACCTCGGCATCTTCACTCAGGAGTAAATTTTTATTGGTCAGAAGTGCATCGGTTTTTTGTGCATCCTTGGCAACCAGTATCCTGCCGTCAAATACAGCCTGCCCTTTGCCATAAATAATGCCCCGGAAATTTTCACGACTCCGGCACGCAGGTTGATCGTGTTGAATATCCAGATGAAAATCCGAATATTGTTCATCACCTGCCGTGTACACACCCTCAATATCGCATGTAGCCTGTGGTCCGGTAAAACGTACCTGGATGTCCGCCCGGCTCCAGGCCCCACCAACGGCAATATTCACACTGCGATATTCACTGGCAGTGTGTTGTCGTACACTGACCCGGCTTAAATGGTGTGCCTGGTGACTCTCGTTCTGTAACCGATAATGGTTCAGGACCGCATTCTGTCCCAGGAACAGTTCGCCGACATGGCTGGCGAAGTAATCCGAGTTGCCGGTACTGATGAAGTGTTCAATCAGGCTCGCCTGCGCACCCGCATCCAACACCAGCAAAGAACGTAATTGTGCTGACACCGGTTGCTCCAGATTGAAACTCAGGTAGGCAACCTCGATGGGCTTGTCGAGCCGGGTATCCTGCGGCAGATAAATGTACAGGCCGTCATTCATCAAGGCGAAATTCAATGCCGTAAAAATATCACTTTTATGCCATTGTGACTGAGCAAACCAATTTGCAATGGCAGCAGGATCAGTCACCAATGCCTCACGCAAACTGCCAATGTGCAATTTTCCTTTATCCAGGTTCAATGTTGATAGTCCAGGCACGAAAAAACCGTTTGCAAAGACCAGATGATAGCTCTCCGATTCCGGATACACCCAGGAGACAATATCATCCTCATCCAGAGCCGTGACCGGATTAATCGGTGTGAAATAGGCATGCTCGTACAGTTTTTCCGGACGTGAATAGCGCCACGCTTCCTGTTTGCGGTTTGGAATCGGTAACTGACGAATGGATTCCTTCGCTTCTGTGCGCATGGCTTCGAGCCAGGGAAAACCGGAATCGATAATCGCTTTATCATTGAGCGCAACCGTTTCTTCGAACCAGACCTGTCGTTCGAGCTGCGAATTCATGCCACCGCCTCCTCGCTGATCCAGCCATAACCCCTGTCTTCCAGTTCCAGTGCCAGCGATTTGTTGCCGGAGCGCACGATGTGGCCATCAATCATGACATGGACAACATCCGGCTCGATGTAATTGAGCAGGCGCTGATAATGGGTGACGACAATCATGGCCCGTTCCGGACTGCGCAGGGCATTGACACCGCTGGCCACGATACGCAAGGCATCGATGTCGAGACCGGAATCGGTTTCATCCAGTATTGCGAGCTGTGGTGCCAGCAGGGCCAGTTGCAGAATTTCATTGCGTTTCTTTTCGCCACCGGAAAATCCGCTATTCACATCCCGCTTCAGCAGCGCGTCAGGCAGTTCCAGCTGTCTGGCTAATTCACGGACCAGTTTCATGAAGGTCACGGCATCCAGATCCTTTTCATTTCGTGATCGCCGCAGGCTGTTATAGGCCTCCCGCAAAAATGTCAGGTTGTTCACACCGGGCAATTCCACTGGATACTGCATCGCGAGGAACAAACCCTCCTGTGCCCGCTGTTCGATAGCCAGCTCCAGTAGATCCTGGTTTTGATAAATCACACTACCCCGGGTGACTTCATAACCTTCGCGTCCGGCCAGGACATGCGCCAGGGTACTTTTGCCAGATCCGTTAGGCCCCATGATCGCGTGGACTTCACCTGTCTGTACTTCCAGGTTCAGGCCTTTGAGGATCGGTTTGCCATCCACGCTGACGTGCAAATCTGTAATCTTCAACATGTACTTCTCCTTTGCGATGACTTAACCCACGGCACCTTCGAGAGTGACGTTCAACAGCTTTTGCGCTTCCACGGCAAATTCCATGGGCAGGGTTTTCAACACCTCTTTGCAAAAACCGTTGACGATCATATGCACGGCCTGCTCCTCACTCAGTCCACGCTGGCGACAATAAAACAACTGATCTTCACTGATCTTGGATGTGGTCGCTTCATGCTCGACGTCTGCGCTGGGCTGGCGCGATTCGATATACGGAAAAGTATGTGCGCCACATTTGTCGCCGAGTAATAAAGAATCACATTGGGTATGATTGCGGGCGTTTTCTGCACGCGGGCTCATGCGTACCAGGCCACGATAGACATTTTGTCCCTCGCCGGCGCTGATACCTTTGGAAACGATTGTGCTGCGTGTATTGCGTCCCAGGTGGATCATCTTGGTACCGGTATCGGCTAGCTGCTTGCCACGGGTCACAGCAATGGAATAGAACTCACCGACCGAATGATCACCGCGCAAAATACAACTCGGGTACTTCCAGGTAATGGCCGACCCGGTTTCCACCTGGGTCCAGGAGATATGTGAACGATCACCATGGCAATCACCCCGCTTGGTGACAAAGTTGTAAATACCTCCACGCCCCTGGGCATCACCCGGATACCAGTTCTGGACGGTCGAGTACTTGATGCTGGCATCGTCCAGCGCGATAAGTTCGACAACTGCGGCATGCAACTGATTCTGATCACGCATGGGTGCGGTACAACCTTCCAGGTAACTGACACTGCTGGCCTTGTCAGCGATGATCAGGGTCCGTTCGAATTGTCCGGTATTCGCGGCATTAATCCGAAAATACGTCGACAACTCCATCGGACAACGCACCCCTTCCGGTACATACACAAAAGTGCCATCGGAAAACACCGCGGCATTCAGTGCAGCAAAAAAGTTATCCTTGTAAGGCACGACTTTGCCAAGGTATTGCTGGACAAGTTCCGGATGTTCACGCACCGCTTCGGAGATCGAACAAAAGATCACACCGGCTTCTCGCAGGGTTTGCTTAAACGTCGTGGCCACCGATACACTGTCGAATACCGCATCCACTGCCACACCCGCCAGCACCTTCTGTTCATCCAGGGGTATTCCAAGTTTGTTGTAGGTCTCCAATAGTTGTGGGTCGACCTCGTCCAAACTCCTGGGACCATCGCCAACTTTTTTTGGGGCGGAGTAATAGGAAATGGCCTGGTAGTCAACTTGCGGTGTCCTGAAATGGGCCCAGTTGGGCTCACGCATTCCCTGCCAGTGGTGATAAGCCTGCAGGCGCCACTCCAGCAGCCACTGCGGCTCCTGTTTCCTGGCCGAAATCTCCCGGATGACCGCTTCATTAATGCCGGGCGGCAGGGTATCGGCATCGATGTCGGTGACAAAGCCATGTTCATAGCCGACCTCGATTAACTGCTGGAGATCCTTGGTCGTCGTACTCATGTGGCCTCCTTTTCCGAGTAAATTACTAGGTTATTTATAAACACTAAGTCGTTTAAATTCAATGACATAAACTGTAGGTGTATTTCCGAGTAATTTACTCAGTTATCATGGACTTGCAAAAATCTGCATGGACTGAAGGGGTCTGACGAGGCCACAATTGCAAGCGTAAACAGCGGGCAGGCCGCCTTCCAGCTAGCCGCCAGCATCAGGTCGGCCGCAACCAGTGCAATTCATTGCTACGATAAAAATATGGAAAATACCCCAACTCCCGCACACAGGATCGATCAGGATACAGCCGAGTTTATTCAGCAGTTTGTCTCGATCAATGTCGCAACGCGTAATCGCGAAAACTGCCCGTCCGTGGCACGTGCCACCGGCTGTAGCATCTCACCGGACAGAAACCGTCTGACTATTTATCTCTCCAACATGCATAACCAGGCCCTGCTGGATAACCTGCGAGACAATCAACAACTCGCCGTGGTTTTCAGTCGTCCATCAACCCACCGCACGATTCAATTCAAGGGTAATGACGCCCAAATCCGCCCATTGACGCCGAGCGACCCGCTGTTGATCCGGGCCTATATCGAATCTTTTCAACAAGAGATACGCAGCATCGGATTTCCGCAGGCATTCTGCGAAGCAATACTGCCATCAGAGGTTAATGATTTTATTGCGATTGACTTCACTCCTGATCGCGCCTATTCCCAGACCCCGGGACCCAATGCCGGCAAGAAAATAGACGTATGAATGATTCACCCAGCCTGAATTCAATTCGCAACTGTCTAGAAGGTGTGATCCCATCGGTCATCGCCACCGTCGCAACAGACGGCACGCCCAATGTGACCCTGGTTTCCCAGGTGCATTATGTCGATAGTCAGCATGTCGCACTCTCATTCCAGTTCTTCAATAAGACGCGTGAAAACATCCTGGCCAATCCCTATGCGAC
>JBECKZ010000051.1:0-44394 GCA_040235555.1 Thiohalomonadales bacterium | reverse complement strand
TATTTTTGCTGTGCGGTGGCAGGTGCACTGCAGCAAAGTGATTGAGTCTAAAAATTGAATACCCGGACTGGTGCATCCATGAGCGACAAGACTACCCGCGAACACATTGTTGAGGCAGCGGATAAGTTGTTCTATCAGCAGGGATATGAGCAGACCTCATTTGCTAATATAGCCAATGCGGTGCAGATATCACGGGGAAATTTCTATTATCACTTCAAGACCAAGGATGACATCCTGGATGCGGTAATTAATCTGCGGCTGGAAAATACGCGCAAGCTGCTGGCACAGTGGGAACATGAAGGGAAGCACCCGGCAGATCGCATACGCAGCTTTATCCATATCCTGATCATGAACCGGACCAAGATAAAACGATACGGGTGTCCGGTGGGTACGCTATGTAACGAGCTGGCCAAACTCAATCATGATTCACAGGCCGAGGCAAATAAACTATTTACATTGTTTCGTACCTGGCTGCGACAGCAGTTTATCTTGCTCGGCCACAAATCTGACGCCGACACCCTGGCGATGCACCTGCTTGCCCGCAGCCAGGGTGTCGCTACCCTGGCTAATGCCTTTCATGATGAGAAATTCATTCGGCAGGAAGTCGCGCAAATGGAAGACTGGCTGGATGCATTGTCGTGATGCGCCATAACTGAAATGGAATAACCAATAAAATTTTGTTAAGAATAACAAGGAGAAAAATATGATGTTCATCGTGTTACTCAGGTTTGCTGAAAACAAGACCCAGGCCGGTCAGTATATGCAAGGTCATAATGACTGGATCAAACGAGGTTTTGCCGACGGCGTGTTCTTACTGGTCGGTAGCCTGCAACCGAATCAGGGCGGCGGAGTGGTGGCCCACAATACCACACTGGCTGAGCTGCAAACGCGGCTAGCTGAGGATCCGTTTGTTGCACAAAACATCGTATCCGCAGAGATTCTGGAAATGAGCCCGGCCATGGCCGATGAACGATTGAACTTTCTCGTTGGCTGAGCAGTTGCAACAGAATTTTGCATGAAGGAGTCGAGTAATGAGTAGAACAATAAAGGGTCCCGATGGCAAGGCGCGTTGCCAGTGGTGCAGTGTCACCCCGGAATATCTTGCCTATCACGATAGCGAGTGGGGTTTCCCTGTCAGTGATGACTATCGTTTGTTTGAGAAAATCAGCCTGGAGGGTTTTCAGTCCGGCCTAAGCTGGCGCACCATCCTCGCCAAGCGCGAAAATTTTCGAGCCGCTTTCCATGATTTTGATTTCGATCGGGTAGCCCGTTTTACTCAGCGCGATGTCACGCGCCTGCTCAAGGACGCGGGGATCGTGCGCCATCGCGGCAAGATCGAGGCGGTGATCAACAATGCCAAACGTGCCCAGGAACTGGTGAGGCGTGAAGGTTCGTTGGCCGCGTTCATATGGCAGTACGAACCAGACAAAAAACAGCGGGGTAAGCCCCAGACCGCCTCCACATCTGCCGAGTCTGTTGCACTGTCAAAGGATCTGAAAAAGCTGGGCTGGAAATTTGTCGGGCCAACCACGGTCTTCGCCTTTATGCAGGCCATGGGCTTGATCAACGATCACGTGGAGAACTGCGTCATTCGGGCCAGGGTTGAACGGGCACGAAAAAGTTTCAAACGTCCTTGATACGATATTGCGTTAAGTGAAACGCATAGCAGAAATTATTTTTTGCCTGCATCCTGCAACAATAAACAGGAGAGAAAAATGCTCGCAGTAATCTTCGAAGTCTGGCCAGCCGATGACCGGGCCAATGAATATTTCGACCTGGCAGCCGAATTGAGACCCCTGCTGGAAACCGTCGATGGATTTATTTCCATTGAGCGGTTTGAGAGCCTGGTGACAAAAGGCAAATATCTTTCCCTCTCGTTCTGGCGTGATGAGGCGGCAATCCACGCCTGGCGTAACCTGGAGGCACATCGGTTTGCCCAGGCCAGGGGACGTAGCCACATCTTCACCGATTATCGCATTCGGGTTGCCTCGGTAGTGCGCGATTACGGTATGACGCCGCGCGAGCAGGCCCCCGACGACAGTCGTGACGTTCATGTTTAGCAAACTTCTAACTTGATCTGGCTAGGCCAGTTGCAATTGATAATTCCCTATATTCTGTGTAGTGAAAAATCCATCTCTGGTATAGACTGCTGTGAAGACCAAAACAGTCCTTCGCTACCGTTAATGTGATCAGGATAGAATTTGACGTCGTAGCCAGTCTGTTAAAATCTCGACTAGTCAGAAACTGGCACTGGTGGCAACTGAGCTAAGCCGTCACCAGTTGGGGGAGCGCAGGCATTTTTAGCAGCACCAATAGGTGCTTTTCGATAAACTGTGAGAATTTATATTTAGAAACTTGTGAGGGAGGAGTGATGTTGCACAGGGTTCTTTGTATGTTTGCCTTGCTGTTGCCCGTCGCGGCATATGCGCAACCGGACAGTGATATTGGCAAGTATCTGATGGGCAAATGGAATGTCGAGAGCGTGAAAGAACGCGGCGACAAAGCGTTTCACCCACCGCGGCACCCGGTAAAATGGCAATTCAACAGTGATAACACCATGATCGAAGAACTGGGCAAGAGTAACGCCAGGATCCACTGGCACTACCGCCTGGTTGGGCGTGACATCATTGTCCAGTTAAAAAACATGTCTTTCAGATGGCGGATTCTCAGCATGGAACCCACTATGATGCTGATACGTCATCAACTTGGGCTGTTTAAAGTTAAGCGCGTATCAATAAAACTTTCACATTGAAATCATACAGGTGGGCAAACTGTTGGATCTGGCTGAAATACAGGCCTACCTTTATCAGCACATTCCTTTATCGATGGCAATGGAAGTCGAGCTTGTCCGTGCTGATGCAGAGCAAGTCGTTTTGCGCGCACCACTGGCACCGAACATCAATCACCGCGAAACCGTGTTTGGCGGCAGCGCATCGGCGCTGGCGATTCTGTCTGCCTGGACCTTGCTATATGTGCGCCTGCAACAGGCCGGGCTGCACAGCCGCGTCGTGATCCAGCGAAATAGTGTGGAGTATCAGCACGCCATTACCGATGCCTTTGAGGCTCATGCAATCATGAGTGACGCCAGATTATGGCAGCGATTTGTGCATATGCTGGCACGCAAGCATCGGGCGCGCATCAATGTACATGCCAACCTGTATTGTCATGCCCAAAAAGTCGGAGAAATGGAAGGGGATTTTGTTGCCCTGGGAATGGGCTGATTCACTAACGCAAGTCGCGCATCAGTAGCGTTGACTGAACAGTAAGACATATTCTTAGCAACTGCTCGGCACATGGCTTGCGCCCGTTGCAGTTTTGGCGATATCCTCGGCGCTCTCGAAGTCACCCCGCGCATATTCACGTACAGTGAGTGACACATTTATTCAGCGATCAAGACAGGAGCTGATCATGCTAACCACGAATCAAATAGCACCGGATTTTCGTTCACCAAACCAGGATAACCAGATAGTGAGCCTGGCGGATTTTAAAGGTAAACAAAATGTGGTCCTGTATTTTTATCCAAAGGATGACACCCCGGGTTGTACCATCGAGGCAAACCAGTTTACAGCCCTGGCCAATGAATTTGCTGCACACAATACTGCGGTCATTGGCGTCAGTAAGGATGACTGCGACAGTCACAAGGCCTTCATTGCCAAGTATGGCCTGAACGTGCAGCTACTGGCCGATACCTCAGGTGAAGTCTGCGAACACTACGGTGTATGGCAGGAGAAGGAAAAGGATGGGGTCAAAAAAATGGGTATCGTACGTTCCACCTTTTTGATCGGCAAAGACGGCAAGCTCATTGAAGCCGAGTACGGTGTCACTGCCGACGGCCATGCCAAGACCATGCTGGATAAAGTCAGACAGATGTAATGCGATACGGCAGAGATTCCCGGCAAGCTGAGTTGAGTTGCCGGGGCGTTACACCCACAACATGAAACCCAGCTCGAACGGGTGACTCAGCAACTCGTGATAAGGATACATCCGTATCTTGTATTGGTTGAGTCCGGGTGCGCTGGGTTGCAGGTCGAGGTGGTAATGATGGAAGTCACCATTTTGTCGGGTGTAGTTAAACTGGAATGTTTCACGCACCAGTAGTTTGTCACTGTCCTGCACTGTGCCCACCAGGCACTCCACTACCACGTCATTGGCATCTAGGCCATCCAGATAGACACTCACCTCGATTGGTAAGGAATTACTGTCCTGAATCTGCTCGGCACCATGGTCGATACGCTGGATATTCACCAGCGGCCAGTGTTTGCGGATCTTGTTTTTCCAGTTAGCGAGCGTTTTGGCCGGTGCAAAATTATCTTCGGCAAAACGACTGGTCTGCGCACGCGCCTTGGCATAAAACTCATTGACGTAGTCCACTACCATGCGCTGTGAGTTGAAACGGGGAAGACAGGACTTCATAGAGGCCTTGGACATTTTTACCCAGCGCGTGGAGTAGCCCTGATTACCCTGTTCGAAAAACATCGGAATGATGTCGTGTTCCAGCAGGTTGAGCAGGTCGGCGGACTCTTCCTTGTTGCGCAGGCCATGATCGATATGCTGCCCGTGCGGATGGATGGCCCAGCCATTTTCACCGTTATAACCTTCACCCCACCAACCATCGAGCACACTCAGATTCAGCACGCCATTGATAGCGGCCTTCTGGCCGGATGTGCCACTGGCCTCCAGCGGATACTCCGGCGTATTGATCCAGACATCGACCCCGGTTACCAGTTTGCGGGCCAGCGCCATGTCGTAACCTTCGAGTAAAATGATCTTGCCCAGGAATTCCGGGCGCAGGGAATATTCGTGAATCGTGCGGATCAATTCCTGGCCAGGCACATCACGCGGATGAGCCTTACCGGCGAAGATGAAGATCACCGGACGCTCAGGATTGTTGACCAGCCGCGCCAGCCGTTGCGGATCGGAAAATAACAAGGTCGCGCGCTTATACGTGGCGAAGCGACGGGCAAAACCCAGCACCAGCACATTCGATTCCGGTTGCGAGGTGATATCCGTGAAACGTTTCAGCATCGCCTCGCTGTAACCGGCACGCCGGTAACGACGGATCATGCGCCCATGGATATCGGTCATCATCAGCGACTTCAGTTCCTTGCGCAGACTCCAGTAGCGATGATCCGGAATGGTATCGATGCAGGCCCAGTAGTCCTTGTCGAGCAAGCCATTGCGCCATTCGCTGAAGCGCATGTCGAACAGATTAACCCACTCGCGCGCAAGAAAAGTCGGAACGTGCACACCGTTGGTCACGTAGGAAATCGGATTTTCGTCGTGCGGGATCTGCGGCCAGACATAGCCTTCCATGCGCGAAGCCACACCACCATGAATACGGCTGACACCGTTATGAAAACGCGTACCATGCAGGGCCAGCGAGGTCATATTAAAACTGCCGTGATTGCCGGGTGAATTTCCCAGGTCGAGAAAATCTGACATCTCGATACCCAGGCTTTGTGCATACTCGGTGAAGTAATGCGTCATACGTTCACGTTCGAAAATATCGTGACCGGCGGCGACAGGCGTATGTGTGGTAAATACCGTGCTGGCGGCAACGGTTTCCAGGGCACTATCAAAGTCCAGTCCCTGTAAAACATATTCGCGACATCGCTCGAGGATCTGAAACGCGGCATGGCCTTCATTGATGTGCCAGATCGTGGGCTGGATCCCCATGGCACGCAAGGCGCGCACGCCGCCGATGCCGAGGACGATTTCCTGCTGAATACGGGTATTTTTATCGCCGCCGTATAACTGGAAGGTGATACTGCGATCTTCAATCGCGTTGAGTTCGAGATCACTGTCGAGCAGATACAGGGTGATGTGACCGGCTTTGGCCTGCCAGACCTTGAGGCGAACCGTGCGACGTTCGATCTCGACGGATACGCACAAATCGCCGCCATTGGGATCGGTGGCCGGTGTGACCAGGAGTTCGTCGAAGTTAATATTGCTGTACTGGGCTAGCTGGTTACCATCGCCATCGATGGTCTGGGTGAAATAGCCCTGGCGATAGAGCAGGCCAACGGCAATAAAGGGTACACCGAGGTCGCTGGCTGCCTTGCAGTGATCACCGGCGAGGATGCCCAGACCGCCAGAATAAATCGGAAAACTTTCGTGAAAACCAAATTCGGCACAAAAGTACGCAACCAGGTCATTATCAATGTCGAGACTGTCGCTGACATACTGATTGACGATCTTCTGATGGTAATTCTGGTAGGCAGACATCACCCGGCTGTATTCTTCCATGAACAGGTGATCGTCCACTGCATCATCCAGGATCGTTTGGGCAACACGGCGCAAAAATACTTTGGGATTATGGTTGCATGCTTCCCACAGCACATTGTCGAGTCGATAAAACAACCCGCGCACACCGCGATCCCAGCTATACAATAAATCCTGCGCCAGGATTTGCAGGCCGGTCAGCTTCTCCGGGATCGTTGGCCGGACCTCGAGTTGATAGACCGTTCCAGTCATAGGTATTCCGTGTCCTTAAATTTAAATATAGATCAGGTGATCACGTCAGGTGCACTGCGACCTGAACGTTGATTGACTTGGGTCAGTTCCCCGGCAATGGCAAACAAGTCACTAAGCCAGTCCTGGGTTTCCGCGTCGAGCTGGCCGCCCGATGGTTGGTACTGTTCAAAATAGAGTCGCAGCGTCGCTCCCTGGGTGCCGGTCCCGGACATGCGCACGATGATTCTGCTTTCATTTTCGAACAAAATGCGTATGCCTTGATTTTCACTGAACGAACTATCGACTGGGTCTCGGTAACTGAAATTATCGGCCAGCATGACATGGTATTTACCCCAGTCGCGCCCTGGCAGCGATGCCAGTTGTGCCTGCAGATCTGACATGATCGCCTGAGCAATCGTCAGATCGATGTTTTCATAGTCATGGCGGCTGTAATAGTTACGCCCAAAACCCTGCCAGTGTTGATGGACAATATTCGCGACCGATTGTTTCTTTACCGCAATCAGGTTTAGCCAGAACAAAACGGCCCACAAGCCGTCTTTTTCCCGGATGTGGTCCGAGCCGGTACCAAAACTCTCTTCTCCGCACAGGTTGATCAGGCCGGCATCCAGCAGGTTGCCAAAAAATTTCCAGCCGGTGGGTGTCTCATAACACTTGATCCCCATACGTTGGGCCACTTGATCTGCCGCCATGCTGGTCGGCATGGAGCGGGCGACGCCGCTGATACCGTTTTTATACCCGGGTAATAAATGCGCGTTCGCTGCCATCACCGCCAGGCTGTCACTCGGGGTCACGAAAAACTGACGGCCTAGGATCATATTGCGGTCGCCGTCGCCATCCGAGGCGGCACCCAGATCCGGTGCCTGCAGTTTCTGGTTCATGATCGCGACCAGGTCTTCGGCATACACGAGGTTGGGGTCAGGATGGCCACCGCCGAAGTCCGGCAAGGGTGTACCGTTCATCACGGATTCTTCACTGGCCCCCAGCCGCTTGACCAGGATCTCCCGTGCATAGGGACCGGTCACGGCATGCATGGCATCAAAGGCCATGCTGAACAGGCCAGAATTGAACATCGAGTGGATCAGGTCGAAGTCAAACAGGTGTTCCATCAGGTCGGCATAGTCTGCCACCGAGTCCAGGATTGTAATCCGCGTGCCCGCGATGCTGAATTCACCTGCCTCATCCAGCACCAGGTCTTCACCATCGCTGATGAGATAGCGCTGCAGGGATTTGCTTTGCTCGTACACCTTGTCGGTAAACGTTTCCGGTGCCGGCCCGCCGTTGTTGACATTGTATTTGACCCCGAAGTCACCCTGGGGGCCACCGGGGTTGTGGCTGGCGGAAAGGATGATGCCACCGTTGAGTTTGTATTTTCGAATGATGACCGACACGGCTGGGGTGGATAACAGGCCATGCTGACCAATGTACAAATGCTTATAGCCGTTGGCGATGGCGATACGCACAATGATCTGGATCGCCTCGCGGTTAAAGTAGCGGCCGTCACCGCCAATGACCAGGGTCTGCTTTTCCTCAGACGGCAGGCTGTCAAAGATGGCCTGGATAAAATTGGCTAAATAGTGCGGTTGCTGAAACACGCTGACCTGTTTACGCAGGCCGGAGGTCCCGGGTTTTTGGTCGGGGAATGGTGTTGTGGTGATGGTCGATATCGTCATAGTTGTGTGTGCGGCCAGGGTTATATTCAGTGTGCCGTCACGTCATTGTTTATCTGGGGATAACAAGTTCCGTGCCAATCTCTTTCTTATCACTGATTGTTAGTAATTATATTAAAGTTCATAAAGTTGTAGCGCTATCACAATTTTTTGACATGCCTGGCTGGCTGGGCGAAGCAATCCTGAAATCGATAAAGGCGCACGCGGTAATCATACGCACAAATGAAGTGCAGACAAAGATACCATCAGTGTGGGTTTAGTTTTTCCAGAATCGCGGGCTGATCAGCACCAGCAGGGTAAATATCTCGAGGCGCCCGATCAGCATGCAAAATGACAGGATCACTTTCTGGTAGTCGTCGATATCTCGAAAGTTAACGGCAACCTTGCCCAGGCCGGGCCCCATGTTATTAATGCAGGTAGTCACAGCGGAAAAGGCGGTGACCTGGTCCATGCCACCGAGCATGAGCAATAACATGGCCAGCACGAACAGCGCCACGTACCAGGCAAAAAAACCCCAGATGCCCATGGTCGCCGCCGCGGGAATCGGGCGGCCGGCAATCTTGACCGGACGCACCATGGCCGGATGCACCAGTTGCAGCAATTCCCGATAGCCCTGTTTGAACAGCAGCATGACCCGGATGACCTTCATGCCACCGGCGGTGGAGCCGGAACAACCGCCAATAAAACTGATGAACATCAGGAAGACCGGCACCATGGTGGGCCAGATGGCAAAGTTCTGGGTGGTGTAACCGGTGCTGGTGATGACTGAAATCGTGGTGAAGGCGCTGTGGCGCAGGGCGGTAAAGAAGCTGGCATACGTGTGTTCGAAATACAGGACCAGGGCGACGATGAGAACACTCCCGGCCACGATCAAAGCAAAAGTCAGTATTTCCGGATTGCGTACATAGTAACCAAAGTTAAGACGACGAAAGACCAGAAAATGGATACTGAAGTTAAATGCTCCCAGGAACATGAAAACTTCTGTCACGATCTCGATGGGCAGGCTGTTGTAGTAGGCGATGCTCGCATCGTGGCTGGAGAAGCCGCCGGTGGACAGGGTCGAGAAGCTGTGGACAAAGGCATCGAACAGCGACATCCCGGACAATACATAGCCGATGATGCAGGCCAGGGTCAGGCCAATGTAAATCACCCAGAAGTGCTGTGCCGAGTGGGCAATTCGTGGCGTGAGTTTTTCATCCTTGAACGGACCGGGAGTCTCGGCGCGGAACAACTGCATACCCCCCACCCCCAACAAGGGCAGCACGGCGACGGCGAGCACGATAATCCCCATGCCACCGATCCATTGCAGCTCCGATCGATAGAACAGGACCGATTTGGCCGTATGGTCAAGACCGGTCATGACAGTCGAGCCGGTCGTGGTAAACGCCGAGGTTGCTTCAAAGAAGGCATCGACGAAGTTCAGGTGGCCGCCGATCATCAGGGGCAGGGCACTGAAGGCGCTGAGCACCAGCCAGAAGGCGGCGACGATCAAAAAGCCCTCGCGCCGGCGTAGTTCATGTTTGGCGTTACGGAAAAAAAACCAGAGCAGTGTGCCGCTGCCGAGGGTAATCATCAGCGGTTTGATGAAATCCATGTACTGGCCGTCTCCGATATTAAACGAGATCAGCAATGGCGGTATCAGACCGAAACTGTGCACAATCAGAAAGATACCCAGAATTCGTGCGACGGCCGCATATTGCATATCAGCGCCGCCAGAAGGATGGTGTGAACAGGATCAACAAGGAGAACAGCTCCAGTCGGCCGAATAACATGGCAAAGATCAGGATCCATTTGGCAGTATCGCTGATTTTGGAAAAATTCGCCGCCACCACGTTCAATCCTGGCCCCAGGTTATTGATTGCTGCGGCAGTGGCGGAAAAGGCAGAGACCTGATCCAGACCAGTTAACATCAGTAACAGCAAGATGATACTGAAGATTGCCACATAGGCGGAGAAAAAGCCCCATACTGCACTGATGACATGATCGGATAGTGGTTTGTTATCGAGCTTCACGGTAACAACGGCATTGGGATGGATTACGCGCATGACTTCACGTATGCCCTGTTTGATGATCAATAAAAAGCGGATCGTTTTCATGCCGCCGCCTGTCGAGCCTGCACAGGCACCGACAAAACTGGTAAAGATAAGCAGGACCGGAACAAAGCTGGGCCAGGTATAGTAGTCCTTGGTGGTGAAGCCGGTGGTGGTGGCAATCGAAACGGTTTCAAACACACCGTGCAGGATGGCGCGGTTGAAATACACGAAGATATCCATGTGGTACAAGTACAGTGAGGTGACTGCGGCAACTACCGCCAGAATGGTGAGATAGGTTTTGAATTCACTGTCGCGAAAATAAAGCGCAATATTCCGGCTGCGCCAGACAGCAAAGTGCAGCGCAAAGTTGGCGCCTGACAGCAACATAAACACGATGGCGACGATCTCCACCGTGGGGTGCTGGCTGAAATAACCCAGCGAGGCATCGTGGGTGGAAAACCCGCCGATGGACACTGTGGCAAAGCTATGTGCGATGGCGTCAAAGACATCCATACCGGCAAGCCAGTATCCGATTGCACAGGCGATGGTCAGGGTCAGGTAGATATACCACAGGGCCTTGGCTGTTTCGGTGATACGCGGGGTGAGCCGGTTGTCTTTCATGGGTCCGGGTGTTTCGGCGCGATACAGTTGCATGCCACCAATGCCGAGCATGGGCATGATCGCAACGGCCAGCACAATAATGCCCATCCCCCCCAGCCATTGCAGTTGCTGGCGATAATACAAAATGGATTTTGGCAGCTGGTCGAGACCCGACAGGATTGTTGAGCCGGTTGTGGTCAGTCCGGAAATGGATTCGAAAACCGCATTGGTGAATGAAGCATGTGGCTGCACAGCCAGTATGAAAGGCAGAGCGCCGAACAGGCCCAGTGCACTCCAGAACAGCACAGCCACAATAAAACCGTCGCGCGGGCGCAGCTCCTTTTTTTGATTTTTCACCGGAAGCCACAATACGATGCCGCTGATTAAGGTAGCTGCAAAGGTATAAAAGAACGCAACCAGCTCACCATCGGTGTAAAACAATGAGACGATCATGGGTGGCAACTGGGTGAAACTGAACATTACCAGTAACAGGCCCAGGATACGTTGGATGACGGAAAATTGCATGGCTAGCGGGAGCGCATGTTAAATAAAGGTGAATCCCACCTGGAAAAGTTTTTCCACGTCGACGATGTATTTCTTGTTGATTACAAACAGGATGACATGATCTTCACTTTCGATGCGAGTGTCGTGATGGGCGATGATGACGTCATTGCCTCGCACGATAGCACCAATGGTCGTGCCCGGCGGTAATTTCAATTCCTCGATCCGTCGGCCCACGACCTTGGAGGAACTGGCATCACCGTGGGCGACGGCTTCGATCGCTTCGGCGGCACCACGCCGCAGCGAGTGTACGCGTACCACGTCACCGCGGCGCACATGGGTGAGCAGGCTGCCAATGGTTACCTGTTGCGGTGAGATGGCGATGTCGATGTCACCACTCTGAACCAGATCGACATAGGCTGCACGATTGATCAGGGTCATCACCTTGCGCGCACCTAATCGTTTGGCCAGCATCGACGAGAGGATGTTGGCCTCGTCGTCGTTGGTCAGGGCGCAATACACATCCGTGTTTTCAATATTCTCTTCCAGCAACAGATCCTGGTCAGCGGCATCCCCGTAGAGCACGATACTGCTTTCGAGCTCGGATGACAGCAGCTGCGTACGCGGAGCATTATGATCGATCACCTTGACCTGATATTTACGTTCCAGGGACATGGCAACTCGCCGACCGATATTGCCACCGCCGGCAACGATGATGCGCTTGTAAGGATTATCCACACGTCGCAGCTCACTCATCACTGCACGAATGTCTTTTTTGGCGGCAATGAAAAACACTTCATCATCAGCCTCGATTACGGTGTGGCCTTCGGGAATGATTGCGCGATTGCGACGATAGATTGCCGCGACGCGGGTATCGATATTGGGCATGTGTTCGCGCAGACGCCGTAGTTCATTGCCCACCAGCGGTCCACCGTAATAAGCCTTGACGCCCACCAGTTGTACCTGGCCATCGGCAAAGTCCAGAACCTGCAATGCACCCGGAGTTTCGATCAGGCGGCGAATGTTATCCGTGATCAATTGTTCAGGACTGATGAGGACATCGATAGGCAGTGCCTCTTGCGCAAACAGTTGCGTGTGATTCAGGTATTCCACCGCGCGGACCCGCGCAATCTTGGTAGGGGTATGAAATATGGTATAGGCCACCTGGCAGGCGATCATGTTGGTTTCATCGGAGTCCGTGACAGCAATGATCATGTCGGCGTCATCGGCACCGGCACTGGCGAGGACTTCCGGGTAGGAGGCCTCGCCTTGCACCGTGCGGATATCGAGGTGATCCTGCAGGGCACGTAACAGGTCCGGATTGTGATCAACCAGGGTGATGTCGTTGGCTTCGGTCGTGAGATTTTCGGCGAGTGAGCTGCCGACCTGACCGGCACCGAGAATAATGATTTTCATGAGTGGCTTGTTATTATCACGTTGAGAGCCAGATTATAAACGCAAGATCTGCGTCGGTTTAGTCTTCATCGTTAATGTTCTTCGGATCAATCCCTAGTGATCGCAGTTTGCGGTACAAATGTGTGCGCTCCAGGCCGACGATGCGTGCGACCTTGCCCACACTGCCACCGTGTTGCTTTAGCTGGTATTCCAGATAGGCCCTTTCGAACTGCTCACGCGCCTCGCGCAACGGGCGATCATAACCCATCGGGATGCCGGGTGTGGCAGCGGCCGCTGCATGATTGCCCAGCGCCTGTTCGACTTCGTCCAGGCTGATTTCGGTGCCAGCACCTATGATCAATAAACGCTGTACCAGATTGCTGAGTTCCCGGATATTGCCCGGCCAGTGGTAATTACGTAAACGGTTTTGTGCGGCCAGGGCAAATTTACGATACGGCAGTTTTTCCTGTTCTACATAAAGATTCACAAAGTGGTTGAGTAACTCGGGCACATCTTCGCGATGCTCACGTAATGCGGGGATGTGCAGCGGGACAACGTTGAGCTGGTAGTACAGGTCCTTGCGGAATTTACCCAGCTCGATGAGTTGCTCCAGATCATATTGGGTGGCCGCGATTACTCGCACGTACAAGGGGACTGGGGTGTCACCCCCAATACGCTGGAAGCTTTTACTTTCCAGGGCGGAATTGAGTTTGGCCTGGGTTGCCAGATCCATGTCACCGACATCGCTCAAAAACAAGGTACCGCCATTGGCCTGTTCCAGCAGACCATAGTGCACCTTGTCCTCGTGTTCATAACCGAACAATTCCTGTGCCGCGTATTCTTCGCTGAGGGAAGCCACGTTAACTTCAATAAACGGGCGATCTTTGTGTGGACTGCAATGATGTAAATAGTGTGCGATCACGTTCATGCCGCTGCCGGATTCACCGGTCATCAGGATCCAGGTGTCGTGTTGCGCGACCCGTTTGACCTGTTCACGCAGGCGTTGCATGACAGCGCTGCGCCCAACTGGCTCCGCTGGGATATGTGAGTGACGGCGCAGGCCAAGATTTTCACGCTGCAGTTTTTCCGCCTCCAGTGCGTGCTCAATCGTGAGCAGCAACTTCGCCAGTGACAGCGGTTTTTCGATGAAGTCGTAGGCGCCGAGGCGGGTTGCTTCCACGGCGGTTTCCACCGTGCCATGGCCAGACATCATGATTACCGGCATCGGCAGACCTCGCGTTTCTTCAGCCCACTCCTTGAGCAAGGTGATGCCGTCCACGTCTGGCATCCAGATATCCAGCAACACCAGATCCGGGCGACGTGCGCGATGAGCACGACGGGCAGCCTCACCGTTTTCGGCGACACTCACTTCATAGCCTTCGTCTTCCAGGATCTCCTGCAACAGGTTGCGGATATCCGGCTCGTCATCCACGACCAGGATGTAGGGGTTCGGACGTGTTCCGCGAATTTCCAGGCGTTCATCCAGTGGCGTTTCGTTATGCGGCTGCATCGGAGTGTCCTGCATCGGATTTACCCGGGGGCTTCATGGCGGGTACCAGCGCATTCTGATCTTGTTTATTCACAGGCAACCGTATCACGATGCGTGCTCCCCCGGTCTCATTGTTTTCGGCCCATATCATACCACCATGTTCCTCGATGATTTTCTTGACGATGGCCAGACCCAGGCCACTGCCCTTGGGCTTGGTCGTGATGTAAGGCTCGAACAGTTGGCCGATCACATCTTCCGGGATACCCGGGCCATTGTCACTGATACGGATTTCGACAAACTTGCAGGCTTCTTTTTCCATGCACTTGGTGCTGATGTGCAACACTGCGTCGGCCTGTTCGCCCATGGCCTCCAGGGAGTTTTTAATCAGGTTGTGCAGGAGCTGACGCAGGCGCCCGTCATCGGCCTCGATAATGGGCGTATCCTGATCAAACATGACTTCAAACCGGCAATTGGAGGTTTCGTGACGATACAGGTCAAGCACCTGTTCGATGACACTGTTGAGGTCTGTCGGTTTGAGTTCCAGGATCGGCATACGCGCATAGTCGGAGAAGGCCTTGACCATCTCCTTTAGCGTCTCCACCTGTTGCACGATGGTATGGGTGGAACGATCCAGCAGTTCGGCATCGGCCGGGTTCATCTTGCCCAGATACTTGTGGCGCAGGCGTTCGGCGGATAACTGGATCGGGGTCAGCGGATTTTTGATCTCATGCGCGAGACGACGGGCCACTTCGCCCCAGGCGGCATTGCGCTGGGCCTGCACCAGATTGGTGATGTCATCGAACAAAATAATATAGCCACTGGCAAATTCTCCCGCGGCAGTCGCAGGTAGCAGACTACCGCGGCACAACAAGACCTGGCGCCCGGTGGTGTTAAAGAACGTCATTTCTTCCCGCCACTCGGTGTCGTGATTGTCGAGGTGCGCATAAATCATGTCGATGAACAGCAGGGTTTGCGGTTGCTCGTGCGTCAGTTTGTCCAGGGAAAAACCTTCGTAGGCATCGAGTGTGACACCCAGGATCTGGCTGGCAGCGGCATTGCTGGTGTGTAAGCGACGTTCCACATCCAGGGTAATGACACCGGACGACAGGTGGGCCAGTACCACTTCGAGGTAGGCGTGTTGTTCGGCCAGCTGGCGCTGGCTGCGTGTGGCCTCATCGGTGACCATGGCGATCTTCTGGGTCATGGTATTGAACGAGCGCACCAGAAAACCCAGCTCATCGCGGCCAGGCATGGGCAGCTGGGTTTGGTAATTACCGGCAGCCACGGCCTGGGTACCCACGACCAGATCGCTGATGGGCTGGACCAGGCGCCGCGCAAAGAAGAATGCGGCCCAGATGGCCATTAACAAGGTAAGTAACAACACCAGTGACAGCGTCAGGATAAAGGTGACCTTCAGGGGTTTACGCAGATAAACCAGCTCACGATATTGGGTGAAGGCCTGTTGCACGTTATTGGCCAGGGTGTTGATGCGATCGGAGACACCGAACAGGGCCTGCAGGATACGCGACTCGCCCATGGGGTCGGCGCTGGGTACGGAGACGGCGACCCGGATTGACAAGCCGCTGTCAGGCAAGGGGATGAGGCCGAAGTATTGTGAATCCTGACGGACCCGGGCCTGGACCGTTTCATCCAGACGTACCGGTACCAGCTTGGTGGACTCGGCACTGTTGGAGGCAATGATTCGCCCCGATTGCGAGAACAGGGTCAGCTCCGAGGCATCCAGGTTTTCGCGCATGGCATTCAGGCTCAGGCTGACCAGGTCATCAGGGGTGCTGCTAAGTTCGGTGGAGACCTGGCGGGTCTGGCGCAACAGGTCACGCATGCGTGCACCCAGGGAGGCCTGGCTCAATTCAAGGGCGTCATTCAGCGAACTCTCCACCCGCACATCGAACCAGCTGTCGATACCGCGTTGTAAGAAATCCAGGGAGAAGTAATACACCACAGTCACTGGCGTTACCGAGAGCACCGCAAACAGGATCACCAGCCGTGCGGTGAGCTTGGAGCCGGGTACCTGCTGGCGCAGTCCCGTCATCAGCAAATACAGGTTCTTGATGATCAACCCGACCAGCAACAGGATGGCGAGGGCATTGATAATCAGTAGGGCGGTGTAGAGTCGGCCGAACTGGGTGGAGCTGTGGGTAGCGTCGCTCATCAGTGCCAGCGAGGCGAGCAGCAGCACGAACAGCGCCACGATGGGCCTGACCCCGGAGAAGAGTTTTTTTATCGCTGCAAAGGCCATTCGTACCAGTTACTCTCCAGTCGCCAGTCAGAAGAAATATACGCCAGTGGGCGCATCGGCGCAGGCAGCGACTCCAGATCAAGACGCGTGCGCAGGCGCACAATGTAATTACCTCCGTCGGTTGCCAGGTGGGCATCGAGGATTGGCAAATCCTTGACCTCGCCCAGTGCGTGTATCGCGGCACTGAGTTGCTCGTAATTATCCTGAGCCCCGCTGTTGAGATTGTTGACGATGTATTTTTCGGTGAGGGCGTGATACAGCAACAGGTATCCTTGCTGCAATTCTGCAACCGTCTGGTTTAACCACCAGGTGTGCTGTTTTTCCACCTTGATATCGAGAAGCACAATCAGGGGCACGCCATTGCGCAGGGCCTCCAGCGCGGAGTCAGAAAACTGGTAGTCGATGTTGGCATCAAGCAGGTAGACCTTATCCTGTAAATGGGTCGATACCGAGCGAATCGTAAAGCCATTGGCATGGGCGGCGGGCACGAGGCCCAACACCAGCCACAGTGCCAAGACCCGATTAACTTTGCTTATATATAAGTGCGAAATAAAAGCCATCCATGCCGTTTTCGTCTGGCAGAATTTGGCGCCCGCAGGTCTGGGCATGACCCCAGCTTGCCTGGATTGGTTGGCAGCAGGCTTCTGCGTGTTGCTGGAGAAAGGTTTGAATTTGCAGATCATTTTCAATCTTTAATACCGAACAGGTAGCATACAACAGCATACCCCCCGTTTTGAGCAAGGGCCAGAGTGCGCCCAGGATTTGTCCCTGGGTCTGGGCCAGCTGGATCAGATCGTCAGCCCGGCGCAACAACTTGATATCCGGGTGGCGGCGGATCACGCCAGTGGCACTGCAAGGGGCATCCAGCAAAATCCGATCAAAAGGCTGACCATCCCACCAGTCAGCTGGGGTGCGGGCATCCCCTTGTTGTAATTGCGCTGAGTTGCCGGCGCGATCCAGGTTTTGTTGCACCCGGGTCAGGCGTTGTGCATCGCTGTCCAGTGCCAGCAGTTGAGCCAGTGAGGGTTGCTGCTGGAGCAGGTGCAGGGTCTTGCCACCGGGCGCGGCACAGGCATCGAGCACCCGCTCGCCCGGCTGTGGATCAAGTAAAAACGCAGCGAGTTGTGCGGCAGCATCCTGTACCGACACGAGACCTTGGCTAAACCCCGGTAGTTCCAGTACATCCATCGGGGTGTCGAGGGTGATGGCGCTGGACACATGGGTGTTCACGTTGGCCGATATACCCTGTTGCTTTAGTTGTCCAAGATAATGCTGGCGATCGATCTGTTGCGTATCAATGCGCAAGCTCATGGGTGGGGGCAGGTTGTTTTGCGTCACGATCGTTTCCCACTCCTGCGGCCAGTCATGTTGCAGGCGTTCGAGCAGCCACTGTGGGTGCAGTGTGGTGGCCTGGACATCCTGTTGCGCGAGTTCCTGCAATTTCGCTTGCTGGCGTTTGGCATTACGCAGGATCGCGTTGACCAGTCCTTTGGCCCAGTTTTTCTTAAGTTGGGTAACAGCGTTCACGGACTCTGAAACTACCGCATGATCCGGTGTGTGCATTTCGAACAATTCATAAACTCCACACAAGAGCAGACAGTGGACATCCAGGTCTTTGGCCTTGAGTGGTTTGTCCAGTAATTGCTGCAGATAAAACTGCAAACGCAAATAGTGGCGCATGACACCGAAGCAGGCGGCCTTGATAAAGGCAGTTTGTGCTGTTGTATTGCTTAACTGTTGCGCGAAGGCATTGTCGAGGCTGATGTGATCAGCGATCACAGCATGCAGGATTCGGGCAATAATGACGCGTGGGTTACTCATGCCTCGGTAACAGAATCAAAACAGCGGCCGGGTGTAAAGAGGGTGGCATGTCCGTTCAATAGATCCTTGATGGACAGTGCCTTGCCACCAGGTAACTGACCATCGAGCAGACGTAACTGCCCTTCACCGCATGCGACATCAATTCCGTCGCTACTGGCCTGTACGATAGTGCCGGGTGCGACGTTCGCAGTTGTATCAACTACCGTAGCTTTACGTAGACGCATAATCTTGTTGTCGACGCGCGTCTGTGCGACTGGCCAGGGGTTGAAGGCGCGTATCTGGCGATCGATCTGTTGTGCCGTCTGGGTCCAATCGATCCAGGCTTCTTGTTTGTCCAGCTTCTTTGCATAGGTTGCCAGGGCCGGATCCTGTTTTTGCGGATGGAGTTTATTGGCTGCAAGATCCTCCAGTGTTTGCAGGATGGCCTGGCTTCCCAGGGCGGCAAGTTGATCGTGCAGTTCACCGGCATTCATGCTGTCGCCGATCAGTAACGGCTTTTTCAATAACATGTCACCGGTATCCAGACCGACATCCATTTGCATAATGGTGATGCCGGTCTCGCTATCGCCTGCCAGGATCGCACGTTGAATCGGTGCAGCACCACGCCAGCGGGGCAACAGGGATGCGTGAATATTGAGGCAACCATAACTGGGAATATCCAGCACAGCCTGCGGTAACAGCAAGCCATAGGCTGCTACGATCATCACGTCCGGCACAAAGCCTTTTAGTTTCTCGATCGCTGCCGGATCCTTTTTCAATGACTCCGGTTGTTCTACCGGAATATTGTTATCCAGCGCGATCTGCTTAACCGGGCTTGGCATTAACTTGCGCCCGCGACCTGCCGGCCGATCCGGCTGGGTGTACACCGCCACAATGTCATGTTCATGCTTGATCAGCTGCGCCAGAGCAATGGCGGCGAACTCTGGCGTGCCGGCGAAGACGATCTTGAGCTTTGTGTTAGACATGGGGGAGATTTTACTTTGTATTGATCCATTTCGCCTGCCACACAGTGGCGGGCGAAACAATTATTAAATGCGTAGTTGGAATTGGAAGTAGTCAGAAATAATTAAAATAACAAAACAAAATCACAACGACACTGCTTCATGCTTCTGCTGTTTCACCAGTTTCTTACGGATGCGCTGACGCTTCATCTCAGTGAGGTAGTCGACGAACAGTTTGCCTTCAAGGTGATCCATTTCGTGCTGGATACAGACGGCGAGTAGACCTTCGGCATCCATTTCAAATTGTTTACCATCCTGATCCAGAGCACGCACGCGGATCTTGGCGGCGCGGTCGACGGCCTCGTAGAAACCTGGCACAGACAGGCACCCTTCATCATAGGTCTGCTCGCCTTCTTTGCTCAGGATCTCCGGGTTAATCAGGGCCAGGGGCTGGGATTTGTCCTCAGAAATGTCGATAACAATCAGGCGCTGGTGAAAATCTACCTGGGTGGCGGCGAGACCGATGCCCGGTGCGGCATACATTGTCTCAAACATATCGCGGATCTGCCGACGTATGGCCTCATCGACCTCTTTGACGGGCTGCGCCTTGGTCCGCAGACGGGGGTCCGGATAGTGCAATATATTGAGTAATGCCATAGGATTTGACGCGTTATTTATAGTACAAGTCTAAAAAAAGCTGCTAACATTATGATACTAATAGATATCGCCGATATAATAGGTCACTATCTGACATAATATTAACCAATTTGACCTCATTTGAGGGTGGCTCATGATAACGAATAAGCGCTTGGGATTGTATCTGTTGCCGTTGCTGGTTTTTGCTCTGGTGGGGCCTGGCTGCAGTATCACCAAAAAACCACCTGAGCAGGTGGAACAACCTACCCCGCCTCCTAAGATGGAAAAGGCCCAAGAATCTGCCCCACCGGAAGTGTCGGCCGCACAAACGCCGCCGCCGCTGCCGACAGCAACTCCCATCCGTCCCGGCGTGCCGGAACGCTATACCGTAAAGAAGGGTGATACGTTATGGGACATCGCCAACCACTTCCTTAAGGATCCCTGGTTATGGCCAGAAATCTGGTATGTCAATCCTGCGATCCGCAATCCCCACCTGATTTACCCCGGTGATGTGATTGCCCTGACCTGGGTGAATGGCAAGCCGGTACTGACGTTGGAAGGTGCAGAAGCCGCACCGCCACCTCCGCCGGGCCCAAAACTGAGAGTGGAGAAGCTGGAACCCCATGTGCGGGTAGAAAAAATTACCAGAGCTATCAATACATTGCCCAAGTCGGTGATTGGTCCATTCCTGGAACGACCATTTTTCATTACGGATGATGAACTGGAGCGCGCCCCTTATGTCGTTGCCAACTACGGCAATCACATCATCAGTGGCGAGGGTGACAGGATTTATGCCAAGGGTATTGAGAATGGTGCTGTGTCGGAATTCAATGTGGTACGCAAGGGTACTACTTATCGGGATCCGGATACCGGTGATATTCTCGGCTACGAGGCCATCAATCTCGGCGAGGCTAAGCTGGTGCGCCTGGGTAATCCCCAGACTCTGGCGGTGACCAAATCCTACAAGGAGATCCTCAACGGCGATTATTTACTGCCGAAAGAGGTGGAGGATGTCGCCCTGAATTTTTATCCGCGAGCGCCTAAAAAGGATATTGCCGGTCGCATAATCTCAGTTGTCGGAGGTGTGGCCAAGATCGGCCAATACAATGTGATTGTCATTAATAAGGGAAGTGAAGACGGCCTCGAACCCGGCCATGTGCTGGAAATCTATCAGGCAGGCGCAACCGTCCGGGATCCACATACCCATAATTTAGTTAAGCTGCCAGAAGAGCGGGCCGGTATTGCCATGGTATTCAAGCCTTATAAAACGGTGAGTTACGCACTGGTGATGGAAGCGTTTAAAGACTTAAGCATCCTCGATTACGTGTATTCGCCTTAATCCCCTTTTTCTACCGCGTAAGTGTTGTAACAAACTCTGACCAAGCCCCGATTGCATATGCAATCGGGGCTTGTCATTATGGGGCCACAATTTCAGGAAGAAGTTGTGACACAAGGAGACAAGGATGACTCAGACCAATCTGCGCCATTGGCTGGCGCTCAATCTATGTAACCCCGTTCTGGGTGCCAGGCGTGCCCATCAGCTGATTCAGCATTTCGGTAGCATCGAGGCGATTTTTGCTGCCAGTGAAACCGGTCTTCGTACCACTGGCCTGAGCAACCAGGCCGTGGCCGGGATATTGAAGCCCGACTGGGATGCCGTGGAAGCGGCGCAGGCCTGGGCTGATGCACCCGGCAGACGGCTTCTTTGCTATGCGGACCCAGGCTATCCAGCGCTCCTGCGCCAGATCAGCGATCCCCCGTTGCTGTTGTACTGTGAAGGCAATATCGAATTGTTGTCGCAGCCGGTGTTAGCGATAGTGGGGAGCCGATCACCCACTCCGAGCGGTAGCGAAACGGCATATGCTTTTTCTGCGCAACTGGCCAGGCTGGGATTTGTGATTTGCAGCGGGATGGCTCTTGGTATCGATGCTGCCGCGCATCGCGGGTGTCTGGCGGTGGCAGGCAATACCATTGCAGTCGTTGGCACAGGGCTGGATCGAGTATATCCCGCTCGGCATGCGGAATTGTTGGCGCAAATAAAGTCCTCGGGAGTGGTGATATCGGAATTTCCTCTGGGAACACCGCCGTTGGGCCGGCACTTTCCCCAGCGCAACCGGATCATCAGTGGTCTGACACATGGGGTTCTAGTGGTGGAGGCTGGGGTCCAGAGCGGTTCATTGATAACGGCCCATCAGGCACTGGAACAGGGGCGGGAGGTCTTCGCTATCCCAGGTTCGATCCATAATCCTAATAGTAAAGGCTGCCATCACTTGTTACGAGAAGGCGCCAAACTGGTGGACAGTGTCAATGACATCCTCGACGAGTTGGGGGGTGTCGTACAGCCGACGAATGAGTCCATTGGTACTGAGGTGTCTGCCCACGATCCCGAGCTGGCTAATGAATACCAGGCGCTGCTTGGTGTCATCGATTCCACACCAGCCAGCGTGGAACAAATCGTGGAACGTAGTGGATTGACGCCAGACGTGGTTTGCTCCATGCTGTTGCTATTGGAAATGCAGGATTTTGTCCATATTACGGCTAATGGGCAGTATTGCCGGACCCTCAACAGGAGCGCAAATGAAAGAAAACATCCTCGATGTGCTGATGTATCTGTTTGAAAATTATATGAATGACGAAGTCGAGGTCGACAAGGACGAAGAGGCACTGCGGGTCGAATTACAGCAGGCAGGTTTTCATCAGCGCCAGATTAGCAAGGCCTTTGATTGGCTGGAAGGCCTCACGGAGTTGCAGGATCGTGCCGATGTGATTACGGCGACCCGGCAATCCTCGATTCGTGTATACACCGACAAGGAAGCGGAGAAACTCAATACCGAGAGCCGCGGATTCCTGCAGTTTCTAGAGAATGTCGGGGTACTGGACAATGCCACGCGTGAGATGGTGATTGATCGGGTCATGGCACTGGACGCCGATGAAGTTGATATGGACCAGCTCAAGTGGGTTGTACTGATGGTCTTGTTCAATCAGCCGGGTCGCGAAGAGGCTTATGCCTGGATGGAAGATTTGGTCTTTGATGAGAATGCAGGTAATCTCCACTAAGTTTTCTATGCAATCAGTTGCATAATGCCCGCACCTGCGGGCATTTCCGTTTTAAATACGATGAGTTTTTCAGGGACAAAATATGGGTAAAAGTCTGGTCATTGTCGAGTCACCAGCTAAGGCGAAGACGATCAAAAAATACCTGGGTAAGGATTTCGAGGTCCTGGCCTCATACGGGCACGTACGCGATTTGTTGCCAAAGGAAGGTGCTGTCGACCCGGCTAACGATTTCGCCATGAAGTATCAACTCATCGAGAAAAACGAAAAGCATTTGGACGCCATAGCCAAGCAGCTAAAAAAGGCCGACGCATTGTTTCTGGCGACTGACCCGGATCGCGAGGGTGAGGCGATATCCTGGCATTTGTTCGAAATTCTAAAGGAACGTGGTGCGCTTAAGGACAAGCATGTTGGCCGCGTGACCTTCAATGAAATTACCAAACGTGCGATTAAAGAAGCGGTGGAGCATCCACGTGAACTGTCTGTGGATCTGATCCATGCGCAATTGGCCCGACGAGCGCTAGATTACCTGGTGGGTTTCAATCTGTCGCCATTGTTGTGGAAAAAGATTCGACGTGGTCTGTCTGCCGGACGCGTACAAAGTCCGGCGCTACGACTTATTGTTGAACGTGAGATTGAGATCGAAAATTTCAAACCCAAGGAATACTGGACCATCGATGCCGATGTGGAGTCCGATGGTGCCGGCTTTAGCAGCAAGCTAATGCAGTACGAGGGTAAAAAACTCAGCCAGTTCACCATCAATAATGAAAAGAAGGCGAGCCAGGCTAAGGCAGCGATTGAGGCTGCGGCCCAGGGCAAACTCCATATCGCCAAGGTTGAGAAGAAAAAACGCAAGCGCAATCCAGCAGCACCATTTACCACGTCGACCATGCAGCAGGAGGCTTCGCGCAAGCTGGGCTTTACTGCCAAGAAGACCATGAGCATCGCCCAGCAGCTGTATGAAGGTATCGATATCGGTGGTGAGACAGTCGGTCTGATTACCTACATGCGTACCGATTCGGTCAACCTGGCTAACGAGGCAATAGAAGAATTGCGTGCCTATATTGCCGAACGTTTTGGTAAACATAACGTGCCGGATGAACCACGGGTTTATAAAACCAAATCCAAGAATGCACAGGAAGCACACGAGGCAATCCGCCCGACTTCCGTCCTGCATGAACCGGATGCGATAAAGACACACCTGAGCAAGGATCAGTTTCGGTTGTACGATCTGATCTGGAAACGCACTGTGGCCTGTCAAATGATCCATGCGACGCTGGATACAGTATCGGTGGATCTGGCCGCAGGCGATAAACACATGTTTCGCGCCAATGGTTCCACCCTGGTGGACCCGGGTTTTATGGCGGTGTATCAGGAAGGCTCGGATGATGCCAAAGCCAGTGATGATGATGAGCGTATGCTGCCGCCGCTGAAGGAAGGTGATGACGTTAAATTACTCCAGATCAAATCCGAGCAGCACTTTACCGAACCCCCACCACGTTATTCTGAGGCCTCGCTGGTTAAGGCCCTGGAAGAATTCGGTATCGGCCGGCCTTCAACCTATGCCTCAATCATCTCGACCCTGCAGCAGCGTGAATACGTCGAGATGGACAAGAAACGGTTTATTCCGACGGATGTGGGCCGCATCGTCAACAAATTTCTGACTGAGCATTTCACCAACTACGTCGACTACGATTTCACTGCGCGTATGGAAGACGAGCTGGACGCCATCTCCCGTGGCGAACAGGACTGGGTGCCGGTGATGAAAAACTTCTGGCATCCTTTCAAGGAGCTGGTGGATGACAAGGAAGTGAACGTCGATCGCAAGGACGTGACGCACGAAGAGATCGATGAGAAGTGTCCCGAGTGCGGTGGCCAGTTGGCGATTCGACTCGGTCGGCGTGGGCGTTTTATCGGTTGTAATAATTATCCGGAATGCAGTTACACCCGCAACGTCAACAGTGAAGAGGAAGAAAAGCATAAGGAACTAGTCGCGGGTCGCAAATGTCCGCAGTGTGGCTCAGATTTGCTGATTCGCCACGGTAAATACGGCAAGTTTATTGGTTGCAGCGGTTATCCAGACTGTACCTATATCGAACCACTGGAAAAGCCTGAAGACACTGGTGTGCCATGCCCATCGTGTAAGCAGGGTACCATGCTCAAGCGCAAGTCTCGCCGCGGCAAGGTCTTCTATTCCTGCGATCGTTATCCGGATTGCAGTTATGCAGTTTGGAATGAGCCTCTCAACGAAGCCTGTCCGCAGTGTGGTTGGCCGATGTTGACGCTGAAGATCACCAAGCGTAAGGGTGCGGAAAAAGTTTGCCCGCAGCAGGATTGCAACTATGCCGAGGTTATCGAGGATTATGAGCCGGATCAGGCTTCAGGTTGAGATGCGGCAGTTCTTAATGTAGTTAAACTGAATTAAATTTTTCCCTGAGCGCTCTAAAACAAGAAAGGCAAAAAATGAGCTCGACTTACTTCCTTATCACCATGGGTTTCGATTCTGATTCGCTGGCAGGTGGTGTGCTGGCAGAAAATAGATCAGCCATCATATTCTAATTTCGTCAATCGCCAGGGAGGCATTTATTACATGCAAGGAATGCCGACGATTGTGGATATTGAGGCATCGGGATTTGGGTCAAACAGTTATCCCATCGAGGTGGGTGTTGCACTGACCGATGGAAAAACTGCCTGCTATCTCATATGTCCCCAGAACGAGTGGCAGCACTGGGATCCTGCCAGTGAACGTTTGCATGGTCTGAGGCGGGAGCAGTTGCTGAAATTTGGTAGGCCCATTGCCGAAGTGGCGCGCTGTCTCAATCAGCTGTTGGGTACACAAACTGTGTATAGCGATGCCTGGGGTGTTGACCAGGGCTGGATGAGCCGGTTATTTGAATGCGCCGGAGTGCGGCAGCATTTCAAATTAGAGGCACTGCAGTCTTTGTTCAGTGAACAGCAGTATGCACTATGGAACCGGACCGTGGAGCAGGTATATACCGAGTATGATCGCCCACGACATCGCGCCAGTCACGATGCGTTGGTCATACAGCAGGCGTTTTTACGCAGTGCACAATCGATTAAAAGTCATATGCAATTTTCCTGATGACAGTTTTAACCGCAGATGTGGCACAGGCGGCACAGATATTACGTGCTGGTGGTGTGATCGCCTATGCAACAGAGGCTGTATTTGGTTTGGGCTGTGACCCGCAAAATGACCAGGCACTCCATCGCCTGTTAACACTGAAACAGCGATCAGCAGGCAAAGGTTTGATCCTGATTGCTGCCAGCGAACAGCAACTGCATGCCTACTTGGCACTCACCGACATTACGGATTACATGTGGCAACAGGTGCGGGCAAGCTGGCCTGGTCCAGTGACCTGGTTATTACCGGTGGCGCAATCGGTTTCGCCACTGCTGCGCGGTGAACATGATACATTGGCTGTACGGGTCACAACGCACCCGCAGGTCAGGGCATTATGTGACGCCTTTGGTGGAGCAGTGGTTTCCACCAGTGCCAATCTGAGTGAGCAGCCGCCGGCAAAAACTATCGATGAAGTTATGGCACAATTTCCGAATGCGCTAGAGCTGATTTTACTTGGCGAGACGGGTGGCGCAGCCAGACCCAGTGAGATTCGCGATGCGCGAACAGGTAAGATCATCCGTGCCGGCTAACGGTCTGCTGAACAGGCACTGCTTCGTCACACTTTCAACAAGCTGTAAATTGAGGAAGTTTAATGAAACAGGTTGATGCCAATGCAGTAAAAGATTATTTGCTTGAATTACAGAATGCGATCTGTGCCGAGCTGGAAGCGGAAGATGGTACAAGTCGCTTTCGCGAAGACAGCTGGGAACGCGAGGGCGGTGGCGGAGGTCGCTCACGCGTGATGGAAGACGGCACCGTGTTCGAAAAGGCAGGGATTAATTTTTCCCACGTGTACGGCGAAGGATTGCCGCCATCGGCGACCGCGCATCGTCCGGAGCTTGCCGGGCGTTCGTTTCAGGCCATGGGTGTGTCACTGGTGATCCATCCGCACAATCCGTATGTACCGACATCGCATGCCAACGTGCGCTTCTTTATAGCGGAAAAAGACGGTGCGGAGCCGGTGTGGTGGTTCGGTGGTGGTTTCGATCTGACACCGTATTACGGCTTTGATGAAGACTGTGTACACTGGCACCAGACTGCACAAGCCGCCTGTCAACCATTTGGCGATGATGTCTATCCGCGCTTTAAAAAATGGTGCGATGAATATTTCTTTCTCAAGCATCGCAATGAGCCGCGTGGCATTGGTGGTTTGTTCTTTGATGACCTGAATGAGTGGAGTTTTGAACAAAGCTTTGCGTTTTTGCGTAGTGTAGGTGATCACTATATCGCTGCCTATCGGCCAATTGTGAACAAACGCAAATCGCTGAGCTTCGGTGAACGTGAGCGCGATTTTCAGTTATACCGGCGCGGTCGTTATGTGGAATTCAACCTGGTCTACGATCGCGGCACCTTGTTTGGCCTGCAAAGTGGGGGGCGCACCGAATCGATCCTGATGTCCTTGCCGCCGTTGGTGAAGTGGCGTTATGACTGGCATCCAGCGCCAGGGGCGCCGGAGGCCAGTTTGTATGAGCACTATTTGCAACCGCGCGAATGGCTGGACTTAAGTTAGTGGCGCGACTGTGCCGAACAGGTCGCTGCAACCCATTTTCCCGTCAATTTGGAATGCATGCTCATGTTGCCCTTGGGCACATTGATCTCACTGCTGCCGTGCATCTTGTCCCACTCGTAAGTGGCGCTACCTTTGCCGTTGCCGCCATTAGTGCATTGCAATGTCCAGTTCACGGTACTGTTGTTTAGAGTCCATTTCATTTTACAGCCGTGAGTTTCTCGCGCTCCGGGGACCAGGTGATCCTTTTCCAGGCATACCCGCTGGGTCTGGGTTGGTACCGCGATGGGCAGGCCTTGTACGTCAATGTTGATTTCCCATTCACCATATTTAATCTTGGCAGCAGCGTAGACCGAAGTGACTGCGATAGCCTGGTAGAGCACCACGCCGCTGAGTACGGCTATCCATTTTAGCTTCATGGAATAGTCCTCCTTCCTTTGTGTGACTTATTGCTGCGGTGCGACAACCGGCTCAATGATGATCTCGACCCGCCGGTTTAACGCGCGGCCAGCTGCAGTGGCATTACTGGCACGTGGTTTTTCTTCGCCCATGCCATAGGCACTGAGGCGCTGCGGAATCACATTGTGATTGCTCAAATAGGCGAGGACGCTGCTCGCCCGACGGTCCGACAGCTTCTTGTTATAGCTTGCTGAGCCGGTACTGTCGGTATACCCGATGAGGGTTAGCTGGGTTTTGCCGTATTTGTTCACAATCTTGGCAATCTTATCCATGGTGCTGTAGAAGCCAGGTTGGATCTGTGCAGAGTTCACCGCAAACGAGGTTTTTGCCGTCATCGTCACCATCAGGGCATCTTGCGGCAGTTTTTCTACCAGGATGTCCCCGTGCTGGATTTCATCCTTGAGCTGAAGTTCGAAATCCTTCTTCTGGCTATCCATGTAATGGCCCACCGCCGCCCCGGTGAGGCCCCCCACGATGCCATACAGGACGGCGCGTTTTTTATCCTTGGCACCCAGACCGAGCAGGCCGCCTATGCCTGCACCGATGAGTGCGCCTTTTTCTGTATCGGTCAATTCCCGCCGATTACCGTACTCATCGGTGGCGCAGGCGCCAAGCGTCAGGCTGGCGATGATTAACAGGGAAGTGATCGTTTTATTTCGCATGACTGACCTCGAATGTGGAGTTGTACTGGATACGGGATGAATGGGCTAAAGTGTAAGACGGTCTTAGTGATTATGCTATTTCGTTCTGGCTATTGGCGTCACAAAACCGCTAACAGCTTTATTACTCAGGTGTGCGCGGGTTTGGCTGAACGGGGTTTGTGGCTGCGGTGACGGCGTTTCTTGCCATCTCGCGGGTGTTTGTGCACCTTTTCTGATTTTTCCCACACCGGTGGACTGGGCTCGATGAGGTAATCCGCAGTAACGGCCTGCACCGGGAGTTTGTGCCCGATGTATTCTTCGATGTCTGGCAGGGAAAACACGTATTCCTCGCAGGCGAAACTGATGGCATCTCCCTCCGCACCGGCACGGGCGGTACGGCCAATGCGATGGACGTAGTCTTCGGAATCCTGTGGCAAATCAAAGTTGATCACGTGACTGACTTCCGGGATATGCAGCCCACGTGCCGCGACATCAGTGGCGACCATGATGTCCAGTTGGCCGGAGGTGAATTCGTTCAGCAGGCGCAGGCGTTTTTTCTGTGGCACATCGCCGGATAATAAGGCTGATTTATACCCACTGCCGGCCAGGTAGGCCACGATCTTTTCTGCCGTGCGCTTGGTGTTGGAAAAAATCAGCACACGGTGGGGATCGGTATGTTTCAACACGCCCAGCAACAACGGGATCTTTTCTTCCTTGGCAGGATAAAACACCACTTCCTTGATTTTCTCCGCGGTGATCTTTTCGGGTTCGATAGAGACATGGCGCGGATTGTTCATGTGTTCGTAGGCCAGTTCCTGCACCCGGTGCGACAACGTGGCGGAAAACAGCATGCTCAAGCGGTGTTCAGGCTTGGGCATGCGGCGGAGTAAGTAACGGATATCTTTAATGAAGCCCAGGTCAAACATCCGGTCCGCTTCGTCGAGTACCATCACCTGCACCACGTGCAGGTCGAAGATGCGCTGTTTGAAATAATCAATGAGCCGACCCGGTGTACCGATCAGGATATCGACACCGTCTTCCAGTTGCTTGCGTTGTTGATCATAACCGGCACCACCATAGACCAGACCCAACTTGAATGGCAGGCCATGATTTAACGTCTCGGCATCCTTGTGGATCTGTACCGCCAGCTCGCGGGTGGGGGCAAGGATGATGGCACGTGGCTGGGTTGATTTGCGTTTGTCCGAAGCCGGATGTGCCAGCAGGTAGGCGAAACAAGCAATCAAAAATGCTGCGGTTTTGCCCGTCCCGGTTTGCGCCTGGCCCGCGATATCCTGGCCGGTCAGGGACAAGGGCAGGGTTTCCGCCTGAATCGGTGTACAGTTGGAAAAACCTGCGGATTCAATGCTTTGCAACAGTTCAGGCGGGAGGTTCAGACTGGCAAAACGGATGTTCGATAAATGATCTTGCTGCATGGCGCACAGCATATCAGAATACTGGGATGAAGGTGGGGTTGAAATAGCTGGCGAGTTAGGCTCAAATGCTCCCATCCAAGTGTCGGACTATCCACATCAAATCGCGACTAATACGTCACATTCATCTTTTTAAGGCATACGGGAGAGCAACCTTGAGCGAGAAAATCGTTTACGTCACTGATGACAGTTTTGAACAGGAAATTCTTCAGGCAGAGGGACCGGTGTTGGTCGACTATTGGGCCGACTGGTGCGGGCCCTGCAAGATGATTGCTCCCATCCTGGATGAGATTGCCAGCGAATACGATGGCAAGCTAAAAGTGGCCAAGCTCAACATTGACGAGAATCCGGTCACACCGCCCAAGTTCGGTATCCGCGGGATCCCGACCCTGATGATATTCAAAGGCGGCAATGTCGAGGCAACCAAAGTCGGTGCCGTGTCGAAATCACAACTGACCGCCTTTATCGACAGCAATCTGTGAATTTGTGTAACCCGTCTGCAAAAAGCCCCGTTCGCGGGGCTGGACGGAAACCGGGTTTGGTGTTAAGTTTATTAATATCTGGTTTAAGTCATACCGAAATTCCAACAACACGTTTTGAATATACCAGTCGTTTTATAGATACCTTCCGGTAGAACCCTAAACCAAAAACAACAGATTTAAACACGTTACGCCTGTGCGCGTCGTGCCCAACATATTTCCCTTTTGTAACATCCAACAACCAACAAATGACATCACAGAAAGACCTATGAATCTCTCAGAGCTGAAACTCACTCCCGTTCCGGAGTTAATTAATATCGCAAGCAACATGGGCATCGAGGGTATGTCTCGATCCCGCAAACAGGACATCATCTTTTCCATCCTCAAGGCCCATGCCAAGAGTGGAGAAGATATTTATGGCGATGGTGTGCTTGAAATCCTGCAGGACGGTTTTGGTTTCCTGCGCTCGGCCAACGGTTCCTATCTGGCGGGCCCCGATGACATCTATGTCTCGCCCTCGCAGATTCGTCGTTTCAACCTGCGCACCGGCGATACGGTCTCGGGCAAGATACGCCCGCCCAAGGACAGTGAGCGGTACTTCGCGCTGCTCAAGGTGGATCAGATCAACTATGAGCCACCGGAGAATGCCAAGAACAAGGTCCTGTTTGAAAATCTGACGCCGCTGCACCCCAACGAGCGACTCAGCCTGGAGATGGGTAACGGCAGTACCGAGGATATGACTGCCCGGGTGATAGACATGGTTGCACCTATCGGCAAAGGTCAGCGCGGTCTCATCGTGTCGCCACCCAAGGCTGGCAAGACCATGATGCTGCAGAACATCGCCCAGTCAATTACCAACCGCAACCCGGAGTGTTACCTGATTGTGTTGCTCATCGACGAACGTCCGGAAGAAGTTACGGAAATGGAACGTTCGGTTCGAGGTGAGGTAGTGTCCTCCACCTTCGATGAACCCGCCAGCCGTCACGTCCAGGTCGCGGAGATGGTCATCGAAAAGGCCAAGCGCCTGGTCGAGCACAAGAAGGATGTCGTGATCCTGCTCGACTCCATTACCCGTCTGGCCCGCGCCTATAACACGGTCATCCCTTCATCCGGCAAGGTCCTGACGGGCGGTGTCGATGCCAATGCACTGCACCGGCCCAAACGCTTCTTCGGTGCGGCGCGCAATATCGAGGAAGGCGGCTCACTTACGATTCTCGCCACGGCGCTGATCGATACCGGTTCGCGCATGGACGACGTGATTTACGAGGAATTTAAAGGCACCGGTAACATGGAGATCCACCTGGATCGCCGGATCGCCGAGAAACGGATTTACCCATCAATCAATATCAACCGCTCCGGTACCCGTCGCGAGGAACTGCTCACTACCCCAGATGAGCTGCAAAAGATGTGGATCATCCGTAAGGTCGTGCACGACATGGATGAGTTGGCAGCCATGGAATTTCTGTCCGATAAGATGCGGGCGAGTAAGACGAATAACGAATTTTTTGACTCCATGAGGCGCTAGGCGCTTCCTACGGACAATTCTGTCTCCTGATACTCACCCGCCCGCAAGCGGGTGAGGATTTACACGCAAATTCCCCGATATGTGAACTGGTCGTTACCAGGCCCTCGCTCTTGGCAGGGACTTTTTCCTGTTTGTAATTAATTACTTGCTACGTATTATTCAGGTGTAACTATAAAACATAAATATTGTGTGCCCTTTACAATTCTGACTAAAACCGCGAATATTAATCTAAGAGTTTGTGCTGACCAGGCACCCCACGAAGTGGGTATGGTTGTTCCGGGCGGCCCCCAACCCGGCTGGAAGCCTTGTTTCTGCAATGGACCTGTAACTGGTCAGGCCATGCGTGATACATATGCAATGTGGGGGTTGGGTAATGAAGCAAACGTTAAGCATAAAACCGATGGATTTCGAACGGTGGGCGGAGTTGGCTCTCAATGATCCGCTGCAGTTCGAAGAGATGCGCCGGGCTGTTATCGACGAGTTCCTGCAGGGTGTTTCAGCAGAGCGCCGACTGCAATTACAGCGTTTGCAGTGGCGCGTGGATCGCGTGAGAGAGCGTTGTGCGACACCCTTGGCGGCAACCATTGCCATCTCGGAAATGATGTGGGAGTCGTTTTACGACCTGCACGATCGCTATCAAGACCTGGTTGGGTCGAAGACGGCGACCCGCTACAAGCCGCATGGCCCGATCAAATCCGCGAAAGTCCTGCCGTTTGAGGCGCCGACGGCGACTTGATGCCGTCGGATTAATGCTGAAAAACTTGCCGTTCGCCGGCGTTTTACGTAGACTCTGCCGCCTTTATTGAGGGTGCCGTATCGGACATGGGGTTCCGGTGGCGGTCCTAGCCAGAACGAGGTTTAGCATGAAAGCAGATATCCATCCCGATTACACTGATGTTACCGTGACCTGCAGTTGTGGTAACAGTTTCCAGACCCGGAGCACCGCCGGTAATGATCTCAATATTGAAGTGTGCTCCGCCTGCCATCCGTTCTTTACCGGCAAGCAGAAGATCGTCGATACCGCGGGTCGTGTTGATAAATTCCGTCAGAAGTACGGCATGAAGTAAACCATGCTGCACAGCTGGTGCAGAATCCACAAAAGGGCGTCATGTATTGGCGCCTTTTTTGTTTGGGTGCTGATTTTTCCTACAGGCGTCCTGGCCAGTGAAATTACGGCGTGTGCATCAGATCGTATCGACGAATGGGCCCAGGTCGATTACATCTATGACGGCGACACCATCCGGCTGGAGGATGGGCGGCACATCCGCTTCATCGCCATCAATGCACCAGAACTGGCCCATGATGGGCGTGAGGCACAGCCCCTGGCCGAGGCGGCTAAGATGGCTTTATCGCAGCTACTTCCTGTCGGGAGCCGGATCGGGCTGCGTTATGACAAGGAACACTATGGCCCGCATCGTCGTGTCCTGGCCCACGTATTTGACAGTAAAGGTCAAAACGTCAGTGCCGTCTTACTGCGTCAGGGTTATGCTTTTGCCATTGCTATTCCCCCAAACCTTTGGCAGTCAGCTTGCTATTTTCATCAGGAGGCTATGGCGCGTGCCAAGTTGCGTGGTATCTGGGGACTGGCCTATTACCAGGTGAAAGCTGCCAGTGAACTGCATTCGCGTGAGGGCGGTTTTTACCGTGTCACCGGACGCGTCGCCCATGTCGGTAACAGTCGTCGCAGTGTCTGGCTGGATATGAACCAGCACTTTGCCGTGCGCATTCCGCGTAAACAACTGCCCTACTTTTCCGCTAAGCTGATAGATAACATACAAGGGAAGGTGATTACTGTACGCGGCTGGGCGCGCTTTTATAATCATAAATTGAATATGACCCTCACTCACCCTGCCATGCTCGAGAACACGCCATGAAGAAAACGCAATCCATGCAGCAAGACCCTGCAGCCCAACGCAAACAACAGGCTCTGGATTACCATGCCAACCCCTTCCCGGGCAAAACCGGGACAGCCCTGACCAAGCCATGTGAGACACAGGCGGAATTAAGCCTTGCTTATACGCCGGGTGTGGCAGCACCAGTACGGGAGATCGCGCGCGATTCGGAACTGGCGTATCGCTATACCAACAAGGGTAACCTGGTGGCAGTCATTACTGATGGTACAGCGGTGCTGGGGCTGGGCAATGTGGGCCCACTGGCGGGTAAGCCGGTGATGGAAGGCAAATGTGTGCTGTTCAAGCGCTTTGCTGACCTGGATGCTGTCGACCTGGAGGTCGCGGCGCCGTCGCCGGAGACGTTTGTCGAGACCATCGTGCAACTGGCGCCGAGTTTTGGCGGAATTAACCTGGAAGACATTGCGGCTCCCCATTGTTTTTATATCGAGCACGCCCTGCAGAGCCGCCTTGATATCCCGGTCTTTCATGACGATCAGCATGGTACTGCGATTATTATCGCTGCTGGCTTACTCAATGCGCTGGAGCTGCAGGGCAAGCACCTGAGTGACGTCCGTATCGTTTGCCTGGGTGCCGGGGCGGCGGCCCTGGCCTCGTTGCGTTTGCTGCAGACAATGGGCGCTTCCATTGCCAACATTCGGGTCGTGGATCGCAAAGGTGTCATCCATGAGGGCCGGGATGACCTCAGTGAGTTCAAACGGGCCTATGCCGGCCCCTTCAGCGATCGCACGCTGGCCGATGCCATGGTCGGTGCCGATGTCCTGATTGGGGTCTCCGGACCGAATCTGGTGAACGAAGATATGCTCCGCTCCATGGCAGCCAGGCCCATTGTATTTGCCCTCTCTAATCCGGACCCTGAGATCGCTCCGGAGCTGGCCAATGCGACACGTGATGATCTGATCATGGCCACCGGTCGTTCTGATTATCCAAATCAGGTGAATAATGTGCTGGGCTTTCCCTTTATCTTTCGGGGGGCACTGGACGTGCGGGCTACGAGTATTAATTCGGCCATGATGGTGGCCGCGGCCCGGGCACTGGCTGGGCTGGCGCATGAGCCGGTACCGAGCAGCGTGCTCAAGGTCTATAACCGTACCCGTATGGAGTTTGGTCGCGACTACATCATTCCGACTCCGTTTGATCCGCGCCTGAAAGACTATGTAGCAAGCGCCGTGGCAAAAGCAGCAGTGGAATCCGGTGTGGCTAGGGTGCCCTATCCGGCAACTTACCCGCCAATCAGGCCCGGTTGAGCCACGGTTTCATGTAACAGAACTTCTACGGATTCCAGATTTGCCCGTTGCAGCGGGCGCCCGTCGACCGGGCTTAGCGGGGTGGGTACGCGCTTACTCACCGGGAAGATAATAACCTCGATACGGCTTTGTTGCGCCAGAAAGCTTACCAGGGGAAATGTCTGATAACTGTCTTCACGCAGACGCAAACGTTTTTCACCCGTCTCAAACGGAATATGCCGCTCCATCAGCAACAAGCTGATTTCCTCAGGGGTATCTGTGAAGACATGCAGGCTGATGGCGGTGTTGATGTCGGCAGTGCCGGTCAGAACCGGACCCACCAGACGCGGCTCGAAGTCACGAAAAAATTGCATGGCCTCATAGGCGTCTTCGCGCAGTTGCTGCAGGTGCTGGGGCTGGCAATCGGAACGAAACAGCCGTTGGTATTCGGCCAGCGCATCTTCGATTTCCCGGTTGCTCGGCATCTGTCGGGTATCATGGGCCGAGAGATGTTCAGCCGCCTTGCGCTTGGCCAGCGCAAAATCCCGGCTGCCCGAGTCGATCAGAATCCGGGCAGCCTCCTGGGCCAGACGTAAACGCATTTGCTGGTCTTTGCGCGAAGCCATGATTAGAACAAGTCGCGAGTGATCTCATTAGGCTGGGATTGCGGCTGGGAATCGGACGGGCCCACCTCCGTTTTCGGGACCTGGTCTTCCAGGAAGTATTCAAACATTGCGTCCGGGTCGGCGGCCGTGGTCGGGCGACCGCTCTTCTCGTTAATGCGGACCGAGACTATACCCGGCGGTTGAATAAGCGGGGTTTCCGGATGCCCTTTGAGGGCGTCGCCCATGAACTGAATCCACATCGGTAGTGCTGCAACAGCACCGGTCTCATGGCTGCCCAGTGGCCGTGGGTTATCAAAACCGACCCAGGCAATCGTCACGATATTACTGTTAAATCCGGCAAACCAGGCGTCGCGCTGGTCATTTGTGGTTCCGGTTTTGCCAGCGATATCCTTGCGGTTTAATGCCAGGGCACGGCGACCCGTGCCATGTCGAATCACGTCCCGCAGCATGGAGTCCATGATGAAATCGGTTTGCGGTGACAGGATGCGTGGTGCGGGTTTAAGTGGCTGCGGACCTTCCTGGAACTGGACTTCCCGGCGAATACTGTCTTCCAGGGTTAGATTTTTCCCGGCTGGCACTAGAAATGCCTGCAGGCTGTCCTGCTGCACTGGTGCAGGCGAGGTCGTGTCCTGTCCGGTGTCATCTCCCGCTGCCTGGTCGTCTCCCCCCTTGTCCTCAGCCGGTTTTTCGGCGGCTGCTTCCTTGAGACATTCGGGGCAAACCTTCTGCGGGTTGGTCATGTAAATGATGCTGCCGTCCGGCCCTTTGATGTAATCAATGTAGTAAGGCGCGACCCGGTAACCGCCGTTGGCAAAGACCGAATAGCCCGTTGCCAGTTCCAGTGGAGTCAGTGTGCCACTACCCAGCGCCAGGGATAAGTCGCGAGGCAGGTGCGCGTTTTCCAGACCAAATCGACGGGCGTAACGCAGGGCATAACCGATACCGATATCGCGCAACAGACGGATGGAGACCAGGTTGCGCGAATGGACCAAGGCCTGGCGTAGGCGGGTTTCGCCGAATACCTTGCCACTGTAATTTTCGGGACGCCAGGTGTCCTCCAGGCCAGGGGCGTCAAACACGACCGGCGCATCGTTGATGATACTGGCGGCCGTGAAGCCCTTATCGATGGCAGCGGCATAGATGAACGGTTTAAAACTGGAGCCAGGTTGGCGCTCGGCCATCGTGGCGCGGTTGAATTTGCTGCGCTGATAATCGAAGCCACCGATCAGTGCATTCACACCACCATTATCCGGGTTCAGTGAAATCAGGGCGCCGGAGACTTCAGGTACCTGGGCCAGCCAGGAACAACCATCCTTATTGGGCACGGTATAAATCACGTCGCCAACCTGCAGGATATCGCTGATCTTTTGCAGTTCCGGTCCCAGGTGATTGTCGTCTATATAGCGCCGCGCCCACTTAATGCTATCCCAGGGCAAATACACAACCCGGTTGTCTGTGGTATAGGCGTAGGCTGAATTGTCGTCGCTATCAACAGAAAACACGATGGCCGGGGTAAGATTGCCTACGTCAGACATTTCACCCAAGGTGTCCTGCCACTTATCGAGGTCTTCCACCTCCACGTCCATGGGCAGATCGATGTGTTTGGGCTGACCACGGAAACCGTGGCGGCGATCGTATTCGAGCAGTGAGTCACGCAGGGCGCGATCGGCATCGTCCTGCAGGGATTTATCGATGGTGGTATAGACCTCGAAGCCAGCGGTGTAGGCTTCATTACCATAACGGGCGAGCATTTCTGATCGAACCATTTCCGCAATATAAGGTGCCTCGACCTCGATGGGCTGGGCATGCACCGAGGCGTGGTCGTGTTCACTCATGGCCTCATCATATTCCGGCATGGTGATGAAACCCAGATCGAGCATGCGATGCAACACATAGCCTCGACGTTCAACGGCGCGAGTCGGATTGACCACGGGGTTGTAGCGTGAGGGCGCCTTGGGCAAACCCGCCAGGGTGGCGGTCTGGGCCAGGGTCAGGTCCTTGAGCGGTTTGCCGTAATAAACCTGGGCGGCGGCACCAAAGCCGTAGGCCCGGTTACCGAGAAAGATTTTGTTTAAATACAGCTCAAGGATTTCCTCTTTGCTCAATTCTCGTTCGATTTTGAGGGCAAGGAAAATTTCATTGAATTTGCGAATGAATGTTTTTTCGCGGGTGAGGAAAAAGTTGCGCGCCACCTGCATAGTGATGGTACTGCCGCCCTGGCGTTTTTCTCCACCGGTGCGTACCAGTTCAATAGCGGCGCGAATTATGCCCCGGATATCAACCCCGGGGTGTTCAAAAAAGCGTTCATCTTCAGCTGCCAGCACGGCATGGATGAGATTCTTGGGAAATTCCTGATAGGTCATAGGCTGGCGGCGCATCTCGCCATATTCGGCGATGAGTTTGCCGCCATGGGTATAAACCCGTAATGGGACCTGCAGACGCACATCCTTGAGCGCGTCTATATTTGGCAGTTTAGGGGCCAGATAGAAATACAGGCCTACAACCGCCAGGGTACCCACTAAGCCCATGATTAAAAAGGCGCCAGTGCCGTAGAAAAAGATCTTTTTTATGACAGGTTTCACGGTGTTATCGATTCACTCTATAGCTAAATCATCATTTGTCCGATAAGACATTGAAGAGCGGGAGTATATCCGCTCGGGCGTTGAGAAAACTATGACAGTATTTGTATTTATTTATTTGTTGACCTATAGTTGACTCAAGTATTTAATGTAGTTATACATATATTCGATCTAACCCCTAGGGATATATACAAAAATCATGGGCCTGGGCGACCTGTTTAAACCTAAAAACCCCCCGGTTTTGGGACTCGATATCTCGTCAACTGCAGTCAAGCTCCTTGAGCTGGGACGTAGTGGCGACCGTTTGCGTGTGGAATCTTATGCGGTGGAACCACTACCGCCGAATTCCGTTATCGAAAAAAATATATCGGATGTCGAAGCTGTGGGTGAAGCCATTAAGCGCGCAGTGAAGCGATCTGGATCACGTTCCAAGTTTGCTTGTGCGGCGGTGGCGGGCTCTGCCGTGATCACCAAAACGATATCCATGCCTGCAGCACTCTCTACTGATGATATGGAACAGCAGATCGAGTTGGAAGCCGATCAATACATCCCATACCCGCTGGAAGAAGTCAATCTGGATTTCGAAGTAATCGGTCCCACCCCAAATGATCCGGAACGTGTGGATGTATTACTCGCCGCATCGCGCAGTGAGAACGTGGAAGTGCGCGTGGCGGCGATTGAATTAGCCGGATTAAAGGCGCGCATCATCGATGTGGAAGCCTATGCCATGGAAAATGCATTTACACTACTTGCGCCACAGTTACCGGACCAGGGCATTGAGCAAACGATTGCAGTAGTGGATGTCGGTGCGACCATGACGACGCTCAACGTGTTGCATGATCTCAAAACTATCTATACCCGCGAACAGGTATTTGGCGGTAAACAACTGACCGAAGAAATTCAACGTCGCTATGGCTTGTCTTATGAAGAAGCTGGTATGGCCAAGCGCCAGGGCGGTTTGCCGGATAATTATGAGCCGGAGGTGCTGGAACCTTTCAAGGAGGCGATGGCGCAACAGGTCAGCCGCTCCCTTCAGTTCTTTTTCTCATCCAGTCAATACAACCAGGTCGATCACATCGTACTGGCCGGCGGCAGTGCCATGATTCCAGGTATTGATGAAATGATTGCCGACAAACTGGGTGTGCATACCTCAATTGCCAATCCGTTTACGAACATGGTGATTGCATCGCGGGTCAAGGCGCAAAGTTTAAGTAACGATGCGCCGGCGCTAATGATTGCCACCGGTCTTGCCATGAGGAGTTTTGACTAATGGCAAAAATTAATCTCTTACCCTGGCGTCAGGAACAACGCAAAGAATTACAACGCCAGTTTCTTACCCGAATGGGCCTGATGGTGCTACTCGTTGGGCTGGGTATCCTCCTGGTGCATTTGCAATATGCGCGGATGATTAGCGTACAGAATTCCCGTAACGATTACCTAAAGAAGCACATCACTGAAGTCGAAAAACAAATTGCTGAAATTAATCAGCTGGCAACTAAGAAAGAGCGCCTGCTGGCACGGATGGAAATTATTCAGCAATTACAACGCAACCGGCCAGAGATCGTGCGCCTGTTTGATGAGCTGGTTCGGGTGATGCCGGATGGTGTGTACCTGACCTCGCTCAAACAGAAAAATATAAACCTGCAAATGACTGGTATTGCCCAGTCCAATGCCCGGGTATCCGCCCTGATGCGTAATATCGACCAGTCCGAGTGGTTGACCAAACCACAGCTTGATGTGATTGAATCGGGCAAGAAAGAGGGGGCCAGGAAGTTTACACTTCGCGCCCAACAGAAATTCAAAACGGAAAATAAAGATAAGAAGCAGACCGGCAAACGCGGGGTTAAGAAGAAGTGAAAGATATCAGTTTCGACCTCAACGATCTGGATTTTAGCAACCTTGGTAAATGGCCGACCGCCGTCAAGATTGGGCTGATTATCATCGTTTGTGTGCTTGTCGCCGTCGCAGGTTATTTCCTTGATATCCAGAGTCAGATCGATAAGCTTGCGCGCGCGGAACGGCAGGAAGTCACTCTCAAACAGGATTTTGAGAAAAAACAGGCGAAGGCTGTAAATCTTGCTGCATACAAACAGCAACTCAAGGATATTGAAGAGTCATTTGGCGCCATGTTGCGGCAGTTACCGAGTAAGACCGAAGTCGAGGGTCTGCTGGTGGATATTTCTCAAACCGGTCTGGCTAGCGGCATTGAGTTTGAATTATTCAAGCCGGAGAAAGAGCGCTACATAGATTTTTATGCCGAGTTGCCAATCAAAATGAAAATGACCGGCACCTATCATGAATTTGGGAATTTTGTCAGCGGCGTGGCAGCGTTGCCACGGATTGTTACCTTGCATGATATTTCCATTACCAAGGATCGTAAGTCCGACCGCCTGACCATGGAAGTGACCGCAAAGACCTATCGCTACCTGGATGAAGCAGAAATTGCGGCGCATAAAAAAGCCACGGGTAAGAATAAGAGACGCAGATAAGCTTGGGTATCCAGTGCAGGCAGGACATAAAACATGACTAACTTTGACAACAAAACATCCATACTCACCCTACGCAATTGCCTGGGTCTTTTGGCTGTTATTTTGTCGTTGTCCGCCTGTTCATCACAGCATTATGGTGATCTGGACAAATACATCGAAGACGTGAAGCACAGGACCAAGGGTCGGATTGAACCGCTCCCTGAAGTAAAGACCTATGAGTCCTATACCTATCAGGCCCAGGATTTGCGCGATCCTTTCACGCCCTTTACCGAAGCGCCAAGCGAAGAGATGGCGCAGCCCGGGATTACGCCCGATATAAATCGCAAGCGTGAGGCCCTGGAGTCATTTCCGCTAGATTCACTGAAGTTCGTCGGCACAATTGAAAAAGACGGAAAGACCTGGGGTTTGATTACAGCTCCCGATAAGGCAATTTATCGTGTCCAGGTGGGTAACCATATGGGCAAGAACTACGGTGAGATTATGGCGTTAAGCGAATCAACCATTTTACTCAAAGAAATTATTCCTAACGGTTCAGGCGGTTGGGTAGAACGCGAGGCTTCGCTTGCATTATCGGAGTAGACGCCGAGGAGACGACAATGAACACGGGTAATCAAAAAATGAAAAAATCTGTCGCAAATGGCTGGCGCTGGTTTGTTATCGGCTTGCTGGGGCAACTGTTTTGGATCACTGGTGCGATGGCATCTGCGAGTCTGGACGATATCACTTTCTCCGCGAAAACCGGTGATCAAGTGGAAATTACCCTGCATATGAGTGGTGATGTTCCCAAACCGGGCAGCTTTACCATTGATAATCCTGCTCGTCTGGCTTTGGACCTGCCGAACACCAAAAATAATTTACGTGTGAAGAATATCAATGTTGGCGTTGGCGTTGCGCGGAGTATTTCCGCCGTCGAAGCCGGTGGCCGCACCCGTGTCGTGGTCGACCTGACACGTCTAATCCCTTACACAACGCGAGTTGTAGGTAAGAATATTGTGGTGGAGATCGGCGCCGGGGCTATGGGGACGGCTGCTGCAACTACGGCAACGACCAAATTCAAGGCTGAAAGCGGTGCCGGCAACACAATACAAGATGTTACTTTCCGTCGCGGTGAAAACGGTGCCGGCCGGGTGGTGATCACCGTCTCAAATCCCAATACCGCTATGGATATGCAGCGCCGTGGCGATCAGGTCATCGTAACTCTGCAGGACGTCAAGTTACCGGAGAAGCTGGAACGACGCCTGGATGTGATGGATTTTGGTACCCCAGTGCGCACGGTGGACAGTTTTACTCATGGTAATGATGTACGAATCGTGGTGACTGGCAGCGGCCAATTCGAACATCTCGGTTATCAAACGGATAACCACATTACCGTGGAAGTGAAGAAGTATGTAAAACCTAAGGAAGAGCTTGCCAAGAAGAAAAAGGAATATACAGGTGAGCGACTGTCGCTGAACTTCCAGAATATTGAAGTGCGTGCGGTATTGCAGCTGATTGCGGACTTCACCGGTATCAACATGGTCACCAGTGATTCCGTTACGGGTAATGTGACCCTGCGTCTGAAAAACGTACCCTGGGATCAGGCGCTGGATATCATTCTTAAGACCAAAGGACTGGATAAGCGTCAAAAGGGCAATGTGATGTTGATCGCGCCCGCTGCGGAACTGGCGGCACAGGAAAAACTTGAACTTGAATCGCAAAAGCAGGTGGTGGAACTGGCGCCGATCACCAGTGAGACGATCCAGGTCAATTACGCCAAGGCCTCAGACATTGCCAAGATCCTTAAGGCCAAGGGTAATTCTCTAATATCTAGTCGCGGTAATGTGACCGTCGATGACCGCACCAACAAATTACTGGTGCAGGATACCGCAACGAACATCAGTGCGATTGCCGCGCTGGTGGAAGAACTGGACGTGCCGGTTAAGCAGGTACTGATTGAGTCCCGCGTCGTATTGGTTACCACCAACTATTCGAAAGAACTGGGTGTCCAGTTCGGAGTAAGCAGTCAAGGTACGTCTGGAAGCAATTATGTCGGCACCTCGGGCAGGATTGCCGGTGCGGAAGGTGCCATTGATTCAACAGGGTCGACGACGTTGGCTGGTGTCAGCCCACGTTCGCTCAATGTCAGCTTGCCAGCTACGGGTGCTGCTGGCTCTATCGCCTTGGCCGTGGCTAAACTGCCATTTGGAACGATTTTGGATCTAGAGCTTTCAGCGGCAGAGGCCGAAGGCCAAACCGAGATTGTCTCCAGTCCAAAAGTGATCACGTCTGATCAGCACAAGGCCAAGATTCTGCAGGGTCAGGAAATCCCCTATCTGCAATCCTCCTCCAGTGGTGCAGCTACTGTTGCCTTCAAACAGGCTGTGCTGAAACTGGAAGTGACACCGCAGATCACGCCGGATGATCGCTTAAATCTGGATTTGTTAGTCACGAAAGACTCACCTGATTATGCCCATGCGATCGTGATCCCGGGTATTGGTGCGAGTGCGCCGCCGATCAACAAGCAGGAAGTAGACACCAGTATTCTGGTCGATAACGGTGAAACCATTGTCCTTGGTGGTGTTTACGAGCAAACTAAATCGAATAAGGTGACACGAGTACCATTCTTTGGCGACTTGCCACTGGTTGGCTTCCTATTCCGCAATACCTCGAAAAGCGATGATAAATCCGAGCTGTTGATTTTCGTTACGCCGAAGATTGTCAAACAGGACGTGACCCTCTAATTGTCTTTCTCTATCCCCCCTCTTCACTGAGGGGGTGGAATGAGGGCATAACTATTTCATAATCCTCATTCCGTGCATATTCTCGTGAATGGGTCCCTGATGAAACCTGGGCAAAACATCTTTCTGGTTGGACCGATGGGTGTCGGCAAGACCACGATTGGCCGCCAGTTGGCGCATTTGCTCGGTTACGAATTTATCGATAGCGATCGTGAAATTGAGCAGCGTACCGGCGCCAGTATCCCCTGGATTTTCGATATGGAAGGTGAAGAGGGATTTCGTCGGCGCGAGCACGCGATGATCGATGAGCTGACAATGCGCAAGGCTATTGTACTGGCCACCGGGGGTGGTGCCGTGATCAAACCAGAGAATCGCGACTTCCTGAAACAACGTGGTATCGTAGTCTACCTGAAGGCCGAATTAGACGAGTTATTGGCGCGTACACGCAACGATAAAAATCGACCTTTGCTACAGACCGAAGATCCACGTGCCAGACTACAGGCACTGATCGCGCAGCGCGAGCCATGGTATATCGAGACCGCGGATATTGTATTCGACACACAACATCAAAATATCAAAAGTGCTGCCAAAACCCTGCAACGACAGTTACAGTCGTTTGAAAAATAAGCGACACCTATTCCTGCATTGCATATAATTATGCATATTTCTTGCTGAGCAATTGTTAATTTAGATATATGCAAACCCTAAACGTCGACCTCGGCTCGCGTAGCTATCCTATTTTTATCGGCAAAGACCTGTTGGGTCGGCCTGAGCTGGTGGAGCCCTATATCAC
>JBECKZ010000026.1:0-21231 GCA_040235555.1 Thiohalomonadales bacterium | reverse complement strand
GATGCAATCCAAAGTCTTGGCGCACTGGCGTTTGATGTACAGGTCTGTCATGCTGACTTTGTGGTTGCAGATGGCCATAAGTGGATGCTGGGACCCGAAGGTGTTGCCCTTTTTTACGTGCGTCCTGAACTACGTCCTGCGCTCAAACTGCATGAATTTGGCTGGCACATGCTGGAACACTCTGGAGATTATCAGCGTAAACAATGGCAGGTAACCGAGACCGCACGACGTTTTGAATGCGGCAGTCCGAATATGTTAGGCATCCACGCCCTGCATGCCAGCCTATCCTTATTGCTGGAAATCGGCATCCCACAGATTGAAACAGAGATCATCGAACGTAGCTGTTTCCTGATCGAAGAAATCAAACAGGCACCCGAACTCCGTTTACTCAGCAGCGAAGCCCTGGATCGTATCTCCGGCATTGTGACCTTTACGCATACAGAAACGCCACCTGAGAATTTGTATAAACATCTTATGCAAAAAGGTGTCATTTGTGCCGCGAGAGGTCACGGAGTTCGATTCTCCCCGCACTTTTACACGCCGCAATCACATCTTGCACAAGCTGTTAAACTTGCTAGGCTAACACGTTAATTAAACAAGAAATTTTTTAATTACTCTCAAGTTTAACAAGCAAGTTACCGTTATATAGATCACAATTACTATATATAAGAACAATAACGGCTAACCAAAGCCCTACAATTGCAAAGGAGACGAGATGGAGTTCGTGTCTGACACCACCGCACAAGCGCTTTTGTATAAAGCGTCAGCCAGTGCAACGTCACTCAATCAGAAATTGTCAAAAAATATACGCCTTGATCCATTGAATGCGACATTGGCCAAAAGGTAACCGATATGGATAGCCATCATGATACACAAGTACCCGCTAGTCAGGATTGGCGGCTGCGTTGGATTTCATCACCTGTCCTTAAACTGTTCAAGCGGGTCAGCCCGCGTATGTCACAAACCGAACGGGAAGCGCTGGATGCCGGGTCCGTCTGGTGGGATGGCGAGCTGTTTAGTGGTAAACCCCGCTGGCGCAAACTACGCAAATTACAATTGCCTGGCCTGACAGAGGAAGAGCAGGCGTTCCTGGATGGGCCCGTGAATCAATTGTGCGCCATGCTGGACGACTGGCATATCACCCATGAACGACACGATTTACCGCCGGAAGTCTGGCAGTTTATCAAGGACAATAAATTTTTCAGCATGATCATTCCCCGCGCCTACGGTGGCCTGGAGTTTTCCGCCCTGGCACACTCCACAGTGGTCATGAAAATTTCCACGCGCAGTGTCTCTGCCGCAGTCACCGTCATGGTTCCCAACTCGCTGGGGCCAGGTAAGTTACTGATGGAATACGGCACCCCTGAGCAGAAGGAGTATTACTTACCACGTCTTGCCGTAGGTCAGGAGATCCCCTGCTTTGCCCTCACCAATCCAGAGGCCGGTAGCGATGCCGGTGCCATTCCGGATTTCGGTATTGTATGCCGCGGTGATTTTCAGGATCGCAAAGATGTGCTGGGCATCCGTCTGACCTGGAACAAACGTTATATTACACTCGGGCCGGTAGCGACACTGCTAGGTCTCGCCTTTAAACTCTATGACCCCGATCATTTGCTGGGCGATCAGGAAGAACGAGGTGTGACCCTCGCGATGATTCCCACCGATACCCCGGGCGTCAATATTGGCCGACGTCACCTGCCATTGAATATAGTATTCATGAATGGTCCCAATAGCGGCAAAGATGTCTTTATTCCTATGGATTACATCATTGGTGGCCAGCAACGCATCGGACAGGGCTGGCGCATGTTAATGGAATGTCTCGCAGATGGCCGGTCCATTTCACTACCGGCATTGAGCGTCGGTTCCGGTAAATTGGCCAGTCGTGCCATTGGTGCGTACGCCCGGGTACGCCGCCAGTTCAAGATGCCCATCGGTCGCTTTGAAGGCATTGAGGAGGCCCTGGCACGTACTGGTGGTGTCACCTACATGATGGATGCGGCGCGGGTGTTAACCGCCGGGGCCATCGATCTGGGTGAAAAGCCGTCTGTCATTTCCGCTATCGTCAAATACCATCTGACCGAAGGCATGCGTCAGGTCGTCAACGACGCGATGGATATCGTGGGCGGCTCCGGAATTTGCCTCGGACCCAGAAATATCCTGGGACGGGCCTACCAGGCGCTGCCGATTAGCATTACTGTTGAAGGTGCCAACATCCTGACTCGTAGCATGATCATATTTGGTCAAGGTGCCATTCGCAGTCATCCGTTTATCTTCGAAGAAATGTCGGCGCTCGATGAGGCTGACTGGAATATGTCCCTGCAACGTTTTGACCGCGCCCTGTTCGGACATATTCGTTTTTATATGAGTAACAGCGTGCGTAGTTTTTTACATGGCTTGAGTGGCGCCATCTTTGCCTGGACCTCGGCACGCCGGCCCGTACGACGTTATTATCAAAAACTGACACGGATGAGTGCTGCATTTGGTGTGCTGACTGACACCACCTTACTGATGTTAGGCGCAAGTCTCAAACGCAAGGAAAAGATATCCGCCAGGCTCGGCGATATCCTGAGTTACATGTACCTGGGTACGGCTGTACTCAAGCGCTTTGAAATGCAAGGCTGTCTGAAAGATGATGTCCCTCTGATGCGCTGGAGTATGGACCTGGTTCTCTACCGCATACAAATTGCCATTGATGGGCTATTGCAGAATTTTCCCAACCGTTTGGTTGCATTGTGGCTACGTCTGATGATCTTTCCCCTGGGACTACGCTTCAAACCACCAAAAGACAAATTGGGTCACCAGGTCGCAGAATTATTACTGATGCCTTGCCAGACACGGGATCGACTGACTGAGGGTGTGTATCTGCCGGACGATGAACAAGACACAGTTGCCCGGCTGGAAGATGCATTACTGAAGACCATCAAGGCAGAACACATCGAACGTCGCCTTAAAAAAGAATTAAAAGACTACCAACCCGGATTTCAAATCATGGAGCAGATGCTAAAACGCGCACTGGAACAGCATATCCTCAATGAAGATGAAGCCAGATTAATCCGTGAAGCAGAAGAGGCACGCTGGGAGGTAATCCAGGTCGATGACTTCAATTTGAATTTTTCCCAGGAGTAACACGTGGCCACAAAAAAGAAAGCAGCGGCAAGCAAAAAACGGACAAGTAGTGCGACCCGATCAACGTCAAGCCACAGCGCCAGCATGAGCCACAAAGACGGCACCGGTGGAACACCTTCACGTCCAGTGTTTATCGTTGATGGCAGCCGCACGCCTTTTCTTAAAGCTCGCAACAAACCCGGCCCTTTCCCCGCGGCAAATCTGGCTGTGAACTGTGGTCGTGCCCTCTTGTCACGCCAACCGTTCGAGCCACCTGCAATCGATGAAGTCATTCTTGGCTGTGTCATGCCCAATGCCGATGAGGCAAACATTGCCCGGGTGATCGGCCTGCGTCTGGGCATCGGCAAGGATACTCCGGCCTGGACAGTTCAACGCAATTGCGCATCGGGAATGCAGGCACTGGATTGTGCGGCCATGGAGATCGCCAGTAAACGCGCAGATTTGATTCTCGCTGGCGGTGTCGAATCCATGAGCCATGCACCGGTCTTGTATAACAATGCCATGGTTACCTGGTTAGGTACATTGAATTCAGCAAAAACACTCGGGCAGCGTATCAAGGTGTTTAGTCAATTACGACCGAAACACCTCAAACCTATCATTGGTCTGCTACGTGGACTGACAGACCCCGTGGTCGGTCTGTCAATGGGACAAACCGCGGAAAACCTTGCCTACCGCTTCGGCATCACCCGTGAACAAATGGATACCTTTGCTACGCGCAGTCACATGCGCCTGGCACAGGCGCAGGACAACGGTCATCTCGACGAGATCGAACCGTTGTATGACACGAATGGTAATGTCTATCTCCATGATGATGGTTTGCGTCGCGATTCCAGCGTGGAAGCGCTGGCTAAATTGCGTCCCGTCTTCGACAAACCTTTTGGTCTGGTCACGGCCGGCAACAGTGCGCAAGTCACCGACGGTGCAGCACTGTTGTTACTTGCCAGTGAAAAGGCTGTCAACGATTACAATCTTAACGTCATCGGTCAACTCGTCGACAGCCAATGGTCAGCACTTGAACCGGCACAAATGGGCTTGGGGCCGGTTCATGCCATCACCCCGATTCTGAAGCGACACAAATTCGGGTTCGATGATATCGATTACTGGGAAATCAACGAGGCCTTTGCAGCACAGGTTCTCGGTTGCCTGGCCGCCTGGGAGGAAGACACCTATTGCACGGAGGAACTGGGATTAAATGGCGCATTAGGCGCGCTGAATCAGGAACGACTCAATGTCGATGGTGGTGGTGTCAGTATCGGTCATCCAGTCGGTGCCAGTGGCGCACGCATCGTGCTACATCTTCTTGATGTACTCAAACGTAATCAGGCCCAGCGTGGTATCGCCAGTCTGTGTATCGGTGGTGGTCAGGGTGGTGCCATGTTAGTCGAGCGTGTGTAGGGAGAATGGCATGAGTCAGGACTATCAACACTGGAAAATCGAAACCGATCCCACCGGCATTGTGTGGTTGCATCTGGATAAGGCCGATAGCGCTACCAATGTCCTCTCCGCTGCCATCCTCAGTGAATTCAGCGATATACTGGAAGCACTGGAGAAAAATGTCCCGCGTGCGGTCGTGATAATGTCAGACAAGGCAAGCGGCTTTATTGCCGGTGCCGACGTTAAGGAATTCACCTCGTTTGAAAATGAAGAGGCAGCACTTCAGGCTATTCATCGTGGGCATGCGATTTTCAATCGCCTCGAGTCTCTGAGTTGCCCCACCATCGCACTGATTCACGGTTACTGTTTGGGTGGTGGAATGGAACTGGCCCTGGCCTGCCGCTATCGTGTTGCGGACAACGATCCCAAAACCCGCCTCGGTCTGCCGGAAGTCCGCCTGGGGATTCATCCCGGATTTGGTGGGACTCTGCGCTCAATCCGTCTTCTGGGTGTGCTGTCTGCCATGGACATGATGCTAACTGGGAGAAGCCTGTCTGCCCGCGCGGCACAGAAACTCGGGCTGGTAAATTATGCCGTGCCCAGACGTCATCTGTTAAATGCAGCGCGTGGCATCATCAAGCAGCCTCCTAAACCAACAGAGCTGCCATTGTGGAAACGCCTCGCCAGTCACAAACAGATTCGTCCATTATTGGCCAAGCTGTTTTATAAAAAAGTCGCAGCCAAGGCACCGCGCTCACACTATCCTGCACCCTATTCCCTAATCGATCTCTGGGTTCAGCATTACGATGATCCCAAACTGATGCTGGAGCACGAGGCCCAATCCGTGGCCCATCTCATTGTCGGGCGTACAGCGCAAAATCTCATCCGGGTCTTTTTCCTGCAGGAGCAACTCAAGGCCCTGGGCAAGGCGGATGATTTTACGGCAAGCCATGTGCACGTTATAGGCGCGGGCGTCATGGGTGGTGACATCGCGGCCTGGTGTGCCTTACGTGGTTTTCGTGTCACTCTGCAGGATCAAAAGCACGAGGCCCTGGCCAATGTCATGAAGCGTGCGTATAAACTCTTTCAAAAACGGCTCAAGGATCGGCTATTGATCACGGATGCCATGGACAGGTTGATCCCGGACCCCAAGGGTAACGGTTTGTCGCGAGCCGATGTCATCATCGAGGCGATCTTCGAAGACGTTGATGTCAAACGTGAGTTATTCAAGTCCATCGAACCCGTTGTCAAACCTGATGCCATTCTGGCAACCAATACTTCGAGTATTCCCCTCGATGAAATCAGTAGCGTGCTGCAACAACCGCCACGCCTGGTTGGCCTGCATTTTTTCAACCCGGTAGCACTGATGCCACTGGTCGAAATCGTACAAAGCCCCACTACTGACACCGGCGTTGCCAATACCGCTGCCGCATTCACCCGCAAGATCGATCGACTGCCCTTGCCGGTCAGCAGCACACCAGGTTTCCTGGTAAATCGCATCCTGATGCCCTATCTGATTGAAGCAGTAACGCTCGCACAGGAAGGCATCCCGCTGAAAGTTATCGATGATGCCGCCACGGATTTTGGCATGCCGATGGGACCGATCGAACTGGCGGACACAGTTGGGCTGGATATCTGCCTGCACGTAGCAAGAAATCTGTCTCAACACATGACAATCGAGGTACCGGAACAATTACAAAAGCTGGTCGACAAGGGTCAGCTTGGGAAAAAATCTGGCCAGGGTTTTTATCGTTTCAAGGATGGCAAACCCCAGAAGGATCTGCCAGCCAAAGCCTATACCCCACCGGTAGACATTCAGGATCGGTTGATTCTGCGCCTGCTCAATGAAGCCGTGGCCTGTTTACGCGATGGCGTGGTAAGCACTGAAGACCTGGCAGATGGCGGCGTGATTTTTGGTACCGGCTTCGCCCCCTTCCGTGGTGGTCCATTCCACTATATTCACTATCGTGGCACGGCACAGTTATTGAAAATGCTGGAACACCTGCAACAGCGTTATGGTCCGCGTTTTGCCGCAGATGAAGGCTGGCAACTTCTCGAAAACAATGCAGCAGAGTAACTATGTCCACCGCAGATGAACTCATCCCGCTATCAGAAATAACCAATCTTTCGCAACTCTTTTGTACCCGGGTTCGCCGTTCGCCTGACCGGATTGCGTATCATTATTTTGATACAAATACACAGACCTGGCAGGATCTCACCTGGTCAGACATGGCCGATCATGTTGCACGCTGGCAGGCTGCCTTACAAGCAGAAAATCTTGGTCCCGGTGATCGTGTAGGACTCATGGTTAGTAATTGTCCTACCTGGGTCATGTATGAACAAGCCGCCCTTGGCACCGGGCTCATTGTTGTCCCCTTGTACACCAATGACCGCGCTGACAACATCAGTTACATCATTAATGATGCCCAAATTCGGACCATCCTGATAGAAACAGAAAAACAATGGCAGGCATTCAAATCGCATTCCAAGAATCTATCATCGTTACAACGTGTTGTGTGCATGGAAGAGGTAAACGATCCGGACGAACCACGCCTGGTTTATCTGGACAACTGGTTACCGGATGCGACAGTACGCTATCCCCTGCGTGAACTCCAGGTGCATAAATCATCCCTGGCGACAATTGTCTACACTTCCGGCACCACGGGTAAACCTAAAGGTGTGATGCTCAGTCATCAGAATATTTTCTGGGATGTCCATGCCGGCATCCAAAATGTGCATGTCTATCCAGAGGATGAATTCCTCTCCTTTCTACCCTTATCACACATGCTGGAACGAACCGCTGGTTACTATCTGCCGATGATATGTGGCTGCAAGGTATCGTATGCGCGTTCAATCGAAAAACTGGCGGAAGACCTCATTTTGAACCAACCAACAGCGTTAATTACTGTACCACGCATCTTTGAACGGGTTTATAACAAAATCAAAACCCAGTTAGAAGACAAACCGGCTTTTGCCCGCGCCTTGTTTAACCTGACGGTCAATGTTGGTTGGTATCGATTCCTTTACCAGCAAGGTAAACAAAACTGGCACCCCAGGCTATTCCTCTGGCCAATTTTGAATTTCCTGGTTGCACATAAAATCACCCGCAAACTGGGTGGAAAACTGCGACTTGCCGTTAGCGGTGGTGCACCACTCGGTTATGATATTGCACGTACCTTTATAGGATTAGGTGTGACGATTTCACAGGGGTACGGTCTAACCGAAGCCAGCCCGGTCATCAGTACCAACAAACTGGAAGACAATGAACCAGACAGTGTGGGTCAGGTCCTGCCCGGTATCGAAGTCAAACTCGGGGAAGACAGCGAACTGCTGGCACGTGGACCCTGTGTGATGATGGGCTATTGGAATCAGGATGAAGCCACTCGTAAAGCCATCGATCCTGACGGCTGGCTGCATACCGGTGACAAGGCGCGTATTGAACATGATCATATCTACATTACCGGACGTTTAAAAGAAATCCTGGTGCTATCAAATGGCGAAAAACTCCCACCTGCCAATCTGGAAATGGCTATCTGTGAAGACCCGCTGTTTGAACAGGTGTTGGTGCTCGGCGAACGAAAACCATATCTCTCTACCTTGGTCGTATTCAATCAAGAGGAATGGCAAAAGCTGGCTGCGCAACTCGGTGTCACCAAAGAAGAAGACATGCTGAATCATCCCAGCGTGCACAATTATGTGCTTGAGCGCGTACATGAATTAATGACAGGTTTTCCCGGCTACGCAAGAATCTATCGGGTCTACATCACACTTGAGACCTGGAGCGTGGAAAACGGATTAATGACACCCACCATGAAACTTAAACGTCAGCAAATCATGGACAGGTATCTTGACCAGATTAATCAGATGTACGAAGGCCACTAAATGAAAGACAGCTTCGATACCTTGCCCACCGACACGACACCTGAGATTCGGGTCCTGGCCATGCCCGCTAATACGAATGCTGCTGGCGATATCTTTGGCGGCTGGTTGATGTCACAGGTGGATATTGCCGGTAGCAACCTGGCAATTCGACGAGCCGACGGACGTGTTGTCACTGTCTCTGTGAGGGATTTCACATTTCTCAAACCAGTATTCGTCGGTGACTTGATCAGTATCTATGCTCGACTGCTTAAAACCGGCACCACATCCATACAAATCGTTCTGGAGGCCTATGCCCAGCGGCATCGTGGTGTGGAAGAATGTCACAAAGTTGCAACCGCAACTATTACTTACGTCGCAGTAGGCGAAGACAGACGTCCACGGCCAATACCAAAACAATAAGTTACATATATGGCACTACTACCGCTCAGGTTTAGACGTATTATTTAAGTCATCGCGTACTCACGCCGATAACGGATTCATCGGATCAGATGGGCTCATGCAATGGGACTTGCACACAAATCCACTCCTCGGTTTCCTTCACCAAGTGCGGCACAGATCAGCGAGTTTGTGCCTATCTATTCGCTTGACCCGGAACGCCAGCAGGAACTGGCCAAGCACGCACGTTGCATCACCTACCCGGCAGGATGCAAATTATTTTCAATCGGCGATCTTGACAGACATATTCTTTATTTACTGCGTGGCACAATTGAATTGAGCAATACCGAAGAACGCTTAACTGTAGAAGCAGGTACGGAACAGGCGCTCATGCCGGTCGATCCTCATCAACCCCGACTTTTCAGCGCTATCGCGGTTAGCGAAGTGGAACTCGTCATCATCGACCGCAACCTGATGGATATTCTGTTAACCTGGAATCCGTACAGTGGTTATGTCGTTGATGAGATTGAGATTGATTCGGTGGAGTATGACCCGGACGACTGGATGGCGTGCATGCTACAGTCACCAGTATTTCAACGTATCCCCCCGATTAAAATTCAAACTATGTTCCAAAAACTACAGAAACATCCCGTACGAGAGCATGACGTGATTTTTCTGCAGGGTGATGAAGGAGATTATTTCTATCTGATCCAGTATGGCACGTGTACTGTCTTGCGCAGCAAGAACATGGAAGATACTGTCATTGCCGAACTTACAGCTGGACAGGGATTTGGTGAAGATGCCTTGCTCAGCAACGAACCACGCAATGCCACGGTCATCATGAAAAGTGACGGAATACTGTTGCGCCTGTCGAAAGAAGATTTTGACGATCTATTGAAACTACCGGTAGTGGAAACGATTAATCTGGTGCAGGCTGAACAAATGTATTTGCGTAATCCACTCTGGCTGGATGTACGTCAACCCGAAGAACATTACCAGTCCGCTATTACAGAAAGCATTAACATCCCGCTTTATCGTTTGCGCGAGTCTTTATCCCAGTTGGCAAAGGATCGCCCGTACATTGTGTATTGCGATAATGCCCATCGCAGCAGTTGCGCTGTATACCTGCTGAATGCCTACGGCTTTGAGGCCTATGTCCTGGAAAATGGCATTCAGGGTCAGACAAACTCTGCCGATTAATGGCCTGTCGGTTTATTTTGCGTGTTTGAACAAACGGAAGAAGTTTTCCGTGGTGGCCTCGCTGATCGCCTCCAGGCTGGTATTACGCAAAGCGGCGATGTGTTCTGCGACGAATTTGACATAGGCAGGCTGGTTGGATTTACCGCGATACGGCGTCGGCGCCAGGTACGGCGAATCCGTTTCCACTAACATCTTGTCCAACGGGATCTGCCTGGCCACTTCCTTCAACGTGTTGGCACTCTTAAAAGTGACGATCCCGGAGAAGGAAATATAAAAATCCAGATCCAATGCTGCCTTGGCTGCATCCCAATCTTCGGCGAAACAATGCATCACTCCGCCAATATCACCAGCGGCCTCCTCACGCATCAGCCGCAAGGTATCTGTTGTGGCTTCGCGCATATGGATGATCAACGGTTTACCTGACTGTTTGGCCGCGGCAATGTGGGTGCGAAAACGATCACGCTGCCACTCCAGATCACCTTCATTGCGAAAATAATCGAGTCCGGTTTCGCCTATAGCAATGACATTGGGATCACTGGCCAAATCCACGAGTGTGGTGACATCCGGTTCCTGGCCTTCCCGCTCATTAGGATGCACACCCACAGAGGCAAAAATATTATCGTGTTGCTGCGCCGGTGCCAGGACATCCTGGAAATGTTCCAGATCGATACAGACACACAACATGTGCCCCACTCCATGCTCGCGGGCATTTTCCAATGCGCCCTCCAGCTCACCGTTGAACGGTGTCAGATCCAGACGATCCAGATGGCAATGGGAATCAACCAGCAGGGAAGACATGTATAACCTCGAATGCTAAAAAATAAAAAACGGCGCTATGATAACGCCGTATTAACTTGTGCAATAGTAAATTGACTGGATTCGCTACATTGTGTGAGTCTGCCGATCTGACTTCAATGCGCCGGCAAGGTAGGTTTCGATCTTGGTGCGTGCACTGCCGCCATCCTGTTCGCTGAACTGAACACCGATACCGGCAGCACGATTTCCCTGTGCACCTTTGGGTGTAACCCAGACGATTTTGCCGGCGACCGGTAATTTTTCTTTTTCATCCATCAAGGTCAGCAGCATGAATACTTCGTCACCGATTTGATAGCTTTTGCTGGTTGGAATAAACAAGCCACCGTTTTTGATAAAGGGCATGTAGGCAGCGTATAGCGCACTTTTATCTTTGATTGTCAGTGACAGGATGCCTTGGCGTCCTCCGGGCAAACCCGCGGGTAATTGGGCCATGCTCCACTCCTTATCTAATGTTGGCCTTATTTGCATTGAGTGCCTGCCAGCGCAGCAACACTCCTTCCATGAGCAATTGCATATTCAACGGGCTGCGTTGGATACGCAAAATACCATTCAGTTCATCCAGCAATTCAAATAGTCCGTTCAAGTCTACCCGCTGCGCCAGATTCTGCAATCCATCACGAAAATCGTGATTGCGCACAGCCGTGGGCAGACCGGATTTCAGCCGGATTAAGTCATTGATCCAGCTGGATAACCAGTTTATCGGCGTGGGCAATGCCAGCTTTAGCCACGGGTCAAGTTGAGCCAGGGCGCTCTGACCCTGAGCTATGGCCGTAAAACTGCGAAACAGAGCCTCTCGCTCAGCGAGGACGGTGTCCTGTTCCAGGGCAAGTGCCGTCAGTGGCGCATCACAGGCCAGCACCAATAAAGCCTCTGCCTTTTCCGCCGGCAATTTATGTTGGTTTATTAGCCAATCTCGGGCCTGGGCATGAGATGGCGGGACAAAATCCAGGCGCTGGCATCGGCTCAGGATAGTGGCAGGTAGCAGGCTTGGACTAGCACTGATAAGCAGCATCAGGCTATCGGCGGGCGGTTCCTCAAGGGTCTTGAGCAAACTGTTTGCCGCCGCCAGATTCATCTGCTCCGCCGGCTGAACAATGGCAATGCGATAACCACCCTGGTGGGTTGCCAGACTAAATTGGCTAATCAGCTCGCGGATCTGGTCAACCTTGATAGCCTTGCCAGGCTCTTCGGGCTCAACGGTCAAAAAGTCCGGGTGCGTCGCAGCAACAAAGCGGGCACAGGCACGACACTGACCGCAGGCCACGCCGTCCGGCCCAGGTTGTTCACATAAGAGTCCTTGCGCCAGACACCGCGCAAATTCCAACTTACCCAGGCCCTGTGGACCAGCCAATAACAGGGCATGAGGCAATCGCTGCTGCTGGCGACGCTGTTGCAACTGATTCCATTGGTCATGGGTCCATGGGTAGCGCATCAATTATTCCAGCAAGCTATCCAATATGGCCGCAATTTGAGTTTGCACTGCTGCCAACTCCGGTGTCGCATCAATGATGGCATAACGCTGGGGTGCCAATTCGGCACGCTGAAGATATGCCTTACGCACCCGCTCAAAAAATGTAAGGTTTTCCTGCTCAAACCGGTCAGGACTACTGCGTTGACCGGCGCGGGCCAGCCCCGTAGCCACCGGTAGGTCAAAAATCAGGGTCTTGTCCGGGCGAAACTCTCCCTGTACCCACTGTTCGAGGATACCGATACGTTCACCGGCAATACCACGACCACCACCCTGATAGGCATAGGTCGCATCGGTAAACCGATCACAAATAACCCATTGCCCATTGGCCAGGGCTGGCAGGATCACCTGTTCCAGGTGCTGGGCACGTGCGGCGAACATGAGCAGCAATTCTGTATCGCTGGTCATGTGCTGTTCCTGTTTGTCGAGCAGGATTTCACGAATGCGCTCAGATAATGGGGTCCCGCCAGGTTCACGGGTCATCAGCAAATTGATACCGCGCTCGCGCAGATAGGTTTCGATAAAGGGAATATTGCTACTCTTGCCTGCGCCCTCGCCCCCCTCGAGCGTAATGAACTTACCTCGTGTCAATATTATTTACTCGTGTCTGCAGGTTGAAAGGATGAAAACGGTTTGGCCTTGCCTTTGAGCTGGTATTTAATCACTGCGCGGTTGTGTTCTTCAAGCGTGGCAGAAAATTTATGGCTGCCATCTCCGCGCGATACAAAATACAGGGAATCTCCTTCTTCTGGATGCATCACTGCATTGATGGCTTCTCGTCCTGGTAGGGCTATTGGAGTGGGCGGTAGCCCGGTATGTTTATAGGTATTGTAGGGAGTATCGTTATTCAGGTCGCGCCGGCGAATATTACCTTTATAACTGTCGCCCATGCCATAAATTACGGTGGGATCACTTTGTAAGCGCATGTGTTTTAACATTCGACGAATAAAGACACCAGCTATGGCCCGTCGCTCTGATGCAAGCCCCGTTTCTTTTTCCACAATCGACGCAAGGATCAGTGCTTCATAGGGACTCTTCAAAGGCAGTCCAACATCACGCGTTTGCCAGGCCTTCTCCAGATAGCCCTGCATCGCATCGTACGCGCGTTGTAAAAAGGCAATATCCGTCAGACCACGGGGAAAATTATAGGTATCCGGCATGAAACGGCCTTCCGGGTGTTGCCGCGGATGACCCAGCTTCGCCATGATGGCATCGTTATCCAACCCTTCCAGACGGTGGATGAGATAGGGATTGTGTTGTACTACCTCCATGGCCTGCGCAAAGGTCCAACCATCCACCAGGGTGATGGAATACTGGATAACCTTGCCTTCCAGTAACTGGTTTAACAGTCCCTCGGGAGTCGTTCCCGGCTCGATATGGTATTCGCCGACACTGATTTTCGTATTATGCCGAATCCAGTGCGCATACCACACCAAATAGCGAGGTCTCGACAGGAGACCCCGTTCCGCCAGTTGCCGGGCAACGCGAGTCAGGTTACTGCCATGTTGGACCTCGAAATCAACCCCAGCCGGCGGTACTGCAATTGAGCTGGAAAAGAAACGGCTGACATCATACCCAAACCACACAGTTGTGGCCGCAGCTAGAATCACGATTAAATAAAATATCTTACGCATACAACGGGTCAGGGATAAGGAATCATCTGCGCAACAGCGTCGCGTAACGCATACACTAAATCATTCTGTTGATAGTGTTTACCGTCCAATTCACAAACTGGCCAGATGCCATGTACGCTATTGCACAAAAAAACCGCTTCAGCCGCCAGCACATCCTGGCGACTAAGGGTAGCGATCTGCACGGAAATCCCTTTTTCCATCACCAGTTTCAAAATATATTCACGCATGACACCCGCCACACCACAAAACTGCAAGTCCGGTGTCACCAGGCCATTTTCTTTCACAATAAATAAATTATGACTGACGGCCTCGATGATGTCCCCCTCCGTGTTTGCCAACAGTCCTTCCTGGATGGTTGGATCCTGCCATTCTGCACGGGCCAAGACCTGCTCTAGTCTGTTTAGATGTTTGATACCGGCCAGCACCGGTTGTCGAGCCAGACGCTGCGCACAAAAGATGGCCTTAATCCCGGTTTCCCAATTCGAACGCGGTAACTCCGGCCAGGGGTGAAATTGCAGGATTCTTGTTGGGGCAGGAACCGGTGGCGACAGATAGCCACGGCCGCCAACGCCGCGAGTCAGTATCAGCTTCATTATTGCACGATCCGACTTGCTGGCCAGTTGTTCAACTTCCTGCTGTAACTCGTTCGGCGCCGGACAGGCTAAATGAAGTTTTTCACACCCGCGGTGTAAGCGATCAAGATGCAATTGCCATAAGGGCACCATCCCATCCACTACCGCCATGGTTTCAAACAGGCCGTCACCATACAGCAAGCCACGGTCATAGCTACTGATGAGCTCTGATGAGTGTCCGTTAATCAGGCAGGTCGGCATTTTGTATCGTCTCATTGTCCCTGGATTGCCAACAGCAAACCTTTCGCCTTGGCACGCGTTTCCGCCAGTTCATGTTCCGGATCAGAATCTGCCACTAACCCGGCACCGGTGCGCAGCCGCAACTGATCCCGTTCAATACTGATCGTCCGAATGAGGATATTCAGATCCATATCACCGTTATGATTGAGATAACCAAATGATCCGGTATAGGGTCCACGTACGCACTGTTCCAGCTCGGCAATAATTTCCATGCAACGCACCTTGGGACAGCCGGTAATGGTGCCACCCGGAAACACCGCCGCAATCACCTCACCCGGTGACACGTCCGGCCTTAGCCGCCCATGCACATTGGAGACGATGTGATGTACATGGGCATAGGATTCAATCACCATCATCTCATCAACCTTGACACTTCCCGGTACACACAAACGACCCAGGTCATTGCGTTCCAGATCGATGAGCATCACGTGTTCGGCACGCTCCTTGGGATGCTGAATGAGCTCGTCCTGGATAAAAGTGTCCTGTTGTTGGGTTTGCATGCGTGGGCGCGTGCCGGCAATCGGACGGGTTTCTATTTTTTGACCTTGCACCCTGATCAACCGCTCCGGAGATGAACTGATGATCTCACCTTCTGCCAGTTCGGCAAAACCGGCGAATGGTGCAGGATTACACTGACGCAGACGCTGAAACAGCACAAAAGCCGCATGCGTTCCATCCACCTTCCCTTGCCACTGCCGCGACAGATTCACCTGGAAGACATCGCCATCGCGAATGTAATCGAGCACTTTTCGGGTATTGTTGAGATATAATTGCGGATCATCCTCAGATAGGTTCGAACAGGATAACTGTGAATCCACGTCTTCGAACGAAGCATATGCCAACAAGTCCTGTTCGATCACATTGAGGAGCGTTGCATACGCGGCCTCAACCACGATCATCGTTTGCTCCTGAACATGGTCATAGATGATCGCTGCTGGAATACGTGTGGCTTGCGCAATTGGAAACTGACTGTCGCTTTTGGCAAGTTTGAGGCTGGGTTCAATCTCGCCTGCTAATTCATAACCCAGGTAGATGAACCAGCCACCGGAAAAGGGTAAATCAGATTGCAAATTTATCTGCTGACGTTGTTCACGCCAGAGTTGATCCAGGGAAGGTAGAAACGCTTCACCAGGATAAGCCTCGCCATTGAGTTCAAGTGCACCATCGCAGGTTTTGCGTAATGTCTGTTGTGGATGGCAAAGCAGGATATCGTAACGCGAGGTTTGATTCTGCTGTTGAACCTGGCGCGCAGTACTTTCCAGCAAATATGGATAATGCCGGGTATCACTGCGCACCAGAGAAAACAGATCAAAACGTTGATTGAATGTCTTGCTGAGCGTATTTCTGGATGGAAGCGTCACCCTGGTATTTCCTGACGGGTGAATGAAACTTAAATTTTACGCAACACCAGCGTACCGTTGGTGCCACCAAATCCAAAAGAATTGGATAAGGCCACATCGATCTTCATTTGCCGTGCACTGCCCGGCACCAGGTCAAGATCACACTCAGGGTCCTGATTGAAAATATTAATGGTAGGTGGCGCTACCTGGTCACGAATCGCCAGGGCCGTGAAGATCGTTTCGATACCACCGGCGGCACCGAGCAAATGGCCAGTCATGGACTTGGTCGAGCTCATCGCGACTTTAGTTGCGTGATCTGCAAAGGCACCTTTCACAGCATAAATTTCGGCAACATCACCCGCCGGGGTTGAGGTACCGTGGGCATTAATGTAATTCACCTGATCCGGATTAATGCTGGCATTACGCATGGCATATTGCATGCAGCGTTTGGCACCATCACCGCCTTCTGAAGGTGAAGTCATGTGGTAGGCATCGCCGCTCATGCCATAACCAATGATCTCCGCGTAAATGTTAGCACCACGTTGCTTGGCAGATTCATACTCTTCCAACACCACCACGCCGGCGCCATCGCTTAGCACAAATCCATCACGGTCCTTGTCCCAGGGCCGACTTGCGGTCTGCGGATCGTCATTGCGCGTGGATAAGGCACGTGCGGCAGCAAAACCACCAAGGCCTAAAGTCGTTGTCGCCATTTCCGCACCACCCGCCACCATCACGTCTGCATCACCATACTCAATGATGCGCGCAGCATCACCAATACTATGGGTTGCTGTGGCACAGGCCGTCACCAGGGCGATATTTGGTCCTTTAAGACCATAGCGGATCGAGACATGTCCTGAGATCATATTGATGATCGTGGCGGGGATAATAAAGGGTGAAATCTTGCGCGGACCGCCTGCGCTGTAAGCCTCGTAATTCTTTTCGATGGTACCCAGGCCACCAATGCCGGAACCAATGGCTACGCCGATGCGTTCGGCGTTGGCCTCGGTAATTTCCAGACCGGAATCTGAAATGGCCTCAACTGCTGCAGCCATTCCGTAATGGATAAAGGTATCCATCTTGCGCGCATCCTTGCTGCTCATGATGGTCGATACATCAAAGCCTTTCACCGAGCCACCGAAGCGGACTGCGAAGTCTGAGACATCAAAATGAGTAATCGGAGCGATACCGCTTTTCCCGGCCAGGATAGATTCCCAGGATGTTTTCACATCCAATCCAACGGGCGACACCATTCCTATGCCGGTGATCACGACGCGACGCTTGGACAAGGCTGGCCTCCTAAGTGAGCGATTCGGAAATTAAAAGGCCGCAACCACACACGTACAGGTTGCGGCCGGAGACTTGCTGTAAGAACTTAAACGGCGTGCGAATTGATGTAGTCAATTGCTTGTCTTACAGTGGTAATTTTTTCGGCTTCGTCATCAGGAATTTCCGTTTCGAATTCCTCTTCCAGTGCCATAACCAATTCCACTGTATCCAGAGAATCCGCCCCCAAATCATCGACAAATGAAGCGTCTTCTTTGACTTCTTCTTCCTTAACGCCCAATTGCTCGACCACAATTTTCTTGACGCGTTCTTCAACACTGCTCATGCGATTTCTTCCTCCAAATAATTTCGTTCTAGATGAACGCTGGGCGGCTATTTTATTGGAAACTTGCAGGGGAATCTACAATTTTACCGTGCAAATAACGCCCAATCGTTCGCAATTTATTACTGGAATATCAGTAGCTTATCAGTTCAAGCCATGTACATCCCGCCATTTACGTGAATGGTCTCACCCGTGATATAGGCCGCACCGGGTGAAGCCAGGAAACTCACCGCATGGGCGATTTCTTCCGGCGTACCCAGGCGATCAAGCGGAATCTGGTTCAGCAGCGCCTGCTTTTGTGCCTCAGGCAACTCGCGAGTCATGTCAGTATCGATAAATCCGGGGGCTACCACATTAGCAGTAATCCCGCGTGATCCGACTTCGCGTGCCAGGGATTTGGTGAAACCAATAACGCCAGCCTTGGCGGCTGAATAATTGGCCTGCCCGGCATTGCCGGAAACACCAACGACTGAAGCGATACTGATAATTCGGCCACGGCGTGCCTTCATCATGCTGCGCAGGCAGGCCTTGGTGACACGGAACAGGGAGGTCAGATTGGTCTGCATAATCGCGTCCCATTCCTCTTCTTTCATCCGCATCAGCAAATTATCGCGGGTAATACCGGCGTTATTGACCAGGATGCTGACGGTACCAAACTGGGCCTCGATATCCGCAACAACTTTTTCCACACTCGTCTGATCGGTAACATCCAAGACCATACCGACACCTTTCGCGCCGTGTTTTTGCAGGTAATCGCTAATCGCGGTTGCCCCCTTTGCCGAGGTGGCGGTACCAATGACTGTGGCACCCTGGGTGGCCAGTTCCGTAGCGATCGCCTGACCGATACCCCGACTGGCGCCAGTGACAAAGGCAATTTCATTTTCCAGTAGCATAGTCATTTCCTTCCCTTATCTGTTGCTGAGGCATGCAGTTAAAGTATCCGCATCTGTTATGGCTGCGTGTGTTACTGATTTATCAATACGCTTATTCAAACCGACCAACACCTTGCCTGGACCACACTCAATAATATTCTTGATATCGTTCTGTACCATGACCTGCACCACTTCGACCCAACGAACCGGTTGATACAACTGTCGCGCCAAGGCATCCCGAATTGCATCCGGTTCCACCTGGGTTTTGACATCGACATTGTTGATGACGGGAATCGCAGGCTGATGAATTGTGATCTTAGTTAAATCCGCTGCCAGTTTGTCCGCCGCGGGTTTCATTAATTGACAATGGGACGGTACGCTCACCGGCAGAACCACCGCGCGCTTGGCGCCTTTTTGTTTGGCAATCTCCGTGGCGCGTTCCACGGCTGCCTTGTTGCCCGCCACCACAACCTGGCCTGGCGAATTAAAGTTCACTGCCTGCACAATCTCATCTTGCGCTGCCTGATCACAGACAGCAATGACCTCGGCATCCTCGAGACCAAGGATAGCTGCCATGGCACCTGTCCCTTTAGGCACAGCTTCCTGCATATATCGTCCACGCGCCGCCACCAGTTTGATTGCATCCTCAAACGCGATTGCACCGGCACATACCAGCGCCGTGTATTCGCCCAGACTGTGTCCCGCCATCATGCTCGGTTCAGTACCGCCCTGTGCCAACCATACACGCCATGTTGCGACACCCGCACTTAACATCGCCGGCTGTGTGACATCGGTGCTGTTAAGTTTGTCTTCCGGGCCTTCCGTGACCACTTGCCATAAGTCATATCCCAATGCAGAGGAGGCCTGGTTGAAAGTTTCTTTTACTAACGGAAATGCCTCGGCAAGACCATTCATCATACCAATAGACTGTGATCCCTGACCGGGAAAAACAAATCCTGACTTCATATTACACCCTTAAAATTTTAATAGCGCGGAACCCCAGGTGAAACCACCACCAAAGGCTTCCAGTAATAACGTTTCGCCATGTTGGATACGGCCATCGCGTACGGCCTGGTCGAGCGCCAGCGGAATTGAAGCCGCCGAGGTATTGCCATGTTCATCGACGGTAACGACGACGTGATCCATGTTCATTTTGAGTTTTTTTGCCGTCGCTGCGATGATCCGGATATTGGCCTGATGCGGCACCAGCCAGTGCACATCGGATTTTTTCAGTTTATTTTTTGCCAGGGTTTCATCCACGATGCGACCCAGTGTATTCACGGCCATTTTGAAGACTTCGTTGCCCTGCATGACGATGGTACCCTCGCCTTGCATAATCAGTTCAGGATGTTCCGAAATCCCGGCACGCACCGTGAGTAACTCCTTATATGCACCGTCGGCATGCAGGTGTGTGGAGAGTATGCCCGGCTCCTCACTGGCCTGCAGCACCACCGCGCCAGCGCCGTCACCAAACAACACACAGGTAGAGCGATCTTTCCAGTTCATGATCCGCGACAGGGTTTCTGCACCTACCACTAGGGCACATTTGGCATCGCCCGCACGTACAAACTTGTCCGCCACCGATAATGCATAGACAAACCCGGTACATACTGCCTGCACATCAAATGCCGCACAACCGTGAATATCCAGGCGTTCCTGCAACAGGCAGGCGGTACTGGGAAAGATCCGATCCGGTGTCGTCGTAGCAACAATGATCAAATCAATATCGCTATGTTTGACCCCGGCTGCATCCATTGCTGCGCGTGCCGCCTGCTCCGCCAGGTCGCAAGTGGTTTGATTATCCGCTGCAATGTGGCGTTTTTTGATACCGGTACGCTCAGTAATCCATTCATCTGACGTATCCACCATCTTTTCCAAATCATGATTCGTCAGAATTTTTTCCGGCAAATAGGAACCCGTGCCTGTGATGCGTGAGTAAATCAACTCGCTTCCTTTCTGTTCAGGTGAGCCTCAAGTTGATCACTGATCAATCGTGGCACGTTTTTAATGGCCTCGGTGCGCGCAACCAGGATTGCCTTGCCGAAGGCATATTCATCGGCACTGCCATGACTCTTGACCACAATACCCTGCAGACCCAGCAGACTCGCACCGTTATAGGCGCGGGGATCAAGGCGTTTGCCGAATGACTTCAATACCGGCATAGCGATCAATGCAGCAAGCTTGCTGAAAATATTGCGGCGAAATTCTCGTTTCAGATAATGCACGAACATTTTTGCGACACCTTCACTGGTCTTGAGCATGACATTACCAATAAAGCCATCGCAGACCACCACGTCCGGCGGATCCAGGTAAATCCCGTCGCCCTCGACAAAACCGGTATAGTTCAGATCGCTTTCGCTCAGCAGACGTGCTGCCTGTTTGACCTGCTCGTTACCCTTAATCTCTTCTTCACCAATATTCAGCAGGCCGACACTGGGGTTTGGATTGTTATCCACCGCACGCGCCAGTACCGAGCCCATTACGGCGAATTCAAACAGGTGTTCCGCCGTGGAATCGATATTCGCCCCCAGATCCAGTACGTGGGTGTGACCGGTTACCGTGGGTAAAATGGTACAAATGGCGGGACGATCGATGCCTGACAGGGTTTTTAAAACAAAACGTGCGGTCGCCATTAATGCGCCGGTATTGCCGGCACTGACACA